>NZ_JBVJMK010000001.1:0-54943 GCF_055584245.1 Luteibacter sp. NPDC104163
CCGTGCCCGCGGGTGTGCCCGGGCGGGGCCGGGCCGGGGGGGGGTGTACAGAGTGCCTCCGCCGTCCGGCCCCTGGGGGCGCGCGGTGGGGGGGGCGGGGCCCCCCCCCACCCCCCCCCGCCCCCCCCCCCGCTCCCACAAAGGGCGGGGGGCGAGAGGCTCGCGGCGGCAAATGCCACTGTGTCGCATTCCGCTCCCCGATCCCCTATGCCACACTCCGCCTCCATGATCGTCACCCTCTCGCTGGCCGCCATCCTTTTCTACCTGTCCGCCGCCGGCGTCCTCGCCCGGCCGCTGGTGACGGGCGGCCAGCCGCTGGCCCGCTGGGGCATGGCGCTTGCGCTGGTGGCCGCACTGGCCCATGCCGGCGCCCTGCTCGGGGCGCACCGCGGCACGCTGGACCTGCACTTCTTCGCCGCGCTGTCGCTGGTGGCGTGGATCGCGTCGGCGCTCACGCTCGTGGTGAATTTTTCCCGCCCGGTCGCCGGCCTGGGCATCCTGATCTTCCCGTTGTCGGCCGCCTTCCTCGCCATCGATGCCTTCCTCGCGCCGCGCACCGCCCCCATGGCGATGACCTGGCAGATCGAGATGCACGTGACGATCGCTGTGTTCGCCTTCGGCTTCCTGTCGCTGGCCGCCGCGCTGGCGATCCTCCTGGCCATCCAGGAACGCGCCCTGCGGCGCAGCCGGTTCGGCCACTGGGTCCGCGCCCTGCCCCCGCTCACGCTGACCGAGGTGCTGCTGTTCCGCCTGATCGCGGTCGGCTTCGTCCTGCTGACGCTTACCCTCGTCACCGGCGCCCTGTTCGTAGGCGACCTGTTCAGCCAGCACCTCGTGCACAAGACGGTGCTATCGATCGTGGCGTGGGTGGTCTTCGGCGTCCTGCTGTGGGGACGCTGGCGTTACGGCTGGCGCGGCATCCGCGCGGTGAACCTTACGCTCACCGGCATGGCGATCCTGCTGCTGGCGTTCTTCGGCACGAAGCTGGTGCTGGAGTTGATCCTGCATCGCACGGCCTGAGGGCTCGGCGTCTCCGCTTCGTTGGCTTATCGCGCGCAAGCGCGCTCCCACATGGCTAGTTCGTGCGCAAGCGCGCTCCCACACCGGTTATTTGTGGGAGCGCGCTTGCGCGCGATTCACTCCCGCGAGGCGTCGATGGCCTGGGAGAGGCGCTCCACGCCGATGACTTCCATATCGCCCACGCGGCCGCGCTTGGGCGCGTTGGCGGCGGGGACGACGGCGCGGCGGAAACCGTGGGTGGCGGCTTCTTTCAGGCGCTCCTCGCCGTTTGGCACCGGGCGGATTTCGCCAGACAGGCCGACTTCGCCAAAAGCGATGGTCTTTTCCGGCAGCGGCCGGTCGCGCAGGCTCGATAGCACCGCCATCAACACCGGCACGTCCGAGGCGGTTTCCTGCACGCGGATGCCACCGACCACGTTGACGAACACGTCCTGGTCATAGGCGGCCACGCCGCCATGGCGGTGCAGGACGGCCAGCAGCATGGCAAGCCGGTTCTGCTCCAGGCCGAGCACCACGCGGCGCGGGTTGCCCAGCGACGACTGGTCGACAAGCGCCTGCACTTCCACGAGCAGCGGGCGCGTGCCTTCGCGCGTCACCATTACCGCGCTACCGGGCGTCGGGCCCGCGTGTGCGGAGAGGAAGATGGCGGAGGGATTCGGCACTTCGCGCAGGCCCTTCTCCGACATGGCGAAGACGCCGAGCTCGTTCACCGCGCCAAAGCGGTTCTTGAAAGCGCGCAGGACGCGGAAACGGCTACCCGATTCGCCCTCGAAATACAGCACCGCATCGACCATGTGCTCGAGCACGCGGGGACCGGCGATGCCGCCCTCCTTCGTCACGTGGCCCACCAGGAACACCGACGTGCCGGTTTCCTTGGCGAAGCGGGTGAGCTTGGCCGCGGATTCGCGCACCTGGCTGACCGAGCCCGGCGCAGCGGTGAGCATCTCGGTCCAGATGGTCTGGATGGAGTCGATGACCAGCACGCGCGGGCGCGCCGCGGCGGCCTGCTCGAGGATGCGCTCGATGCAGGTCTCGGCAAGCGCGTGCAGCGGCGCGAGCGGGAGGTCGAGGCGCTGGGCACGCCCGGCGACCTGGGCCAGCGATTCTTCGCCGATGACGTACAGGCTGGGCAGCGTCACGCCCAGGGTTCCCAGCATCTGCAGAAGCAAGGTGGATTTGCCGATGCCGGGGTCGCCACCGATCAGCACGACCGAGCCATCGACGAGGCCGCCGCCCAGCACGCGGTCCAGTTCACCGATACCGGTGTTGGTCCGCGCTTCGGCGGTGAGCAGCACCTCGGTAAGCGGCGTGATCTGCGGAGCACCCGAGGCGCCGCCCGCGTAACCACCGCGGCGTGCGCCCGGCGTCGCCACGGCATTCGGCTTGGCCGGCTGCACCACGAACTCGGAGAGCACGTTCCACTCGCCGCACTCGGCGCACTGGCCTTGCCACTTGCTGTGTTCCGCGCCGCACTGGGTGCAGACGTAGGCGGTCTTGGCCTTGGCCATGTGATCGGTCTTCCTCAAAAGCAGGCGGGCTATATAACGCACCCGCGTCGCACGGTGCGATACCGGGCGTCAGCCCTCGTCTTCCACGAAGAGTACGCGACGGGTCATGCCGCAGGTGAGGTCGTACGAGATCGTCCCCGCGGCGGCGGCCACCGTTTCCACCGGCAGGCCCGCGCCCCACAGGGTGACGCGATCGCCCACGCGCGCGTCAGGCACGCCGCGCAGGTCGAGCGTGATCAGGTCCATCGATACCCGGCCGACCAGCGGTGCGAGCTGGCCATTCACCAGCACGGGCGTGCCCTGGGCCGCGCTGCGCGGGTAGCCATCGCCGTAACCGATGGCGGCCACGCCGACAGCCATGTCCTCCGGGCAGGTGTAGGTGCCGTTGTAGCCGACGCGCTCACCCTTGGTGAGCTGGTTGATCGCGACCAGGCGCGTCGCCAGTGTCATCGCGGGGCGGAAGCCGAAATCGGCCCCGCTGCGCCCCTCCACGACGGACAAGCCGTACAGGAGACCGCCGGTGCGGACCCAGTCGCCACGGGCATCGGGCCAGCCGAGCACGGCGGCCGAATTCGACAGCGCGCGGGGACCATCCAGCCCTTCGGTAGCCTCACGAAAGCGCTGGATCTGCGCGGCCGTGTCGTGCCCCTCGAATTCCTCGGAGGAAGCGAAATGCGTCATGAGCCCAATCTCCGGCCCGATCGCCGGCATGGCCCGGAGCAAGGCATGGACCTCGCGGGCGCGCACTGGCGCGAACCCGAGCCGGTGCATGCCCGTGTCGACCTTGATCCATACCGTCAGGGCGCCACGCGCCGGATCGGCCTTCGCCAGCCACGGCAACTGCGCGTCGTGGTGGATCAGTGCCTCCAGCCTCAGGCGCTGCATTTCCGCGATATCCGCAGGCGTATCCGGCCCGGAAAGCACGACGATGCGCTGCTTGTGCCCCGCCGCGCGCAGGCGCAGGCCATCGGCGATGGCGGCCACGGCGAATGCCTCGGCCTCGCCATCCAGCGCCCGTGCCACCCGCTCCAGGCCGTGGCCGTAGGCATCGGCCTTCACCACCGCCATGACCCGAGCGCCGGTGGCCATCGCGCGAACGCGGGCCAGGTTATGGCGCAAGGCACCGAGATGGATGGTGGCGACGGTGGTACGGCTCATGGATCGAAAGCGGCCATGCTGGGGAAGAAGGCCACCCAGTCTAGCGGGATCCAACGGGCAACCGTGTGGCGAGGGCATGGCGCGGCCGGGCCAGGGGCATGTGGGAGCGCGCTGCGGGAGCGTGCTTGCACGCGATGGGTGCTCGCGGCCAGGCCCATCGTGCGCAAGCGCGCTCCCACAACGGCGTTAGCGGGCCAGGTCGAAGTTTTCCGACGACAGCCAGCCGCGGTTGCCGTGCTCGTCTTCCACTTCCCAGTTCACGCCCATCTTGTCGCCCGTGGGGTACACGGCCATGCCGGGGTCGAGTTTGCGCACGACCTTCGATTTGGCATCGGCGCTGGCGCGCAGCGTGCTGGGCTTGTTGACCGTGCCGGACTGGCGGGTGTTGGCCGCGGATGCGTTGCCGGGCAGGCCGCCGAGTTCGGTGACCAGCTTGGTGTAGGCATCGAGGTAAGCGGCGGTAATCACCTGACCCTGGGTGGTGCTTGCGTAAGCGCCGACCGACGCCTTGCCACTCATCTCCGAGCCCCACAGGCCGCCGGCGGCGCCGAACCCGAGATCGTTCTTCTCGCCGTGGCCCTCGGTCATGGCCACCTGCTCCGACGAGCGGACGTCGGTCACCGTGAGCACCACGTCGGCCGTCTTCGAGTTGATCACGACGTTGCTGGCGAGACGACCCGCCGTACCCCCGATGAGGCCACCGACAATCGCGCCGATACCTGCACCGCCCGCGTCGCGGTTGCTCGAGATCAGGTCGGGCACCATCACGTAATCGGCTGCCTTGATCTGCCCCTTGCCAAGGTTCGAGCCGCCACGCAGGTCACCGCCCGCCGCGAGTTCGCGCTCGCGCATGGCCGCACCCATGCCCATGCCGCGATCGACCAGCGTGAAGCAGCCGGATTTCTGTACGAAAACCTTGATGAGCCTGGTGGGCGACGGCAGCTGCTGCTCGGTCCACCAGTGGACGGCGGCTTCGGGCTCAATCACCGAAATGCTGCCAAGTTTCTTCGTGCAGTGAGGAATCGCCTGCACCTTGGCCTCGTGCTCACGCTGTGACTTCGTGACCAGCGGGTTGCTGGCATTGCACGCGGAAAGCGCGAACGTGCTGCCGATAGCCGCCACGAGAATGGCGGCCTGCTTGTTGAAGAGTTCCATGAGGGGTCCCTGTCCTTGCGCGCCCGGAAAGAAAAACCTGCCCGGGCTTCGGGCGCGTGGACGGACAGGCTGTCGCGAGACCGTTGAATGCTATCGGTCGTCGCGCAAGGACTCGATTAGGAGAACTCCTAAAATCGCGTGCGAATTACCCACTCGCAGTTGTGGGCAATCGCCTACAAATCAGGACCGCTTGTCAGCGAGTGCCTCGTCGATCGCCTTCTGCGCGAGCGGCGCCATGATCACGTAACCCGCCGCGTTCGGATGCAGGCCATCGCCACTGAGATCCGCACGCAACTGGCCGGTCTTGTCGACCGTCGCGCTGAAATAGTCGATGAAGCCAAGGTGTTCGCGCGCGGTGTAGTCACGAATCCACGTGTTGAGCGCCTTGATGTCCGCCGGCGGCCTGCGCTGGCTGGACGTGGGATCGTTGTAATTACTGATCGGCAGCAGATTCGCGATGACGACATGGATGCCGTTCGCGCGGGCAAGTTCAGCCATCGAAGTGAGATTGTTTTCAATCGTCTGCAACGACTCAGGTCCTGTGTTGCCAGCGATGTCATTGGTGCCGGCAAGGATGACGACCACCGAAGGCTTGAGTGCGATGACGTCGGCGCGAAAACGCACCAGCATCTGCGGCGTGGTCTGGCCACTGATACCGCGGTTGATGTAGCCCTTCCCCGGGAAGAATTCGCCGACCTGCCGTCCCCACCCGTCGGTGATGGAGTCACCCATGAAGACGACGCGCTTCTCGCCCGGCTTCAGCGCCGGGACGGTAGCGTTCTCCTTCGCATAGCGGCCCAGCTGCGGCCAGTCGTTGAGGCGGTTTTCGATATCGGTCTTCTGGTCTGCCGTGGGGTGTTCCGGGAGTACCTGGCGGTCTGCGGCGGCGGCAGCCAGGGTGGAACCTGCAAGAAAAGCGACGAGCACGGTACGGAGCATGCTGTATCCCTCAAAAGAGTGCGTTAGCGACTCAAGCAACTGCGGCACACGGCCACAGCATCCCTATCGTGGTGCACGAAACAGCGCATGGATTCCCTCCCCCGGCCTTCTTGGCCACCGCCGATAGTCGATGAATCGGTGGACCAGTGCAACGGGAGGCGGTCACATACCGGCTAGGATAGGCCCATGACCCGTGTCCTCTTTCTCTGTGGCAAGAACCGCCTGCGCAGCCCCACGGCTGAGCAGGTTTTCGCATCATGGCCAGGCGTGGAGACCGACTCCGCGGGCGTGAACCATGATGCGGATTGCCTCCTGACCATGGAGCAGGTGCAGTGGGCGGAGCTGATTGTCGTCATGGAAAAGGCGCATCTGGCGAAGTTGCGGAATGGGTTCCGAAAGGGACTCGGGAAGGCGCGATTGCTCTGCGTCGACATTCCGGATGACTTTGACTACATGCAACCGGAGTTGGTGATGCTGCTGGAGCGGCGGGTGGGGCCGCATCTGCGTCCGGGCAGCTAGCCGTTGGCGTGAGAAATCGCGCGCAAGCGCGCTCCCACAGGGGCCCCAAAGGCGTTATCGGGCTTCGAGAACCGGGTCGTCGATCGGTTCTTCGAGGAGGACCTGGCGGTCGATCTCGTAGCGATGGGTGACTTGCCAGGGGCGCCCCCTGCCCTGCCTGGGCAGTTGCGATTCGCCGCGCATGACGTAGCCGGCGCGGAGGGCATCCATGATGCAGGCCTCGGTGGCCTCGCCCGGTGGCGACTTCGGGGCGACCGCCCTAACGCCGCGCGCCTCCATCCAGGCCAACAGGCGGCAGACGTACTGCGCGGCAAGATCGACCTTCAGCGTCCACGAGGCGTTTATGTACCCGAACAGCACCGCGGCATTTGGGATGCCATCGAGGAGCACGCCTTTGTAGGTCAGAAGCTTGCCGGGATCGCGCGCCTCGCCATCGACATCGAGCGTCATGCCGCCAAGCACCTGCAATTTGAACCCCGTGGCGCTGACGACGATATCGGCATCGAGGGTCGCGCCCGATGCGAGCTTGAGGCCGGTCGGCGTGAACGAGGCCACCGTGTCGGTCCACACCGAGGCCTTCCCCGCGCGCAACGCATCGAACAGGTCGTTGTCCGGAACGACGCACAGTCGCTGCGTCCACGGATCGTACGACGGTGAAAAGTCGGCGAGCGAAGCGGCGCCATCCAGCCGGTGCCGTACGCCAGCCAGCAACAGGGAACGCATGCGCCTCGGCCAGCGCATCGCCGCGCGATATAGCAACCGCTGCAATGCGATGTTGCGGCCACGCGCCCAGCGGTACACGGTGCGCTCAGGCAACACGTGCAGCAGTAGCGAGGAAATGGCATCGCGCGAGGGAACGGAAAGCACATAGCCGGGCGAGCGCTGCAGCATCGTGACGTGGGCCGCCTCGCGCGCAAGCGCCGGTACCAGCGTGATCGCGGTGGCGCCACTACCGATCACCACTACGCGCTTCCCCTCCCACGACATATCCGCCGGCCAGTGCTGTGGGTGCACGAACTGCCCCTGGAACCGTTCCCGGCCGGGGTAATCAGGCACGTAGCCTTGTTCGTAGGCGTAGTAGCCCGTGCAGCCCACGAGGAAGTCCGTGGTGAACCGATGCTCGATGTCGTCTTCGTCCCGGGCCGTCACGGTCCACTGCGACGACTCCGAGGACCACGACGCATGCGTGGTGCGCATGCCGAAACGGACGAGCCGCTCGATGGACCAGGCGCGAGCCGTATCGTGGATGTACTTGAGGATCGCCGGCCCGTCCGCCAGGACCTTCAGCTCGTTCCACGGCCGGAAGCCGAAGCCGAAGGTGAACATGTCGGAATCGGAACGCACGCCGGGGTAGCGGAACAGGTCCCAGGTGCCCCCCATGGAGCGGCGCCGCTCCAAGATGCCCACGCGCTTGCCCGGGCAGGCCATGGCCAGCCGGCAGGCCATGCCGACTCCGGAGAGCCCGGCACCGATGATCAGGACGTCGTAGTGGTCGCTGGCCATGCGTACCCCCGTCGATGGGACGAGGGTACGCCGATCAGTCGAACGTGCCTACGTAGGAATCCGGAGCCCAGTTCTCGAATTTGGTGTAGTGGCCAAGGAAGGCCAGCTTCACGGTGTCGGTCGGGCCGTTACGCTGCTTGCCGATGATGATCTCGGCCAGGCCCTTATCGGGCGATTCCTTGTTGTAGTAGTCGTCGCGGTAAATGAACATGATGACGTCCGCATCCTGCTCGATAGCGCCGGATTCGCGAAGGTCGGACATCATGGGGCGCTTGTCGGCGCGCTGTTCCAGCGAGCGGTTGAGCTGGGAGAGCGCGATGACCGGAACGTTGAGTTCCTTGGCCAGTGCCTTCAGGCCGCGCGAGATCTCCGAGATTTCCGTCGCGCGGTTTTCGCTATGGCCAGGGATCTGCATGAGCTGCAGGTAGTCGATGACGATCAGGCCCAGGCCGTGCTCGCGCTGGAGGCGGCGCGAGCGCGAACGCATTTCCACCGGCGACATCGCGGGCGTGTCGTCGATGAAGATCTTGGCGTCGGAAAGCATGGTGATCGCCGAGGTGACCCGCGGCCAGTCCTCCTCGGCCAGGTCGCCGTTGCGCAGGTGCTGCGCGTGGATGCGGCCAAGCGAGGAGATAAGACGGAACGCCAGCTGCGAGGCCGACATTTCCATCGAGAACACCGCTACCGCCTTCTTCGAGCGCATGGCGGCGGCTTCGGCCAGGTTCAGCGCGAACGCGGTCTTACCCATCGAGGGACGCGCCGCGACGATGATCAGGTCGGATGGCTGCAGGCCCGCGGTCAGTTCATCCAGGTCGGTGAAGCCCGTCGACAGGCCGGTGAGCTGGCCACGGTTCTCGTAGCGCTCGGTCAGCTGGCGGAACGCGTCGCTCACGGCTTCGCGCATGGAGACGATGTCTTTCTTGCCGCGCGCGCCGGATTCCGCGATACGGAACACGCGCTGCTCGGCCAGCTCCATCACTTCCTGGACGCTCTTGCCCTCGGGGCGGAAGCCATCCTCGGTGATCGCGGTACCGGCATCGATCAGTTTGCGCAGCACGGACTTCTCGCGAACGATATCGCCATAGGCCGCGATGTTCGCGGCGCTGGGCGTCGAGTTCGCGAGCTCGAGCAGATAGGCAGGGCCGCCCATCATCTCGTCCATGTCGTTGGACTGGAACCACTCGCCGAGCGTGATGGCGTCGCAGGGCATGCCCTTGCCGGCCAGCTCATTGATGGCCCGCCAGATCATCCGGTGATCCTTGCGGTAGAAATCCTCGTCGGTGAGCTTGTCGGCCACCTTGTCCAGCGAATCCGGCGAGAGCATCAGGCCGCCCAGCACCGCCTGCTCCGCCTCGATCGAATTGGGCGGGACGCGAAGGGCATCGATGGCGGAGGGCTCGCGGCGGCGGCGCTCACCGCGCTCACCACGTTCGCCGCGGTTGCCGCGCTCGGGATTGAAGGACATGGATTACCTCGTCATGCAGCCGGCACTGACCCGGGCCCGGGTTGCCGTGCCGCCATGATACGCGCCGGGGTCGCACGCGTTGAGAGGATAAGTCTGTGGATAAGTTGTGGGAAAGCCACGATGCGGGCTATTTCGGCGGTTTTCCGTAGCGGTACTCGCCAATCAGCCAGAACTTCCGTTCATCCACGCCATGGCGATGCGCGCGGTAGTCGCCGTACTGCAGGTCCACCGAGAAACCGCGCCCAAGATCCACCAGCAGGCCGATATCCACTTCATCGCCGAGCATCGCCCGGCCCTGCACAGGCCGGAAGTGGCGGTACGTCACCTGCCACGTCGCCGGCCTTCCCACGTCCACCGCACCCTGCAAACCCACGAAACGTTCGCTCAGCCCACTGTTGGGGATGCGGAAGGCCACGACCCAGCCATTGAAGGCCCGTGCCGCGCCATAAGCGACGTTCACCGCGTTGCGCCCGTTGCCACCGAGCTTCTCCTCGCCAAAGCGCACCGATAGCGGCGCGTAGCCGATAGTGGCGTCGACCAGGTGATAGCCAAGGCTGAAGTCAGCCGGGTTGTTGGCGTAGTCGTACTGGCGCGCCCACTCGGCGGTCCAGGCGAGCACAGGCCCGCGCTGTCCGAGGGTCTCGCTGCCGGTATAACGCAGCCCGAGGGTCTTCACGGAGTTGGCCGACGCCGTGTCGTTACGCACGAAGTAGCCGTATCCGGTGAGTTTGCCGACGGGCAAGGCCTGCTCGACATGCAACATGTGCGCGTCGAGTTTCCATCGGCGCTGGTCGCGATCATGGAAATCGGCACCCACCGTGCGGTTCACACGGCCCAGCCAGTAGTAGCTGAGCACCGCGCCATCCACGGGCCGCCAGCTGATGCGCGCCCCGTCGAATGACTGCAGGTTCTGCCGCCACCCGTTGCTGCTGAAGAACCGCCCGTTATCGAGCAGCACGTACTGGCGGCCGGCACGCACGGCGAGATCGTCGCCCGCGTAGTTGACCCAGGCGTTGGTGATGCCGGTGGACGAAGGATCGGCCTCGGTGGGGTAAGGGGTGATCCGCGCCGAGCCGTCGTCGTACTGCCGGCCGAACAGGGACCAGGTCCGGATGCCTTCGCCGTAGGCACTCCACCCATCGCCGATGACCCAGTGGTAGCCGAGTTGCAGGCGCGCCGTGTTGGCATGGCCGCGTCGAGGCTTACCATCGGAGTGCAGGTTGCTGTATCGGTAGCGCGCCTCGATGTACGGCGCACTTTCCTGGGGCACTTCCGCGGCGTACGCCGACATCCCCGCCATCGAACTCCCGGCCACGCCCATGCATGACCGCCACCACCACTGCTTCATCGACTACCTGATCCTGCCGCTTGCTTGACCAGCGAATGTAGGCAGGCGAGCTCGGCGGCGCCAACGCGTGGCTTGCAGTGCGTTGTTTTACCTCGTTGTATCGGAACATCTGAGATAGAGCAGGCCGACTCTCACATGAGAAATGTAGGAGCCACGAACGAAAACGGGCGCCACATGGGCGCCCGTCTCCGGATCTTGCGGTGGTGCGGTGCTTACGCGCCGACGACCTTGACCTTGACCGTCTGCTGCACGTCGGCGTGCAGGACGACGATGACGTCGTACTCGCCGGTGTTGCGGAACGGGCCTTCGGCCTGGATCACTTCGCTCTTGTCGACCGGCAGACCCTTGGCGGTCAGGGCCTCTGCCACGTCACGCGGGGTGACCGAGCCGAACAGCTTGCCTTCCGGCGAAGCGTTGACTTCGATGGTGACTTCGGCGCCGTCGAGCTTGGCGGCACGACCCTCGGCGCCGGACAGCTGGTCCTTGGCCTTGGCTTCGTACTCGGCACGACGTGCTTCGAACGCTTCGAGGTTGGCGGCGGTCGCGCGAGCGGCCTTGCCGGTCGGGAGGAGGAAGTTACGACCGTAACCCGGCTTGACGTTGACCTTGTCGCCGAGGTTACCGAGGTTCTTCACCTTCTCGAGGAGGATGAGTTCCATGGGATTTTCCTTTTCGTTAGCACGGGTGTGGCCCATGCAGCCAGGACGGTTGTCCGAAATGTTCGCCTGAACCAGGCGCCCTGCCCTTTAAGGGAGCAAGGCGCCAGGACGATCAGACGTCGTGGTTGTCGGTGTACGGCAGCAGCGACAGGAAGCGGGCGCGCTTGATAGCGGTCGCCAGCTGGCGCTGGTAGCGGGCCTTCGTGCCGGTGATGCGGCTCGGGACGATCTTGCCGTTCTCAGTGATGTACTGGCGCAGGGTGTTGAGATCCTTGTAATCGATCTCTTTCACGCCCTCGGCGGTGAAACGGCAGAACTTACGGCGGCGGAAAAACTTGGACATGTCTGTATTCCCCGATTAATCGTCGCTGTCGCGATCGTTGTCGTTGACGCCACGGTCGTCGCTGTCGTCGTCACGGCGGCCACGCGAACCCTTCTGCTCATCCTTTTCCTTGCTCTTCAGGATGAACGACTGTTCGGTGTCGGCTTCGTCACGGCGGATGACCAGGTGGCGCAGGACGGCGTCGTTGAAACGGAAACCCGTCTCGAGCTCGTTCAGCGCGTTCTGGGAAACCTCGATGTTCAGCATCACGTAGTGAGCCTTGGCGAGGTTCTCGATCGGGTAAGCCAGCTGGCGGCGGCCCCAGTCTTCGAGACGGTGGATCTTGCCGTTGTCGCCTTCGATCAGCGTCTTGTAACGCTCGATCATGGCGGGCACCTGTTCGCTCTGGTCCGGGTGGACCAGGAACACAACTTCATAATGACGCATGGTGGCTCCTTGTGGATGCACCCCTTGCGGGGATGGCAGCCTCCCGGGCGAACCGGTGAGGCAAGAAACCCCTCCGGACGGAGAGGTAGCCGCGCATTTTAAGGAGAATGAGGGAGTTAGGTCAAGAGACCGTAAACGACTCGCCGCACCCACATTCCCCGGTGGCATTGGGGTTGTGGAAGACGAAGGAGGCGTTCAGCCCCTGGCGCTGGAAATCGATGAGGGTGCCATCGACCAGCGGGAGGCTCTTGGGATCGACCACGACCCGGATGCCGTCGATATCCAGCACCTGGTCCTCCGGGGCGATGGCCCCTGCCAGGTCGACCACGTAGCCGAAACCCGAGCAGCCCATGCGCTTCACGGCAAAACGGACGCCCGCGGCCTCGGGCGCCTTCGCGAGGAAGGCGCGCATGCGATCGGACGCGGCGGGAGTGATCTGGATGCTCATCAAAACGCTTTCTTGCCGTGGTATACCCAGGGGACGGTGCCGTTCACGCGACCGTTACTTTATTATACAGGGTCATGTTCCTATCCGCCCGATATGCGGCGCCCTTTCTGGAGTTTCAATCGATATGACGGTGGTAAGCGTCAAGCAGGCCCTCGCCGGCGGCACGGCCGCGGCGGAACATGAAGTCACGGTTCGCGGCTGGGTACGCACCCTGCGCGAATCCAAGGGCGGCCTTTCCTTCGTTAACGTGAGCGATGGCTCCTGCTTCGCCCCCATCCAGGTGGTGGCCACGGCCGATCTCGCCAATTACGAGACTGACGTGAAGAATCTCTCGGCCGGCGCGGGCGTCATCGCCACCGGCAAGCTCGTGCCCTCGCAGGGCAAGGGCCAGGCCTTCGAGATCCAGGCCACGAAGATCGAGGTCACCGGCTTCGTCGAGAACCCGCTCACCTACCCGATCCAGCCCAAGCAGCACTCCATGGAGTTCCTGCGCGAAGTGGCGCACCTGCGCCCGCGCACCAACCTGTTCGGCGCCGTCACCCGCGTGCGCCACACCATGATGATGGCGATCCACCGCATCCTCACGGAGCAGGGCTTCTTCTGGATCAACACCCCGATCATCACCACGTCCGATGCCGAAGGCGCGGGCGATATGTTCCGCCTGTCCACGCTCGACCTCGCCAACCTGCCCCGCGACGACAAGGGCGGCATCGACTGGAAGAAGGATTTCTTCGGCCGCGAAGCCTTCCTCACCGTGTCGGGCCAGCTCAACGTCGAGGGCTACGCCATGGCGATGAGCAAGGTGTACACCTTCGGCCCCACCTTCCGCGCCGAAAACTCCAACACCACGCGCCACCTGGCCGAGTTCTGGATGGTCGAGCCGGAAGTGGCCTTCGCCACGCTCAGCGACATCGCCGACCTGGCCGAGGTGTTCCTGAAGGGCATCTTCAAGGCCGTGCTCGATGAGCGCGCCGACGACATGGCGTTCTTCGACGAACGCGTGATGCCGGGCGCCGTGAAGCGCCTCGAGGATTTCATCGCGAAGCCCTTCGAGCGCATCGATTACACCGATGCGATCACGATCCTGCAGAAGTCCGGCAAGAAGTTCGAGCACCCGGTGGCCTGGGGTGTCGACCTGCAGACCGAGCACGAGCGCTTCCTCGCCGAGGAACATGTGGGCCGTCCCGTGGTCGTCATGAACTACCCGGAAGAGATCAAGGCCTTCTACATGCGCCTGAACGACGACGGCAAGACCGTGGCCGCGATGGACGTGCTGGCTCCCGGCATCGGCGAGATCATCGGCGGTGCCCAGCGCGAAGAGCGCCTGGACTACCTCGATCGCCGCATGGACCAGTTCAAGCTCGATAAGGACACCTACAACTGGTACCGCGACCTGCGCCGCTACGGCACCGTGCCCCACGCCGGCTTCGGCCTGGGCTTCGAGCGCCTGCTGGTCTACGTCTGCGGCCTGGGCAACATCCGTGATGCCATCCCGTATCCCCGTGCGGCAGGGAGCGCCGAGTTTTAAACCAACGAATCGATCATGCCCCGTTTACTCAATCGCCTGCTCCCGCTTGCCGCCGCCCTCACCGTGCTGGGCGGCTGCAAGACCATCGTGCCGCCCAACTTCCGCCCGCCGGAGAACCCGTCGATCACGGTGGACCTCGCGCGCAAGGCGCTCGATAGCGCCGACCCGTGTTGTGGCAGCTTCGCCGACCTGTCCTACCAGGACATGCTGCCCTGGCAGCCCAAGCGCTTCGCGCTGACCAAGGACACGCCGGTCGCCAGCCTCAACGGCGATCGCAGCTACTTCCTTGCGTTCCGCCTGCCGCAGGGCGCGCAGATGCCCTACACCATCGCGCTCAAGTCCGAGCTCAATGGTCGCTGGCTGAGCTCGAGCTACCTGTTCGCGCCGACGGTGGTGATCCTGGACGATGCCTTCCAGCCGCTGCACGCGGAAGACATCCAGCTGTGCGAGTACATCGGCTGGACCAGCGAGACGACCGGCGCCTTCGGCAAGTTCAAGGTGGAAGACGACCGCGCGCGCTACCTCGTGGTGTACTCCTCGGCCAAGCAGCAGAAGAGCCAGACCTACTGGGAGCAGTCGCCCACGACGTTCTCGGCCGAGGCGCCGATCAAGATGAACTCGACCGGCAACTTCAAGATCCAGCACGGTCCGGATGGCGTGGTGTACGTCGGTATCGAGAACGACAGCTACAAGAGCGCGCTGAAGAATGCCGTCTGCGGCCAGGCCGCGCCCGGCAATGGCGTGATCAATACGCTCAAGGACGTGGTCAGCACCGACCTGCTCGGCAAGGATGCGCAGAAGAAGGAAAAGGGTAGCTAAGCGCCATGGTCACCGCGGTTTACGCCTACCTCCTGCTCCTGTTCGGTGCGATCGTCTTCTTCCTCCTGCACTTCATCGCGCAGTGGCGGTTCACCCGCCTGCTGCGCAAGCGCTACCCCGACCATTGGCGGACGATCACCGAGGCCGATACCGGCCGGCCGAACGGCATGGCCAACTGGCTGCGCATGCGCCGGGTCCTGCGCTCGGATGCCCCGGCCCTGTTCAACGACGACGACCTTAACCGCTGGCAGGCCTGGTGGCGGCGGACGCCGTGGCTGGCCTGGCCGTGCTGGTTCGCCGCGATGGCGATACAGTGGTGGGCGATGAAACAGGGCTGACCGCCCGCCACCCACCAAGGAGCGCCGCATGGATCTTCGCCTCACCGGACGTCACGCACTGGTCTGCGGCGCCTCGCAAGGGATAGGAAGGGCCACGGCGTTCGAACTGGCCGAACTCGGGGCCAGCCTCACCCTGCTCTCCCGCTCCGCCGATGCGCTCAAGGCGCTGGCCGCCGAGTTGCCCGCCGCCCAGGCCGGGCAGAAGCACAGCTACCTCGCCGTCGACATGCTCGACACCGACGCGCTCGCGGCGGCCGTCGCCAGTGTCGTGAAGGACCACGCGGTCCATATCCTGCTGAACAACAGCGGCGGCCCGCCGCCCGGCGCCGTGCACGCGGCGGATACCGAGGCCTTCCTCACGGCTTACCGCCAGCACGTGATCAGCGCCCAGGTGCTGTTGCAGGCCTGCCTGCCCGGCATGCGCGAGGCGCACTACGGCCGCATCATCAACGTCATTTCCACCTCGGTAAAGGAGCCGATCCCGAACCTGGGCGTCTCCAACACCGTGCGCGCGGCCATGGCCGGCTGGGCGAAGACGCTATCGGCCGAGGTGGCCCACGACGGCGTCACCGTGAACAACGTGCTGCCCGGCTACACCCGGACGCCGCGCCTGGATGCCCTGGTGGAGTCCAGCGTGAAGGCCGGCCGCGGCCGCGATGAGGTGGAGCGCGGCCTGCTCGCCAGCGTGCCTGCCGCGCGCTTCGGTGATCCCGCCGAAGTCGGTGCGGTGATCGCGTTCCTCGCCAGCCCTGCCGCGGGCTACATCAACGGCGTCAGCCTGGCCGTGGATGGCGGCCGCACGCGCAGCCTGAACTGAGCCCGCCGCCCATGCTGACCTTCAGCAACCTGATCAACGGCGAGCCCCGCGTACCACGCGGCGGCCGCTACCTCGAAGTGGTCGAGCCGGCTGTCGGGCAGGCGTACGCCCGCGGTCCCGACTCGACGGCCGAGGACGTCGCCGACGCCGTCGCCGCGGCGTCGGCCGCCCTGCTCCGCTGGTCGACCCTGCCATCCGATGCACGCGCGCGCTGCCTGTACCGCCTGGCCGACCTGATCGAAGCACGGCTGGACGAGTTCGCCGCGGCGGAGTCGCGCGACAGCGGCAAGCCGCTGGCCCTGGCCCGCCAGCTCGATATCCCACGCGCGATCGCCAACCTGCGCTTCTTCGCGGCAGCCGCCACGCAGTTCGCCGGCGAATCGCATGCGATGGAACACGGCGCGATCAACTACACCCTGCGCCTGCCCCTCGGCGTCGTCGGCTGCATCAGTCCGTGGAACCTGCCGCTCTACCTGTTCACATGGAAGGTCGCGCCGGCGCTCGCGGCGGGCAATGCGGTCGTCGCCAAGCCGTCCGAAGTCACCCCGCACACGGCGTGGCTGCTCGGCACGCTGGTACAGGAGGCGGGCTTCCCCGACGGTATCTTCAACATCGTGCATGGCACGGGGCCGGCGGTAGGCGAAGCCATCGTGGTCCACGACGCGGTGAAAGCCATTTCGTTCACCGGCAGCACGCGCACCGGCGTCGCCATTGCCTCCGCCGCCGCACCACGGCTCAAGAAGGTTTCGCTCGAACTCGGTGGCAAGAATCCTGCCATCGTCTTCGATGACTTCGATTTCAATGACAAGACGATGGCCACCATCGTCCGCTCGGGCTTCGCGAACCAGGGTGAGATCTGCCTGTGCGGCTCGCGTCTGCTCGTACAGCGCGGGATCTACGAGCGCTTCCGCGCGGCGTATCTCGAGCGCGTCCGTGCACTGCGCGTGGGCGATCCGGAGGATGCCGGAAGCGACCTGGGCGCGCTGGTTTCGAAGGCGCACTTCGACAAGGTCATCGCCTGCATCGAGCGAGCACGCGCCGAGGGTGGCGAGGTGCTGTTGGGTGGCGAGCAGGTGCGGCTCGACGGCCGCTGCGCGGACGGCTGGTTCGTGGCGCCGACGGTCATCGAAGGGCTCGCCTTCGATGCGGCCACCAACCAGGAAGAAATCTTCGGGCCGGTAGTCACGCTCATCCCGTTCGATACCGAGGACGAAGCGCTGGCGATCGCCAACGGCACGCCTTACGGGCTGGCAGCCTCGCTGTGGACGCGTGACATCTCGCGCGCCCACCGCATGGCGGCGAAGCTGGAATTCGGTATCGTCTGGGTCAACTGCTGGATGCTGCGCGACCTGCGCACGCCGTTCGGCGGCGGCAAGCAATCAGGGGTGGGCCGCGAAGGCGGCTTCGAGGCCATGCGATTCTTCACGGAGGCACGGAATGTCTGCATCGACCACGGGCTCTGACATCGTCCGCACCGACGGCGCGCCAGCGCCCGTCGGCGCGTATCCGCACGCGCGTCGCGTGGGCAACCTCTTGTTCCTGTCGGGCGTGGGGCCACGCACGCCAGGGACGAACATCGTGCCCGGCAACGTCATGGATGCGAACGGCATCCTCGTGTCTTACGACATCGAGGCGCAGTGCCGCCAGGTGTTCGCCAACGTCCGCGCCGTGCTGGAAGCCAGTGGCGCACGCTGGGAGGACCTGGTGGACGTCACGGTGTTCCTGACCCACATGGCGCGCGATTTCGCGACATACAACAAGCTCTACGCGGAAGCCTTCGCCGGCGTCGATGCGTGCCGCACGACGGTGGGCATCACGTCATTGCCGACGCCTATCGCCATTGAGCTGAAGTGCGTGGCGGCGCTGCCTTCCCAGGCTTAGGTGTGGGAGCGTGCTTGCACGCGATGGGAGGTGGCGCCAGCACCCATCGCGTGCAAGCACGCTCCCACAACGGCAGTGGGTCAGGCCGTGAGCTGCTGCGTGCCGTCGAGGCAGGCCTTGAGCATCTCGCCGATCAGTACCTGCACGCGCGCGGCCTTCTTCGGCAGGTATTCGAAACTGTCTTCGTCCATATAGGTGATCTGCGACAGTTCGAGCTGGATGGCGCTCACGCCGTCTTCCGGGCGGCCGTAGTTACGGGTGATGTAACCGCCCTTGAAGCGTCCGTTCACGACATACGAGTAATCGCCCTGCGCCTCGAGGATGGCGGCGACCTTCGCCTGCAGCCCGCTCGCGCAGCTGATGCCATCGGCGGTGCCCAGGTTGAAATCGGGCAGGCGGCCATCGAACAGCATGGGCACGTGGCTGCGGATCGAGTGGCCATCCCACAGCACCACATGGCCGAACTGGCCCTTCAGGCGGGCCAGCTCATCGGCCAGCGCCTTGTGGTACGGCTTCCACCAGTGCTTCACCCGGTCGGCGATCTCCTTGCCATCGGGCTCGGCGCCACCGCGGTAGATGTCGTGGCCGTCGAACATGATGGTGGGGACCAGGCCTGTCTCCTTCTTGCCCGGGTACAGCGCATGGCCGTCGGAGGGGCGGTTGAGGTCGACGACATAGCGAGAAACCACCGGGCGGATGACGCTGGCGCCCAGGCCCTTCGCAAAATCGTACAGCTCGCCCACGTGCCAGTCCGTATCGGGCGAGTGGCGCGCCGGCCGCTTCATGCGCGCGGCGATCTCATCGGGGATGACGCTGCCGTTGTGCGGCAGGCTGATCAGGAGCGGCGCGTTGCCGCGGTGCAGGGAATACGGGGTCATGGCGCCAGTGTACCGCTCAGCCGGGGACCCGATCACCCATGGTCACCATTTCCTCGGCCGAGGTCGGGTGGATCGCCATGGTCGCGTCGAGGTCGGCCTTGGTGGCGCCCATCTTGATCGCCACGGCGAAGCCCTGGAGGATCTCGTCCACGCCCGGCCCCAGCATCTGCATGCCGACGATGCGCGAGTCATGGCCCACGCAGATCAGCTTGAACCGCACATACATGGGGCGGTGCGCCAGCGCCAGCTGCATGGGCACGAAGGTTTGCTTGTACAGGTGTACGTCGGAGCCGAACTTCGCCCGCGCCTGCTGCTCGTTCATGCCGACGGTGCCAAGCGGCGGGTGTGAGAACACGACGCTCGGGACGTTCTGGTAATCGAGCTTCGCATCCTTCGCGCCGCCGAACAGGCGGTCGGCCAGCTGCCGCCCGGCATTGACGGCGACGGGCGTCAGGGCCAGCCGCTGGGTGACATCGCCCACGGCATACACGCCAGGGATGCCGGTCTCCTGGAAATCGTCGACCTCGATCTGCCCTTCGTCGTTGGTGCCGAGGCCGATCGCATCGAGACCGAGCGACTCCGTATTGCCATGCCGCCCCACGGCCTGGACCAGGAGGTCGTACGGCCCCGGCCGGGTGCCCTTGTCGCAATCCAGCAGCAACCGGCCATCGACCTTGTGCGCGGCATCGATCTGGCACGAGTAGTTGATGTTGATGCCGTGCTTGGCCATCTCTTCACCGAGCTGGTACGCCATCTCTTCATCGAAGCTGCTCATCAGGCGCCCACGCACGTACAGGTCCACCTCGCTGCCCAGCGCACGCAGCACCCCCGCCAGTTCCACGGCGATGTAGCCGCCGCCGATGATGGCCGTGCGCTGCGGGCAGGCACGCAGGTCGAAGAACCCATCCGAGGTAACGCTGTGTTCGAAGCCCGGCTTGTCCAGCGTGTTCGCCGCGGAGCCGGTAGCGATGATGACGTGGGGCGCCGTGAGCACGCGATCGCCCGCGGCGATCCGGTGCGGCTCGATGAAACGGGCCATCTCGTGCACCAGGGTGATCTTCCACTTATCCAGTTGTTGCTGGTAGCTGGCGTGGATGCGGTCGATATACGCGTTGCGGCGATCGATGAAACCTGGCCAGTCGAGCATGCCGGGCTTGTCGGTGAAGCCGTAGTCCGCGGCGATGTATTGCGCTTCCGCCATCTGCGCCGCGTACCACATGGCTTTCTTCGGCACGCAGCCCACGTTGACGCAAACGCCACCCAGTTCCCTTGGCTCGACGAGCGCAACCTTCGCGCCGTGCTTCGCCGCGCGGATCGCGGAAGACAGGCCGCCCGAGCCACCGCCGATCACGATAAGGTCGAAGGCTTCGTCGGACATGCATGGCTCCACGGGGTCGGGAATGAGGGAAACGACACCGTAGCAAAGCCGGCCGGTGCCCGCGTGTGAAAAAGCGCGCGCGTTATAAACCGAAGCGCGCCGGCGAGTACGGCGTCGCATCGAGCACCGGTGCCGGGCCCGCAAGCAGGTTGGCGACGAGCTCGCCCGTCGCCGCCGACATGCTGATGCCGAGCATGCCGTGCGCCGTGGCGTACACGAGGTTCGACCAGCGCGAACTCGGCCCGATCACCGGCACCTCGTCGACGCTCATCGGGCGCCAGCCCCACCAAGGCGTGACCTCGCCCTGCCCCTCGGGTTCGTACAGGTAATCCGCTGCGCGCCGGCGCAAGGCGTCCAGGCGCACCTCGTTGAGGCCTTCGTTGAAGCCGGAAAACTCCATCGTGCTGCCAAGCCGGTAGCCCGATGTCCACGGCGTCACGCAGACAGCCGCTTCGCGCAGCACCAGCGAATGCGTGGGCGCGTTGACGGGCGGCTGGTCCCAGGTCAGTGAATAGCCTTTGCCGGGTTGCATGGGCAGGCGGATGTCGAGCAGGCGACCGAGTAGCGGCGACCACGCACCGAGCGCCATCACGACGCGGTCGCCGCTGAAGACGCCGCCCGTCGTGCGCACGTGGGTGATGCGGTCGCCTTCGGTGACAAACGAGTCGATGCGCGCACCGGTTTCGATCGCACCGCCCAGCTCGCGCACGCGGCGGGTCAACTCCGCGACGAACAGGTCAGGCCGCAGGCGCGCATCACCGGGATGCAGCAGGCCGCCGACGACGCCATCGCGCAGGGCCGGCTCCAGCGCCAGCACGTCATCGCCCATGAGCACGCGGACATCCATGCCGAGACGGCGCAACAGCTCGACGTGGGCGCGATCGTGCTGCAGCGCGCGCTCGTCGCGATACACGTAAAGCTCGCCGACATCTTCGAACTCGCAATCGAGCTCATCGATACCGACCAGCTCGCCGATCAGGGTGCGCGAGCGCGCAAGGATCGCACCCCGCGCCTCGCCCGCTCGCTGAAAATCGCGCCAGGTGCAGCGCCGTGCGAAACCGAGCAGCCAGCGCGCCCGCTCCGGATCCGGCAGCGGGTCGACATAGATCGGCGCGTCCTTCCGCAGCATGGAGCGCAGCGCGGTCCCGACCATGCCTGGCATGGTCAGCGGGCCGGCGTGGCTGGGCGTCACGGTGCCGCAGTTGCCGTGCGAACTGCCGCTGCCCGGGGTGTGCTGCTCGAGGATCCGCACGCTGGCCCCTGCTTTCAGCAGGTAGAGCGCGCAGGCAAGGCCGATCACCCCGCCGCCCATGATCAGCACATCACTTCGCGATCTTTCCATGCCGTGAGTCTAACGGCCGAACCGGCCTGCGGCGCCCTGTCCAGGAGATAAATTCGCGCGAGTTGCGAGGTATTCCACGCAACCTATTGATTTGATAACCTCCCCGTGCCGATCCTTACAGGGGAAACGCCCGATGCACCCAGCCAAGCCCACCCTTCGCCCGCTGCGCGCCCTTGGCTTCGTGGCGATGGCGGCCGCCCTGGCGTTGCTCGCCGCGTGCGGAAGCACCCCGCACAAGCGCTCCTCGTCGTCCCAGCGCAATAACCCGGCATCTGCCGTACCACTCGCGAAAAACCTGAACTGGTCGACGAAGCCGGCAGCGGCCCCGCCGCCGGACGCCGCCAACGACGTCCTGTTCCGCGCGATCGGCCTGGTGGGCACCCCGTACCGCTGGGGCGGCAACACGCCGGCCGGCGGCTTCGATTGCAGTGGCCTGGTCAATTACATCTACCTGACCTCGACGGGACTTCGCCTGCCGCGCACGTCCACCGAAATGGCCGACCTCGACAAGCCGAAGATCAGCGAATCCGACCTGGCGAGCGGCGACCTGGTGTTCTTCGGCCGTGGCCATGTCAGCCATGTCGGCGTCTACGTCGGCAAGGGCCGCTTCGTCCACGCACCCAACTCGGGCGGCACCGTGCGCCTCGATGAGCTCGATGGCACCTATTGGAAGGAAAACTTCGTCTATGGTCGACGCGTTCTAAACTGAACGAATGGCAACATGGATAGTCGCCTCGCATTAATTAGATTGCGCGCGATTTAATTGCGTGCTCTACTAGCTTCACGGCCCGGGACTGACCCGGTGCTTCCTCCCCTGTCACCAGAAAGGAAAGCCCTCATGAGCAACGTCTCCAAGATCGAAAAGGTCCTCTACACCGCCCACGCCGAAGTCGCCGGCGGCCGCGAGGGTCACGTCAAGAGCAGCGATGGCCTGATCGACCTGCAGCTGCGCCTGCCGAAGGAAATGGGTGGCGCCGGTGGTGGCAGCAACCCGGAACAGCTGTTCGCCGCGGGCTACGCCGCATGCTTCGAGGGCGCCGTGCGCTTCGTCGCCGGCCAGAAGAAGGTCAACGTCGATGGCGCTTCGGTGAAGAGCGAAGTGGGCATCGGCCCGCGCCAGGGCTCGGGCTTCGCGATCAACGTGAAGCTGGCCGTCAGCCTGCCGGGCGTCGATGACGCGACCGCCCAGGAAATCGTGAAGACCGCGCACGAAGACGTCTGCCCCTACTCGCATGCGACCCGTGGCAACGTCGACGTGGACGTCAGCGTCAACGGCAAGGCTCTCGCTTAAGCGTCGGCCATCGGACGGGGGCCAATGGCCCCCGTCTTCCGGCACAGGGAATACGTGCCGGGGTGGCGCAGAGTGCTGCCACACCGCTTCACAGGGATGGGGCATGACACCGCAAGGCAAGCTCGCCCGTATCGCCGGGCTCTGGTTCCTCGTCGTAATCCTCGCCGCCCCCGTGCGGCTCATCGTCGTTCCCGACGGATCGGCGCAGGACGTCCTCGATCACCTCGCCCTGTTTCGCGCAGGCATCGTCACCGACCTGCTTACCGGCGTCGCGATGCTTTTCCTCACCTTCGCGCTGCGCCGGCTCCTGCTCGGCGTGCAACAGGACTGGTCGAACGCGCTGGTCATCCTGGGCGGCATCATCCCCGCCACGCTTTACGTGGTGAATGTTGGCAACGACGCAGCCGCCATCCTCCTTGCGAAGGGCGCACCCTTCCTCGATGCCTTCAGCGAGGCGCAGCGCTTCGCGCTGGCCGAGGTTTTCCTGCGCCTGCACGATCGCATGATCGTCGCCGCCGAACTGTTCTGGGGCCTGTGGCTGTTGCCTCTCAGCGCGCTTGTCTGGCACTCGCGCTTCCTGCCGCGCCTGCTTGGGGCCTGGCTGCTCATCAATGGCATCGCCTACGTCGCCCAATGCATCACCGGCTTTGCGTGGCCCCCGGCCGCGCCGACGCTGTCCTCGATCTGCGCGCCCATCCAGTTCGGCGAGATCGTGTTCGCATTGTGGCTGCTGGCCTTCGGCGCACGGCCCAGCTTTCGCAGCAGGGAGATGGCGTAATGGCGGTGCTTGAAGACACGAAGATGCGCTGAGCACGCACGACATCGCATAAAAAAGGCGGCCCGAAGGCCGCCTTTTTCGTTCGCCACACTGGGGGATCAGTGCGCGCCGTCACCGTTCGGGTGGGCGTGGCCGTGGGCGATTTCTTCTTCCGAGGCATCGCGCACCGACTGGACGTCGATGTTGAAGTTCAGGGTCTTGCCGGCCATCGGATGGTTGGTGTCGATATCGACCACGCTGGAGCCGACCTTCTGCACGACCACGGCCTGCTGGCCGCCTTCCTTCAGCGAAAGGACGGTGGTGTCGCCGGCCTTGAGGCCCTTGCCCTGGTTCGGGAAGTACTTCTTCGGCACGCGCTGGGTGGCGCCTTCGCGGCGCTCGCCGTAGCCCTGGTCCGGGGTGATTTCCAGGTCGAACTTGTCACCGGCCGACTTGCCTTCCAGGCCCGCTTCCATGCCCGGGATCAGCTGGCCGTGGCCGAGCAGGATCCACAACGGCTCGCCGCCGTCGGTCGAGGTCTCGACCTTCTGGCCGTCGACGCTGAGGGTGTAATGGAACGAGATGACCTTGCCCTTGCCAGCCTGCATGATGGTTTCTACCGGATGAAAACGGGGCATTTTACCGGGCGCGGGCCCCGGCGTCACGCCGCCCCGTCGTCGCGGCCAGAGCCCGCCCCCCGGGCAAGGCGGCACCGGGGTCCGCAGGGCTCAAAATGCCAACGGGGGGCTCACAGCCCGACGACGCTTCGCCGCTACACTGGCCACGCCATCACAACGACGGAGGACTCCATGAAGTATCCGCAGCTGATCGTTTCGCTCGCTCTCGCCGGCACGCTGGCCAGTGGCGCCGCCCTGGCACAGATGCCGACGCCGGCACCGCCGCAACCCCAGCAGTCGTCCATGCCGGGATCGGCACCGGCGGCGCCCGAGGGCGCACCGGCCTACGCCGACCTCGACAAGTCCGGGAAGGGCCTTACCCGCAGCGACCTGCCGAAGGACAACCCGGCGCTGAAGGAAATGCGCGCGCACTTTGGCGAAGCCGACAAGGACCATAACGGTCGCATCGATGCTGCCGAATACAATGCCTACGTCAACAAGGGCAGCGCTGCCCAGCAGCAGCAATAAACGGACGGGCCGGTCGCTCGTGCGCCCGGCCCCTTCCACGGATGGCCAAGAGCACACCATGATCCTGAACCGCCAGGCACGGCACCGCATCGCTTCACGCTTCAGCACGCGCGGCGACCGCTTCTATATCCACGGCAAGCTCGCCACCGACCCGGTGTACGCCGCGTGCGCCCGGGCCGTCGCGGGCACGCCCCTGCCCGTGCTCGACATAGGCTGCGGCCTGGGTTTGCTGGGGCACTACCTGCATGCATGCGGTGCGCTGGAGGGCTACCTGGGCCTGGACAGCGACCCGCGCAAGATCGCGATGGGACAGGAAGCCGCCGAGCGTGGCGGCCTGGGCGGCGCGCTGACCCTGCGCCAGGCCGACGCCACCTCGCCGCAGTCGTTGCATGGCCACGTCGCGCTGCTGGACGTGCTGCACTACCTGCCTGCCGAGCGCCAGGGCGCCCTGCTGGCCCATGCCGTCGACCACCTGGCGGACGATGGCGTCCTGATCCTGCGCAGCGTCATCCGCGATGGCTCCTGGCGCTACCGGGCCACGGTGCTGGAAGAGAAGTTCATCAAGGCCGTCGGCTGGATCCCCGGGGGTGCCCAGTACTTCCCGACCGAGGACGACATCCGTAGCGTCCTGGAACCCCGCGGCATCAAGGTGCGCTTCCGCCCCCTTTTCGGTCGGACCCCCTACAACAGCTGGCTGATGACGGCCTCGCGCCGGGCGGCCTGAACGGGAGCCCCGAGGGCGGCGCGCCAGGTGGGCGGCGCCGCATGCTGCGGCGCAAAACGTGGTAGACTCGATGGGTCGTGCCGCCGCTATCGACTCCCTTGCGGAGCTGAGGCGCGGGTCCTGGAACCAGGTCCCCGCCGCTCCCCCACCCCCGAACAGCGCGCGCGACACCGGCCAGCCCGTTGCCCTCCTTGGCACGCGCGGCCGCCGAATTCATCGCCTGCGGCGCGGTTCCAGGGAACGCTCGGGCACACAGGAGTCATCCCCAATGTCCTTTGATTCGCTGGGCCTTGCGCCCGCGTTGCTGCGTGCGCTCGCGGAAGCCGGCTACAAGAACCCGACCCCGATCCAGGCAGCCGCCATCCCCGAGGTCCTCGCTGGCCACGACCTGATGGCCGCCGCGCAGACCGGCACCGGCAAGACCGCCGCGTTCCTGCTGCCAGTGCTGCACAAGCTCGCCAACTCCGATTTCCGGGAAGGCCGCCGCCCCATCCGCGTGCTGATCCTCACCCCCACCCGCGAACTCGCCGCGCAGGTGCAGGACAACCTCGCCGAATACGCGAAGTACCTGCGCATCAGCAGCACGGTGATCTTCGGTGGCGTCGGCATGGGTAACCAGCTGCACGCCCTGCGTCGCGGCGTCGAGATCGTCGTGGCCACGCCGGGCCGCCTCATCGACCACATGATGCAGCGCTCGGTGGACCTCTCGAAGGTGGAAACGCTGGTGCTCGACGAGGCCGACCGCATGCTCGACATGGGCTTCCTGCCCGCGTTGAAGCGCATCCTCGCCGCCGTGCCGCAGAAGCGCCAGACGCTGTTGTTCTCGGCCACGTTCGCGCCGGAGATCAAGGCACTCGCGCAGCAGTTCATGCGTGATCCGCGCGAAGTATCGACCGCGCCGGCCAACACCGTGGCCAACACCGTGACGCACCGAGTGCACCCGGTGGATGCCGCGCAGAAGCGCGACCTGCTGCTGCACGTGCTGGCGCAGGACAGCCGCCGGCAGACGCTGGTGTTCAGCCGCACCAAGCACGGCGCGGACAAGCTCGTGCGTTTCCTTGAATCCGCCGGCATGCGTGCCGCCGCGATCCACGGCAACAAGAGCCAGAACGCCCGTACGCGTGCACTCTCTGACTTCAAGACGGGCCGCACGACCGTGCTCGTCGCTACCGATATCGCGGCTCGCGGCATCGATATCGACCAGCTGCCGGTGGTGATCAACTTCGACCTGCCGATGGTGGCCGAAGATTACGTGCACCGCATCGGCCGCACCGGCCGTGCAGGCGCCGAGGGCCAGGCCGTATCGCTGGTGAGCCACGATGAGTCGGGCCTGCTGCGCGACATCCGCCGCCTGCTGAAGTCCGACCTCGAGATCGTCAACGTGGAAGGCTTCGAGCCCAGCTCGCCGCTACGCCTGGATGCCGGTGCGCCGCGTCCGAAGCAGCAGCAGCGCCAGGCCGGCGGTCGCCAGGGTGGCGGCCAGGGCGGCCAGGGCGGTGGCCAGCGCCACGGTGGTGGCAACGGCCAGCGTCAGGGCGGCAACGGCCAGGGCCGCGGCGGCCAGGGCGGCGAGAGCCGTTCGGGTGGCGAAAGCCGGTCGGGCAATGGCGGTCGCCCGTCGTCGCACCGTCCGCATGGCCACTCGGCCGCGGGCACCGGCGAGAACACCGGTAACCACAAGCGCCGCCGCCAGCGTCGCGGCCCGGCAACCAACAAGGCCTGATGGCCTAGCCGCATGGGCGATGGTGCGCCCATGCGGCAATCGGGATCATGCGGGGCTTGGCAGGCCCTCCCGAAACAGGCAAGACCCCGCATGACCCGTTTGTATCGCTACAGCACGCATACCGTTCGCACCCTCTTCGGCGCGCTCTTCATCTTCTCCGGCCTGAACCACATCTTCGGGTTCTGGCAGCCCCCCGCCCCGCACACCAACGCAGGCCATGCGTTCATCGCGGGCATCGGCGCCAGCGGTTTCATCATGCCGCTGCTCGGGGTGCTCTTCACCTACGCGGGCGTCGCTCTCATCGCGCACCGCATGGCGGCCCTCGCGCTTCTGCTGCTGGCCGCACCCATCGTCGTCATCTTCGGCTATCACTTCGTCACCGAAGGCGAGCTGTTCGGCATCCACGTGATCCTGCTCGCGATCTACCTCTGGCTGGCCTGGGAAGAACGCGCGGCCTGGTCGGCGCTGTTCGCCGCGGACGCGAAGCCGACGACACCCGCCGAACCGTCGCCGCTCACCCCTGCGTTCTGATCTTCGCCGTGAGCACGTGGTCTTCCCACAGGCCATCGATCTTCAGGTAGCGCTTCGCATAGCCTTCTTTCTCGAAGCCCAGGCGCTCCAACAGGCGGCCACTACGATCGTTGCGCGGCATGTAGTTCGCCATCACCCGGTGGAAATCGAGCGGGCCGAACGCGTAGCGCACCGCCGCATCCAGCGCCTCGAACATAAGGCCCTGCCCTTCGTGCCGACGCGCAAGCCCGTAGCCGAGGTGGCACGCCTGGAACACGCCGCGCACGACGTTGGCGAACGTGAAGCTACCGATCATCTCGCTGCCATCGGGCGATAGCATCACGAACGGGAAACCGCGGTCGGAACGCGCCGCTTCCAGCCCTGCTTCGATCGTCTGGCGGCAGCCCTCCAGCGTGTAATGCGATGCGTTGCGCAACGGCTCCCACGGCGCGAGGTGTTCGCGGTTCTCCAGCCGGTAGCGCAGCAGCAGTTCCGCCTCCTCGACATCCAGCAGGCGGACAAGCAGGCGCGGCGTGCGCATGCGGACGGGTTCGCTCATGCGAGGAGCGCTTTCGCATGGTGGCGAAGGTGGTCTTCGACGAAGGTCTGGATGAAGTAGTAACTGTGGTCATAGCCAGGCTGCATGCGCAGTTTGAGCGCCTGCTTCGCCTTCTCGCACGCTGCTTCGAAACGCTGCGGCTGCAGCTGGTTCACGAGGAAGCCATCGGCCTCGCCCTGGTCGATGAGGATCGTGCCGTTGAAATGCGCGCCCTCTTCCATCAGTGCGGTGGCGTCATGCTTGCGCCAGGCCTTTTTGTCATCGCCGAGGTAACGCGGAAACGCCTTCTGGCCCCAGGGCACGCTCGCCGGCGCGACGATGGGCGCGAACGCCGAGAGCGAGCGGTAACGGCCCGGGTTACGCAGGGCGATGGTCAGCGCGCCGTGCCCACCCATGGAATGACCGAAGATGCCCTGGCGGCCCATGTCGAATGAGAAGCGTTCTGCGAGCAGGCGGGGCAACTCGTCCACGACGTAGCTGTACATGCGAAAGCGCGCGTTCCACGGCGCCTCGGTGGCATCGAGGTAGAAACCGGCGCCTTCACCGAACTCCCAGTCACCGGTCGCCCCGGCGATCCCGGTATCGCGCGGGCTGGTATCCGGCATGACCAGGGCCACGCCGAGTTCCGACGCGACCCGCTGTGCACCGGCCTTGGTCGTGAAGGTTTCCGCCGTGCAGGTCAGGCCGGCGAGGTACCAGAGCACCGGCACCGGGCCCTTTTCCGCGGCCGGCGGCAGGTATACGGCAAATTTCATCGGGCCCCCGCAGGCCTCCGAGGCATGGGTGTAAAACCCCTGGGTGCCGCCGAAGCAACGCTGCTCCGATACCGTCTCGATCGCCGCCATGCCTTTCTCCCTTACGAAAGCTGACCAGTGAGTGTAACGCCGACGTGACAAAGAGCCACGGCCCCGCACGTAAGCCCCTGATCGCTGCTACAATACCGTTACTGCCCGGCGCCGAATCCGCCGCCGCGCCCCTCCCCGAGGCTGCCATGACATCCCCCGATACCGACAACGCTCCGGCCCTGCCCGGTTTCAGCGCGCTCGCGCTCGACGCTAACGTCGTCCGCGCCCTGACCGACGTGGGCTACGAGACCCCCTCCCCCATCCAGGCCGCGACCATCCCGCCGCTGCTCGAAGGCCGCGACGTGATCGGCCAGGCGCAGACCGGCACCGGCAAGACCGCCGCGTTCGCACTGCCGGTGCTTTCGCGCATCGACGTCAAGCCGGGCAAGCCGCAGGCGCTGGTGCTCGCACCGACGCGCGAACTGGCCATCCAGGTGGCCGAAGCCTTCCAGAAGTACGCGACCTACATGCCGGGCTTCCAGGTGCTGCCGATCTACGGTGGCCAGAGCTACGGCCCGCAGCTGCAGGGCCTGAAGCGCGGCGCACAGATCGTCGTCGGCACCCCCGGCCGCATCATTGACCACCTCGACAAGGGCACGCTGGATCTTTCCGCGCTGAAGTTCGTGGTGCTGGATGAAGCCGACGAAATGCTGCGCATGGGCTTCATCGACGATGTCGAGAAGCTGCTCCAGGCGACGCCGGAAGGCCGCCAGGTGGCGTTGTTCTCCGCGACCATGCCGTCGCCGATCCGCCGCATCGCGCAGACCTACCTGAAAGATCCGGTCGAGATCACGATCAAGAACAAGACCACCACCGCGGCGAACATCCGCCAGCGTTACTGGTGGGTCAGCGGCGTGCACAAGCTCGATGCGCTCACCCGCATCCTCGAGGCGGAAAGCTTCGACGCGATGATCGTGTTCGCCCGCACCAAGTCGGCCACCGAAGAACTCGCCAGCAAGCTGCAGGCGCGTGGTTTCGCCGCGGCCGCGATCAACGGCGACATGGCGCAGGCCCAGCGCGAGCGCGTGATCGACCAGCTGAAGACCGGCAAGCTCGATATCCTGATCGCCACCGACGTCGCCGCGCGCGGCCTCGACGTGGAGCGCATCAGCCACGTGCTCAACTACGACATCCCGCACGACACCGAGTCGTACGTGCACCGCATCGGCCGCACCGGCCGCGCGGGCCGCAACGGCGAGGCCATCCTGTTCGTGACCCCGCGTGAGCGCAACCTGCTCCGCCAGATCGAGCGCGCGACGCGCCAGCCGATCGAGCAGATGCAGCTGCCGACCATCGAGGCGGTGAACGACACGCGCGTGAACAAGTTCAACCAGCGCATCGTCGATACGCTCGCCGCCGGCGACCTGGGCATCTTCCAGCAGCTGGTGGAGAAGTTCGAGCAGGAGCAGAACGTACCCGCGATCGAGATCGCTGCCGCACTGGCGAAGATCGCCCAGGGCGACCAGCCGCTGCTTCTGGAGCCGCCGGCGAAGCGCGAGTACACCGAGCGTCCGCCGCGCGAGTACGACCGCAACGACCGTCCGCAGCGTGATTTCGATCGTGACCGCGGCCCGCGTGATGGCGGCGACTTCGGCGATCGTCGCCCGGTGCGCGAGGGCATGCGCCAGCCGCGTCCACACGCGACCGAGGCGGGCAAGAAGACCTACCGCATCGAAGTCGGCCACGAGCACGGCGTGAAGCCGGGCAACATCGTGGGTGCGATCGCGAACGAAGGTGGCGTCGAGGCGAAGTTCATCGGCCGCGTGAGCATCCGTGACGACTACAGCCTGATCGACCTGCCGGACGGCATGCCGGCGGAGACCTTCAACCACCTGAAGAAGGTGTGGGTCGCGCAGCAGCAGCTGAAGATCAGCGAGTGGGATGGCACGGAGCAGCCGCAGAGCGGCGCCCCGCCGCGTCCCCGCGGCAACTTCCGCCCCCAGGGTGCCCGCTCCGGCGGCCCCGGCGGCGGCAAGCCGCCGCGCCGCAAGCGCGACTACTGATCGAAAAAAAGCCCGGCCTTGCGCCGGGCTTTTTTTTTTGCAGCTTCGTTTGTGGGAGCGCGCTTGCGCGCGATGCTCTGTACGAGCGGGCCCGGCTTACGTCATCGCGCCCGCGAAGCCGAAGGCGAGCCCTAAGCGAAATCCGCCGGCGTAAGCGGCTGCATGCCGTGCTTGAGGCGTGCCTTGTCGCACTGCGGACTCGGCGTCACGCCGTCTTCCCATGCAGGCTTCAGGTCATGGCATGGCGAGGGTCGCACCTCATAGATGCCGCAATGCGCCGCCACGCCGATCGTCCCTACCAGCGACTTGCAGCGCGGGTCATATGCATTCGTCCCGTGCATGTTCACACGGTGCGGATCGAGGTGCTCCGTCAGCGCAGCCGGCGTGATGCCGCCGGCTGCGTCCGTTTCCATCCAGTGGAAGGCGACGCGGAACGTCGCGCAGCAAGCGCCGCAGCACAAGCAAGGGTGGGTCATACGTCAGATCGAACCTGAAAAGGTGTTACACGCGCCGATATCGCCGGAACTGAAGCCGGTCTTGAACCATTTTACCCGCTGCGCCGACGTCCCGTGCGTGAACGAATCCGGCACTACCCGCCCCTGCCCCTGCTCCTGCAGCCGGTCATCGCCGATGGCCGTGGCCGCATTCAGCGCGGACTCGATATCGCCCGCCTGCAGCCAGTGCTGGCGCTGCTGCGAATGGTTGGCCCATACGCCCGCGAAGCAATCCGCCTGCAATTCCTGGCGCACGGAAAGCCCATTCGCGCCCTCCATGCGCGCGCCACGCCGGCGCGCCTCGTTCACCTTGTCGAAGACCCCGACCAGGTTCTGCACGTGGTGGCCCACTTCATGGGCGATCACGTAGGCGCGAGCGAAGTCGCCGGATTCGTGGAACTGCTGCTGCATCTGCTGGAAGAAGCCCAGGTCCAGGTACACCTTCTGGTCACCAGGGCAGTAGAACGGCCCCACCGCCGAGGATGCCGAGCCACATGCCGTCTGCACGCCATTGCGGAACAGCACGAGCTTCGGCTGGACGTACTGGTGGCCATTCGCCTCGAAGATCTCGCCCCAGGTGTCCTCGGTCTCGCCGAGGATGGCCCGGACGAAGTCGACCTGCGGGTCGCTGGATTCCGCCGGCTGGGCATGCCGGGGCGCCTCGGCCTGGGGCGGCGCCAGGCTGCCGCCGCCGTCCTGGCTAAGCAGTGCGGTCGGGTCCTTGTAGAACACCAGCCCCAGGATGGCCAGGAGAATGATCCCTCCTATGCCGAGGCCGCGGCCACCGCCGAACGAAGGGCCCCCGCCGCCGGTGCCGGCGTCTTCCACGTTGTCGCTTCTACGGCCTTTATCCCAGAGCATGGCGTTCTCCTCTCCCCGCTCGCGTGCTCCCGCGAGACACGGTCGGCATGATCGCACGGACGGTTGCCGGTAAACTCGGCGGTTACCGTCGTCCCCCGGATCGTTTCATGAATAGTCAGCTCCCCGCCGTCGTCACCCTGCTCACCCTGCTCCTGATGTTCTTCACGGTCTGGTCCGTGGGCCGGGCGCGGAGCCGTTACGGCATCAAGGCGCCGGCGATTTCGGGCGATCCGGCGTTCGAGCGGGCCTGGCGGGTGCAGATGAACACGCTGGAGAACGCCACGATGTTCATCCCGGCGCTGTGGCTGGCGGCGCAGTACGTCGATCCGCTCTGGGCGGGCATCGCCGGCCTGATCTGGCTCGCCGGCCGCGTCTGGTACGCCGTGTCCTACCTGCGCGATGCCTCGCGCCGTGGCCCGGGTTACATGGTGTCGATGATCGCCTGGGCCGCGCTGATGCTGATGGCCGCCGGCGGGATCGGCATGGCGATCATGGAAAACAACGCGGCGCCGGCCGAGGATGCGTCGCAGGCGGGTTGATCGCAGCACCCTTGTGGGAGCGCGCTTGCGCCCGATGTACTTGCGGCAAGCACCCATCGCGCGCAAGCGCGCTCCCACAAGGCGTTATGTCAGTCTTCCGTGGCGGGTAGCGCCAGCACGCGGACGCGCTGGATGCGGGCGCCTTCCATCGCAGTGACTTCGAACGCGAGGCGTTCGCTTTCGAAGGTATCGCCCACGCCGGGCAGGCGGCCCAGCTGCTGCAGCACGAAGCCGGCCAGCGTGGCGAAGTTGCCTTCGCCCGCGCCCGGCAGGCGGTGACCCAGCAGGTGCTCGACGCGGCGGACGTCCAGGCTGGCATCGAGCAGCCACGCACCGTCCGGCTCGCTGACCGCCGACGGATCGCCCTCGCCGCTTTCGTGGGGGAATTCACCCGCAATTGTCTCCAGCACATCGGCCGGGGTGACCAGGCCGAGGATGCTGCCGTATTCGTCGACGACCAGCGCCACCTGCAGCGGGGCACGGCGGAACTCGTCGATCAAGCGCAGCACGCTGAGCGATTCGAGCACGGTGATCGGCTTGCGCACCGCCGTTTCGGTGACCAGGCGTCCGTGCTCGGTGAGGCTGGCGAGCAGGTCGCGCGATGAGGTCACCCCCACCAGCTGGTCGAGATCGCCATGTGCCACCAGCATCCAGTGATGCGCTGATTCGCGCGCCTCGGTAAGCAGGTTCGGCAGCGCATCGGAAGGATCGACCCAGACGATCTCGGTGCGCGGGGTCATGATCGAGCGTACCGGGCGCTGCGAGAGATCCAGCACGCCCTGCACCATCTCCAGCTCATCCCTGCCGAACACCGCGGCCTCCGCCTGCTCGGTATCCGGTGTTTTCTTGCTCTCGCCCTCGTCGTCGGCGCTACCGCCGAGCAGGCGCAGCACCGCCTTGGCGGTACGGTCGCGCATGAGCCGGCCACCCAGCAGCAGCGAACGGCGGCGGTTGCGCCGCATGGTCTGGTTGAACACCTCGATCATGATCGAGAAGCCGATCGCGGCGTACAGGTACCCCTTGGGGATATGGAAGCCGAAGCCCTCGGCGATGAGGCTGAAGCCGATCATCAGCAGGAAGGACAGGCACAGGATGATCACCGTGGGCCGCGAGTTCACGAACGCGGTGAGCGGCTTGCTGGCGGTGATCATCAGCGCCATGGCCACGACCACGCCGATCATCATGATCGAGAGGTGGTCGACCATGCCGACGGCGGTGATCACCGAATCCAGTGAGAACACGGCATCGAGGATGACGATCTGGGCGACGGTCAGCCAGAAGCTCGCCCGGCGGGCGCCCTTGCCGTCATGGTCGTCGCCGGCCTCCAGCCGCTCGTGCAGCTCCAGGGTCGCCTTGAACAGGAGGAAGGCACCGCCGACCAGCAGGATGACATCGCGCCAGGACAGGCCGAAACCGTTCCACTGGAACAGGGGCTGCGTGAGCGTGACCAGCCAGGACATGGCCGCAAGCAGGCACAGGCGCATGACCAGCGCGAGGCCAAGGCCCAGGAGCCGCGCGTGGTCGCGCTGGCGGGCGGGTAGTTTGTCGGCGAGGATGGCGACGAACACGAGGTTGTCGATACCGAGGACGATCTCCAGCACGATCAGCGTGAGAAGACCTGCCCAGGCCGAAGGGTCGGCTAACCAGTCGAATGCAAACATGGGTCGGCGCCAGGGGCGCCACCTTTCCTCCTATGGTGGCCGGTCACTATACAGGGCAAATGTGAAGGTCTGTGCCGGAAGCCATCGTTGCGCAGGCGGAACGGGCTCGGCTACGTTGGCACATGGCTAACGATCCCGCATTTCCCCCCGTCCCCGCCAACACGCTGCCCGAGAGCCCCCCAAGCCGGCCGGGGCCGGGCTGGGTGGAGACAATTCTCATCCTGCTGGCGTATTTCGCCCTGCAGTTCGGGCTGGGCGGCGGCCTCGGCCTCCTGTCGCAGACCCTGGCGCGAGCCTTCCCCAACGCCGTCCCGGTCGAAGCGGACCGGCTGGTCATCGTCGTCATCCTCACCCTGGCCGGCGCCGCGGCCATCACCCTCGCCCTGGTGACCCGGCGCTGGGGGCCCCTGCTCCGCGACGGCGGTCCGGCGGGCATCGGCTTCACCCAGCCGGACGGCTGGCAGATCCTCTTCGGGAGCGTCCTCGGCATCGTGGCGCCGCTGGCGGGCGGCCTGCTCACCCAGCTCCTCGCCGGCGACCACGAGGTCAGCCAGGCCGTCTCCACGCTCGCCGACAACGCGCATGTCGGCCTCCGCATAGCCTTGCTCCCCGTGGCCATCCTGGTCGGCCCCCTCGTGGAGGAAGTGCTGTTCCGCGGCGCCCTGCTGGCCTTGCTGCGCACGCGCTTCGGCGATGGCTGGGCGATCGCCGCGTCCTCGCTCGTCTTCGGCATCGCCCACCTGCCCGACCTCGGCGGCCTGTGGTACGCGGTGCCCAACCTGGTGCTGGTCGGCGCGTTCTGCGCGTGGCTACGCGTCCGCAGCCGTTCGATCTGGCCCGCTTATGCATGCCACGTGGCCAACAACAGCCTGGCCACCATGGCCTGGTTCAGCTAGAGCCGCTCGAGCGAAGCGACCATGCGGTCCAGCCGCGGGCTCGCGTAGCACTGCGAACCCACCGGGATCAGGCCGACCTTGTCGAACTCCCCCCGGTACCAGCTTGCGCTGCGGCCGAAGAAAGCTTCGCGGTCGCCGTCCGGGTCATCTTCCCGGGTGTACACCTCGAGGAAGACCAGGCCTTCGGCCATCTCGCCGATGCCGGTGAGGCCGGCGCGGATCTCGGCCGGCTTGAGGTAGTGCAGCACATCGGTGCAGACGATCAGGTCGAAGCGGGTCTCGAAGCGCAGTTCGGCGAGCTGGCCGAACCGCGCATAGCCGATGTTGCGCGAGCGGCCATAGCGGGCCACCGCGTATTCGCTGGCCTCCAGCCCGCGGTACTCGATGCCGGGCCGCAAGCGGCGCAGCACGGCCCGCCAGGGGGCTTCGCCGCACCCGATATCCAGCACGTTGCGGACGGGGCGTCCAAGATAGAACTCGGCCTGGCCCAGCACCATGCTGACCTTGCGGGTGAGCTCGGCGGTCGAGCGCACGGCGTGGTCCGCGCTGCGGTACCACTTGTCGAAATAGGCCTGGTCGTAGGTCTTGGGCATCGTGCGCGTTCCGCCGAAAACACGCATCGTACCGGGCGTACACTTCCAGCACACGCGCACGGCCGCATCTTTGCTCCATCGCACAGGAGATACCCATGCCCCGCATCCAGCTTCGCATCACCGGCGACCGCGACGTTTTCGACGATGTCATCACCGCGATCCACGGCCTGGACCGGATCGAATATGTCGAGGAAATCGACGACCTGATGATGGGCGTGCGCGACGATTCGAGCTCCAGCGAGCTCTCCGACGACGTGGGCTCACGCACCTACACGGTCGAGGTGGAAGTACCCAACGACAAGGTCGGCGAGCGCGTGCGTGAAGTGGCGGAGGAAACCGCCGGCACCCGCGAGGCCGCCATCGAGTTCGTCTACCCCGACGAAAACGAGATCTGAACCCGGAAGCCCCGCACGCCCCGTGGGAGCGCGCTTGCGCGCGATAACCCGCACACGAAAGCCCAAAGTGTGAACCCGAGCCAACATCCGCGGTAAACCCGATCCGTCCTACCCCGTTTGAAGGTCATCCCGCCTCGAACGGAGAACCGGATGCGTTCGATCTTCACGGCCACCCTGGCCACGCTGCTCTGCCTGGCAGTGGCGGCCCCGCCCGCCAGCGCCGCCGACAAGCCGCTTTCGCAGGAAGACGCCGCGTGGCTCGATCGCGTCACGTTCGGCGTAGATAGCGCCACCGTGGCCAGCTACCGCGAACTCGGCCGGCGCCGCTTCCTGGACGCGCAGCTCCACCCCAGGGCCGACGGCCTGCCCCAGCCGATCGCCGCGCAGATCGCCGGCTTCGATGTCATGAAGACGCCGACAGGCACCTTGCTGGCTCAGGTACGTGACCAGTACCGCGACATCAAGGACATGCCCGATGGCGATGCGAAGCAGGAGGCCCGCAAGGCCCTGCAGAAGCAGGGTAACCAGTACGCGCAACAGGCCCAGGCGGCCGAACTCCTGCGCGCAGTCTACGATGAAAACCAACTGCGCGAGCAGCTGGTGTGGTTCTGGCTGAACCACTTCAGCGTCTTCCAGAACAAGGGACGCGTGCGCTGGCTGGTGGCCGATTACGCACAGAACACGATACGACCGAACGCGCTGGGTAAGTTCCGCGATCTCGTCATGGCCACGTTGAAGAGCCCGGCCATGCTCGAATACCTGGACAACGCGCAGAACGCGCGTGACAAGGTGAACGAGAACTACGCGCGCGAACTCATGGAGCTCCACACGCTGGGCGTGAACAGCGGTTACTCACAGGCTGACGTGCAAAGCCTTGCCCGCGTGCTCACCGGCGTCGGCGTGAACTTCGATGGCCAGCCGCGCAAGATGCGTCCTGATCTCAGGTCCTACTACGTCCAGGAAGGCCCCTTCGAGTTCAACCCGAACCGCCACGATTTCGGCGACCAGGTGCTGCTCGGCAAGACCATCAAGGGCGGTGGGTTCGACGAGGTGGAGAAGGCGGTCGACCTGATCGTCAGCCAGCCGGCGTGTGCGACGTTCATTTCGACCAAACTGGCGAAGTACTTCGTCTCGGACAACCCGCCGCCGTCGCTCATCGCCGCCATGGCGAAGACCTTCCGCCGCAGCGATGGCGATATCGCCGAGGTGATGGAAACCATGCTCACGTCGAAGGAGTTCACGGCGTCGCTCGGCAAGCGCTACAAGGATCCCACCCAGTTCCTCGTCTCGACCATGCGACTCGCTTACGACGGCAAGCCGGTGGAGAACCCGCGCCCGCTGGTGAACTGGATCAACCAGCTTGGCCAGGCGCCGTTCGGCCGGATCACGCCCGATGGCTGGCCCATGACGGACTCGGAGTGGTCGAGTTCGGGCCAGGTGGCAAAGCGCTTCGAGATCGCGCGCGCGATCGGCAGCGGCGCCAACCATCTTTTCGACCTCGATGAAGCCGGTACGCGCAGCGTCGGTGGCTTCCCGCAGCTCACCACGCCGACCTACTACGCCACGATCGAGCCCACGCTCGGGCCGAAGACGCGCGGTGCGCTGTCGCAGGCTACGTCGCAACAGGAATGGAACACCTTCCTGCTCGCCTCACCCGAATTCAACTACCGCTGAGGTTCCGCCATGGACCGCCGCCAGTTCCTCCTTGCGCTCGCCGCGACCGTGCCCGCCCTGACCCTGGGCGGCAAGGTGTTCGCCGCGCCAGCCACGTCGCCGCGCTTCCTGCTCGTGTTCCTGCGCGGCGGCTACGATGCGAACAACCTGCTCGTGCCTTACGCGAGCGATTTCTATTACGAGTCACGCCCCAACATCGCGCTCGCCAGGCCCACGCCTGGCGACCCGAAGTCGGTTCGCGCGCTGGACGCACATTGGGCACTCACACCGGCCGTGGCGCAGACCATGGGGCCGCTGTGGGACAAGAAGCAGCTCGCGTTCATCCCGTTCGCAGGCACGGACGACCTTTCGCGCAGCCACTTCGAAACGCAGGACAACATCGAGGCGGGCGAGCCGGGCGACGCGCGCCAGTATGCGTCGGGTTTCATGGGCCGGCTGAGTGGCGTGCTGCGTGGCGTACCACCGATCGCTTTCACCGACGCCCTGCCCCTGTCGTTCCGCGGCACGGGCGATGTCCCGAACATCTCGCTGAAGGGTAACGGCAAGGCGGTGTTCGACGACCGCCAGTCGAAGATCCTGGCCAGCATGTACGAAGGCACGCCGCTCCAGGCGGCCGCCACCGATGGCCTGCAACTGCGCCAGCAGGTCGCGCAGGACCTGCAGACGGAAATGGTCGCCGCCAGCCGCGGCGCGGTGAACGCGCGCGGGTTTGCCCAGCAGGGGCAGCGCATGGCGACCCTGATGAAGGACCGCTTCCGCCTGGGCTTCGTCGATGTGGGCGGCTGGGATACGCACGTCAACCAGGGCGGTGCGGATGGCCTGCTGGCCAACAACCTCAACAACCTTTCGCAAGGCCTCAGCGCCTTCGCCGATGGGCTGGGTGAGGCGGAGTGGAACAACACCGTGGTGGTCGTCGTTTCCGAATTCGGCCGCACCTTCCGCGAGAACGGGAACAAGGGCACGGACCATGGCCACGGCACGACGTACTGGGTGCTGGGCGGGAAGGTGCGTGGCGGGCGCGTCGCCGGAGAGCAGGTGGCGATCGATGCGGGCAGCCTGTTGCAGAACCGGGATTACCCGGTGCTCAACAATTACCGGGACGTGCTGGGTGGGCTGATGAAGCGGATGTATGGGTTGTCGGATGGTGATGTGGGCACCGTTTTCCCGGGCGCGAAGCCACGCGATCTGCAGCTTGTGTGAGCATCGCGCGCAAGCGCGCTCCCACAGGCGATGCGCCACCGCTCTTGTGGGAGCGCGCTTGCGCGCGATGCCGTCCCTCAAGGCTGCCAGGTCTGCCCACCCGGATCCGACAACTGACGGTCGAGGTAATACGCCGCGCTGATGAACGCCAGGTGGGTCAGCGCCTGCGGGAAGTTGCCGAGCTGATCGCCGCGCAGGCTCAGTTCCTCGGAGAACAACCCCAGGTGGTTCGAATAGAGCACGCCCCTGGCCATGATCTCCCGCGCCTCATGCAAACGGCCGGCACGCGCCAGGCATTCCACATACCAGAACGTGCAGGTCGTAAACGCACCCTCGCCTCCCTCGAGACCATCGGCGTTGCGATAGCGGAAGACCAGTCCGTCGTCGGTGAGCTGGTCGCGGATCGCATCGAGCGTCGCCAGCCAGACGGGATCCGTCGCCGAAACGAAGCGGACCAGCGGCATCATCAGCAGTGAGGCGTCCAGGTCAGTGCCGCCCTCGGTCTGCACGAAATAGCCTTTGTCCGGGTGGCGGAAATTCGTCCAGATATCCTCGGCGATGCGGTCGCGCTCAGCGGCCCACTCGACGATAGGCCCGGGCAGCGAACGCTTCGCCGCAAGCCGGAAGGCCCTGTCCAGCGCCACCCAGCACATGAGTCGCGAGTGCAGGAAGTGGCGCGGCTTGTCGCGGATCTCCCAGATGCCTTCATCGGCATCGCGCCAGTGGCGCGACACGTGGTCCACCATGCGCCGCACGTGCGCCCAGCCCGCGTGGCTGGAGGCCGTGCCGTACTTGTTCGCAAGGTACAGGCTATCCATCAGCTCGCCGTAGATGTCGAGCTGGGTCTGCGTACGCGCCGCGTTGCCGATGCGCACGGGCTTCGAGCCGGCATAGCCGGCGAGGTGGTCCAGCGTGGACTCTTCGCGCGCCTCGCTGCCATCCAGCGAGTACATGATGCGCAGCGCGGTGTGCTTGTCGAGTTCCGCCAGCCGGTCTTCTGTCCACTGGCGGAAGTGCTCGGCTTCATCGATGAAGCCAAGGCGCATGAAGGCGTAGACGGTGAACGACGCGTCGCGCATCCACGTGGCGCGGTAATCCCAGTTACGCTCCGCCCCGGTCGCTTCGGGCAGGCCGAACGTGGCGGCCGCCGCGATCGACCCGTGCTTGTGCGAGGTGAGCAGCTTGAGGACCAGCGCCGATCGGTCGACCCGCTCGCGCCAGCGGCCGCGATAGTTGGAGCGGCGGGTCCAGCGTCGCCAGGCGTCGGCCGTGGCGGCGTACGCGGCCTCACACTCTTCCGCCGTCAGCGGATCGTGCTCCTCGTGGCCGAGCACGAACCAGGCGCACTCGCCAGGGCCCAGCGTGAAACGCGCCGCCGCCTCGCCGTCCCCCATCTCCAACGCGACCGTGGCAGCGAGGCGCAGGGAGTGCTTGCCCGCATGGAACACGGCCGTGCCGCCGTACTCTTCGACCTCGGGCACGTCGCGCGCGTAATGGAAGCGCGGACGGCAGCAGACACGCAGGTCGACCCGGCCCCGATTGACCCGCACGCAACGGACCAGTGCGCGCGGCACGCGCACGTTCGCCTCGGGATGCGGCATGAAATCGGTGAGCTCCACGCTGCCCGTTTCGGACAACCAACGGGTGATCAGCACGTTGGTCTCGGGGACGTAGAGCTGCATCAGGCGCGCGTCATCCAGCGCGGGCACGACGCTGAACTCGCCGCCCTTCTCCGGATCGAGTAACGCCGCGAAGATCGTGGGGCTATCCAGGTGCGGCCAGCACATGAAATCCACGGTGCCGTCGGTCGCCACGAGCGCCGCGGTATCCAGGTCGCCGACGATGCCGTGATCGCTGATATGGCGACCGGGAACGGGATTGGCCAAAGGCACGACGTGCATCTCCTTCACCGGGCTGGGTGAAGGAATGCCACGTCGCGCGTGAAGATTTGGCGGAGGCGGTTCAGAATTCGAGGCGATACGCCACTTTCACCAGCCCCTCGTTCACATCCTTGAGCGAGAAGCCGTGACGGAACTGCGAATCGACTTCGTCGTTCGTGTCCTGCTCATAGCCGCCGCGGTTGTAGACGATATAGAGGTTGGACAGCGGCGCGATCTCGTAACGGTAACGCACCTGGAACCCGAGGTTGGCGACGCCCAGGCCATCGACTGGCTCGTTGCTCGGGATGGCACGGCCGGCGCGGTCGATCTCGTAGGCACCGCGCAGCTTCGCACCGACGGCCAGGGTCTGCAGCTTCACGCGCAGCTCCTGGCGGTTGCCGAAGTTCCAGTTCACGCCGCTGTCGATGCCCACGGTACGGCCATCGAACGAGCCCACCAGGTTGTCGTGCTGCCAGATCAGCCAGTTTGGGTCCCACTCGTAGCTTGCGCCGGCGAAGATGCTGAAGGCATCGGTGATGAAGTACGTCGGCACGAACTTGAAGTAGTAGCCGAGGCGATGGTAGCCGGTGAGTTCATTGCCACTGATGTACCCCTCAGCTTCCCAGCTCCAGCGGCCGATGCGCGGCCGGGTGCGCTCGTACTGCAGCTTCGCAGTGGGCGGGTTGTGCACGGCGTTGCCGCCGCGGGTAAGCAGGTCGTCGTACGACGCGGTGAAGCCGTCGAAGCGCCACAGTTCCATGCTGCCATCCCGGCGATTCGCGTTCAGCTGGACGCGGTAGCGCCGCTGCACGTTCACGCCCTGGGTGTTGTCGATGCCCGAGAGCCGGTAGCGCCACAACAGCGAGCTGTACGCGGAATCCGCCGGCATGCTGGTCACGCGCTGGCGCACTTCCCAATGGAAGTACGCCATGTTGTTGCGCGGCAGGTAACCAAAGTCGTTGATGTCGAGGCGGCGGCCGAAATACATCCCCAGCCATTGCTGGGCCCACGTATCGTTCATCTGCCAATACGCGATGCTGGTGGCGCCCAGGCCCGAGCTGTTCGCCTGCGGCTGGTCGATCTTGCTGCCGACGATATTGCTGGTGATGTTGAACGCTTCGTTGGGCTGCCAGCGGTGATCGAGGCCGAGGACGTTGGCGTCGCGGTCTTCGTAGGGATGGTTCACCCGCGTCGCGAGCATGCCGAAGCTCTGCGTATCCACGCTGCGCAGCAGGCGGATGGCACCGAAGCTCCGGCCCGCGTCGCCCTTCTCCTGCGCGGTGAGGATGCCGTAGCTGGTCTGGCCCACGCTGCCGTTGACCTTCACCGCGGCGGAGATGTCGGCGGGGCCGTGGCCATCGTCGGCTTCGCCACCGACGCGGCGCGTGTAGACCAGCTGCGAGTAATCATCGAGCAGGCTGAAATCGAAGATGCCCTGGTTCTCGGTGAAGAACGGGCGCTTGTCGGTGAAGAAGGTTTCTTCCGGCGAGAAGTTCACGACGAGGTCGTCGCTTTCCACCTGGCCGAAGTCGGGATTGATCGTCGCCGTGAGCTGGGTCTGGCCGTTCGGCTTCCAGAGGATGTCGGCGCCCTCCTGGAACGACGCGCCACCGTGGCCGTGCTCGACCTTGCCGACTACGTACGGCGTTACCGCGAACAGGGTCTGGTTGTAGGCCGGCAGCTGCACCTTGTTGAAGACCGACAGGAAACGCCCCTGGTCGAAGCTCACCGCAGGCCACGCCATCCGCTCGCCGGTGCTGCCTATCACGCGGTCGATGTAGAGGCCGATCGTGCGCGTATCGCCCTCGGGCTTGCGCATCTGCGCCACGTACCACGGGATCAGCACTTCCACGCTGTAGCCGTTGGCGTCCTCGGAGACCGCGTGGTCCCAGATGCCATCCCAGTCGTAGCTGAAGTCGGATTCATTGGTGATGACCTCGTCCGCGATGCCGCCGGTCGATTTCACCTCGAAGTCGAAGCCGGTGCGGCCGTCGCCGTCGAAATCGACCATGACGTTGATGCGATCGACGAGTGCATCTTCATCGCGCCGCGCCGCCTGGCGCGAGCGCGGGATATCCGCCGACTGGGTGACCCGAATCGCCACGGCCAGGCCCTTCGGCGTCGACAGCACCCACGCCTCGGTGGGTTGGGAACCGGGCTTGCCGGTGCGCGGCTGGGTCTGGCGAAAATCGGTGATGTGCTGCGCCCCCTGCCACTCGGCCGGATCGATATGCCCATCGATCACCACCTCCGCGTGGGCGGCGGAAGTGGCGAGGGCCAGGGCGAGGAACAGCGAGAGGCGGCGGCGCATGCAGGGTCCGTGGCGAAAATTCCTGCGGAAAGGATGCCTGCGGGCTTGCAAAGGTTTGCCATGACCCTTGGCACAGGCGCCTAGGCTGATTCCCTGATGAGGTCGATCAGGGCGCGCAACGGGGCCGGGACATGGCGGCGCCCCGGGTAGTAGAGGGCCAGGCGGTCGAACGGCGGCGTCCAGTCGCCCAGCACGCTTTCCAGGCGACCCGCGGCGATATCGGCTTCCACGTCGTACTCGCTGAGGTAGACCAGGCCGATACCCGCCAGGGCCGCCTCGCGCAGCAGGTGGGGCTCATCCAGGGTGACCGTCCCCGGCACGTCGACCGTAAGGGCTTCGCCGTGTCGCTCGAACTCCCAGTGGTAGATGTGGCCGGAGGCCATGCGGGCGCGGACCGAGACGTGGCCGGAGAGGTCCCCCGGGCTCTCCGGGCGACCGTGGGTGGCGAAATACGCCGGTGAGCCGACGACGAGGTGCCTGATCGGCGCGCCTAGCGGCACGGCGATCATGTCGCCGGGCACGATATCTGTGGTGCGGAAGCCGGCGTCGTAGCCGTCGCGGACGATGTCGATCATCCGGGCCTCGGTCACCAGTTCCAGCTGGACCCGGGGAAAGCGCTGCATGTAGGGGATCAGCAGCGGCTTCATCAGTCGCCGGGCGGCGCCCGCCGACGTGTTGAGGCGCAGGGAACCCACCAGCTCGTCGCTATCCTCGCCCGCCCGGGCCATGGCATCGCGGATGCCGGATACCGCTGGGGCCACCTCTTCCACGAAACGGCTCCCCGCGTCGGTCAGGCGGACACTTCGCGTGGTCCGATGGAACAACCGGGTGCCAATCCGGGCCTCCAGGGCCGCGACCGACTGGCTGAGGGCCGAGGTCGACATCTCCAGCTCGGCGGCCGCCGCGCGGAAGCTGCCATGCCGGGCCACCGCCAGTACGGCTTCCAGTTCGGTCAGACCGCTACGCATTGTCCGCTCCTGCTTCATACCGCATTCGGATTTATCCATCTTATCAGGTCAATGCGGTGTCCTCATCCTTGGGTGGTCACTGAACCGCACTGGAGACCTGCCCCATGTATGACCTCAACCAGATCTATGTCGATGGCGCCTTTGTTACACCGCACGGCGAGGAGCGCTTCGAGCTGTTCAATCCGGCCACCGAGGCCGTCATCGGCACGGTGCGCCTGGCCGACGCAGACGATGCCCACCGTGCGATCGCCGCGGCGAAGCGCGCCCTGCCCGCGTGGTCGCGGACGACGCTGCCGGAGCGCGCCGCCCTGCTTCGCCGCATGCACGCCGCCGTCGCCGCGCGCGAGAACGAACTGTTCGCTGCCATCACCGAGGAATACGGCGCCCCCGTGTCGCGGACGCGCTGGATGGCCCAGTACGCCGCGCAGGTCTTCCTCGATGCCATCCATGCGATGGAACACTTCGAGTTCGAGCGGACCATGGGCATCGCGCATGTCGTGATGCAGCCGGTCGGCGTCGTCGGCCTGATCACGCCATGGAACGCGAATGCCAGCTTTATCACCGGCAAGCTTGCCTCTGCGCTCGCCACCGGCTGCACGGCCGTCATCAAGCCCAGCGAAATGAGCGCGCTGCAGACGCGCGTCGTGATGGAGGCACTGCATGAGGCCGGCGCACCCGCGGGCGCGTTCAACATCGTGACCGGCCGCGGCGATGTCGTGGGCGCCGCCATCGTCGACAGCCCGGACGTGCGCAAGATCTCGTTCACCGGTTCCACCGCCGTGGGCAAGGGCATCCTCCGCGCGGCCGCGTGCGACATCAAGCGAGCGACGCTGGAACTCGGCGGCAAGTCGCCGACGATCATCCTGGACGATGCGGACTTCGCCACCGCCGTGCCGCTGGCGATCCAGGCGGGCTTCATGAACAGCGGTCAGGCCTGCGTCGCCGGCACGCGTATCCTCGTGCCGCGCTCGCGGATGGCCGAGTTTGAAGCGCTCGCCACGACCGCGGTCGACGCCTGCGTGTCGGGCGACCCGGCGCATGCCGACACGACGATCGGCCCGATGGTGAGCCAGAAACAATGGGATCGCGTGCAGTCGTACATCGCGAAAGGTGTGGCCGAAGGCGCGCGCCTCCTCGCTGGTGGCGAAGGCCGCCCCGAAGGCTACGCGCGTGGCTGGCTGGTACGCCCTACCCTGTTCACCGATGTGCGCAACGACATGACCATCGCGCGCGACGAAATCTTCGGGCCGGTGCTGTCGATCATCGCGTACGACGATGAAGAGGAAGCGATCGCCATCGCCAACGACACGAGCTATGGGCTCTCCGCTTACATCGCCACCGGCGACCTGGCCCGCGGCGCGCGCGTGGCAGCCCGGATCGACTCGGGCCGCGTGATGATCAACACCCTCACCCACGAACCGAAGGCACCCTTCGGCGGGTTCAAGCAATCCGGCCTCGGCCGCGAGAACGGCGTGATCGGCCTCGAAGCGTACCTCGAGCCCAAGGCCATCATCGGCCTCGCATGATTCACGGCGGCGGTGACGCCCTGGCTGCACGGAACGTCACCGCCATGAAGTGCCTGGGCACGCCGTTTTCGGCCGGTGTCGCTTTCAGGAATGCTTGTGCAGCCCGGTCGTGCCTCAGGTACGCATCGAGGAAGGCGAGGACATACCGCGCGGACCAGGCATGGCCGGTGTTCGCATCGTCCCGGCCATAGTCGGCGATCTGGTCCTCGGCAAAGCGCTCAGGGGTCTTGCGTCGCTGGAACATCGAGCTGAATTCCCCGTGCGACATACCGAGCATGTTCACTGTGTAGAGGTCGCCGTGGGTCCACAAGTTGAGTGGGCTTGGACCAACACGCGTGGCTGGCGGGTTGTCCGTGTCCCGCTCAACGTCTTCAAGCCAGTTCGGGAAGGCCGAGGTCAGGAACAGCAGTGGAATGCGCATCTTCCCGGGATCGACGTCGCCAGCCTGCGCGGTGAGGCCCGGGAAGTAGCGCATGCTACCGTCCATTTCAGCCAACGCCTTGATCCGCGGATCGCGAGCCGCCGCGAAAAGCGAGGAAATACCTCCCCAGCTCCAGCTCGCCACGGCCAGGTCGCTGCTGTCCGCATAGGGCAGCGAGGCTGCGAATGTGATCAGGAACGAGATGTCGCGTGCCTGCGCATTGATTCCGTCCACATCGTCGGTCATGTCGCGCGTTCCAGCGCCGATCGATGGGCTTGCGATGACAACGTAGCCGTGGCTTGCAAGGTATTCGCACAGGTCGGCGTTCTCCCACGCGATGGAAGAGTCGCTTGGGGCGTAGATGACGACGGGATACCGCCCCTTCGCAGGAACAGCATCTCGCGTCGCCCACATACCGACCGTCGCCGATGCCTGCAGTTGCTTGCGCCATTTGTTGTGGGCCGGGTCAGGGGCGTGAAAGCGCGTTTCCGTATCGGCAAATGCCGTGTAGTCCCCAACTGTCATGGCGACCCCGGAGCGGCTTTGGGCTGGGTACCACACCAGGGTCTGGATGGGGCGCGCGACAGGGTTCGCCGATGAATCGCCAACAGCATTTGCCGGGAATGTGCGGGATGCGTCGGATTGCTCCACGACCTTCAATCCGACGGGTAACGGTCCGGGCTTCTGAAGGAACTCGAATGACGCCGAGGCCGCCAATGCAGGGGGCGCGGCGATCGCCATGGCCAGGACAACACAGGTCAGATGCAGTGGCTTCATGCCATCCCCAAGCGCGATCACCCAGAAGTCGACACTCTTGAACAGCCCGGCCGGCGGGACATGTGCTGTAAGTCACCGCCGCTCCGCCCTCGCGCGCAAGCGCGCTCCCACATGCTACTTTTCGCGAGCCAGACCAACTTTGGGGATCCCATGCTCGCACGTACCTGCCTCGCGCTCGCCCTTGCCGCCGCCGTGGCCCTGCCCGCCCTTGCCGATGAGGCGAAGAAGTCGCCCACGCCGAAGGAGCTGCTGGCTAAGTCCACGCCCGCCGAATGGCGCACGCCCGATCCGCAGAACCTCGTGTACATGGATCTGCCCCAGGGCCGGGTCATCATCGAGCTTGCCCAGGACTGGACCCCGGCGCACGCCGCGAACATCCGCACGCTGATCCGCGAGCATTACTTCGATGGCACGCAGGTGATCCGCGTGCAGGACAACTTCGTCACCCAGTGGGGCGATGCGGATGGCGATGACAAGGCCAAGGCCAAGAGCATCGGCACGGCGAAGGAAACCCTGACGCCGGAATTCACCCGCAAGGGTGGCAAGGCTTACCCGTTCACCAAGCTGGCCGATGGCGATGTGTACGCGCCGGAAGTCGGCTTCTCGGACGGCTTCCCCGTCGCCCGTGACCCGAAGGCCGGCGAAGCATGGATCGCCCACTGTTACGGCACCGTGGGCGTGGCCCGCGATACCGGCGCCGAAACCGGCAACGGCAGCTCGCTCTACGCGATCATCGGCCAGGCCCCGCGCAACCTCGACCGCAACCTCGCCGTCGCCGGCAAGGTCATCAAGGGCATGGAGATCCTCTCGGCCTACCCGCGCGGCGGCGAACCGATGGGCTTCTACGACAAGCCCGAGCAGCGCGTGACGATCAAGAGCGTCCGCCTCGCCGCCGATGTGCCCGAAGCGGAGCGCACCCCGATCCAGGTGCTGCGTACCGATAGCAAGACCTTCGCGGCGGTGGTCGATGCCAAGCGAAACCGCAAGGATGATTTCTACACCCGCCCGGCGGGCAAGATCGACCTGTGCAATATCAGCGTGCCGGTGCGCGATCCTTCTAAGAAATAAGACCTTCTACCGTGGGAGCGCGCTTGCGCGCGATGGGCGTTGCGACACACTCCATCGCGCGCAAGCGCGCTCCCACACGATGTTACTTAGCGCCCTGGGGCGCGTCAGCAACAATGGCCTCGCGTAGCCCGCGCAGCTTCGCCTTGAGCTTCGCTTCGTTGTCCGCACCCACGCGGATCATGAACTTCTGCCCCACCGAGAGCTGCTCGTAGGCGGGGTTGGCGTACACGTAACCGACCTTCTCCGGGAGCAACTGCAGCGAGCCCTTCGGCTCCGGTGCGGCGAGCAGGTGGTCGATCACCTCGATCAGCCGATCATTGAAGTAGCCATTGGTGCCGAGATCGCGGTAGGCCGCCTGGAACAGCGGATAGTTGCGCTTGTACCAGGCCGCGGCGGCCTTGGGATTCACATGGTCGGCCACGTACATGTAGGTGTCGTAGCGCTCCAGGTTCTTCTTCGACTCGACGAATATGCCGTCGTCGGACTGGACCTGGAAACGGCCGGTCGGCGTGCGCATGGGCAGGATGTTCATGCCGATGGTCTGCTTCGGCAGCGCATCGATGGTCGAGACCATGCGCGACACGATCGCGTCCGGGCGCAGCAGGGTCTTGAGCGCGCCATCGCTGGTCAGCGCCAGCAGGCCGGCCATGATCTCGTCATCGCTCTGGTCGAGCGCCGGTAACGATGCCGTGGAGGAACTGGCGGGGTTGATCGGATGCTGGGGGAGCGCCGCATCGTGGACGGACGCCGAGGGCAACGCCGACGACGCGGCCGCGACCGGCTGGGGCGGCTGCGCGGCGTCATGCGCCTGTTTCTCGCGGTAGAGGAACACGCCACCCAAACCCACGATGGCGACGACCAACACGCCCGCCAACCACTTCGAACCCGACGACTGACTGCTCAAAACAAGGCACTCCGGTGAATCCAGCCCCCATGGGACTACGAATCAGCCGGTTGGTTCAAGGTGAGCGGGTCAGGTGCGCTTCATCAGCCGTGCCCTGCCGGGCCAGCAAATCCCGCATCCGTCCGGGTTCGCGGCGTGGCAGCCAGGGCGGCGCAGATGCGGCGCGTGCTTTCCTGGGCCGAGAGGTCCGCGCTGTCACCGGCGAGAGCCATGGCATCGATCGTTGCCACGGCCACCGCGTTGAAATCGTCGTCCAGCCACGCGACGACGGCGCGGCAGCGCGACGCCAAAGACGGCGTAGTCCAACGCGCGGCGCGCATCGAGGCCTTATCAGGTAGTAGCGATGCATCGCGCTCATGGATCGCCGTTGCGAAGGCAATCTCGCGACGTACCTGGGCCGTGAATTCGGCGAACAGTGAACGCACTTGCTTGTCGTCGGGAATGGCCGCGCGCCAGGCGTCGAGGCGGCCGGCACCGGCCTGCCAGTCGCCGCGCAGCAGGTCGCCCATCACATCGCACCAAACGGCGTGCATCGGGCTCATCCGGCGCAGCGCCGCGGCTTCATCCGGCGCCAACGCGTCGAGCTGCGTACCCCACATGATGCGCGACAGCGCGCGCGTGGCGAGTAGCTGGGTCGTCGTCGGCGGGTGTCGCCACCACCGCCAGGCCAGCAGCCCGTCCGAATCCATGCCGCGATGGAACGGGACGATGTTTACCAGTGGAAATGCCGCTCCGCAGAGGCAGGCGGCGAACCACAGGCGCCCGTAGGTCGACGGTGCCACGACAACGCCGATTAGTAAGGGCACCGCGAGAAGCAGATTGGCGACGACGCCACCCACCGCGAAACGCACGAACGCAGGGCGCCATGGCTGATCCGGATCCGGCAGGGCCGTGACCGAGCCCGCGGCGGCGCCGGGCGATCGCTTCCACCGCACTTTCCAACCGCGTCGTCGCGGCGCGATCTGCAGCGGACCGATCCGCACCAGGACAACCCGCATGCCACCCATCCTGGCGGCCATGTAATGCCCTGCTTCGTGAACGATGACGGCGAGCCCCAGAACGCCGAGCGTCGCGAACCATGTCGGGAACCAGGGCCTGATGACCACCTGGATGAGCATGGCCACGGCCGAAAGGCAAAAGGCGTTGATCCTGACGATCCCCTTGCCCAGGGAAAGCACCACGCGGTGCGGCTGCCACGCCACCCCAGCGCTCGCGCCCGAGGGCACGTTCGTATCACTCCCAGCCATCCCATGGTCCCCTTGAGTGCGCGCGCCTGCATCGCGCGACCATCCGGGGATCATGCACCCGCCCGGGCCCTTGCGGGAAGTCCCCTCGGTCACGGCATAGTCGGGTCGCCGGGCATCCCCCTTGTCGCCTGGCATCAGGGCTCATCCACATCCAGACGCAGGAGGAAGTATGGCTTTCTCTACCAAGGTCGAGTCGTCCCCGATCGCCGGCATCAACGTCACCCCGCTCGTCGACGTGCTGCTGGTCCTGCTCATCATCTTCATGATTTCGGCGCCGGTCGTCGCGCACAAGAACCGGGTAGACCTGCCCGCGAATTCGTCGTCGGACCTTCTACCTGATCCTCTACGGGTCACCGTGGATCCCGGTGGCATGGTCTTCCTTAACGGTACGCTGGTCAGCGATGCCACGCTCGCCAGGCAGCTCGACATCGCCGCCAGCCAGGGCATGGACGACGCCTCGCGCATCCCGCACGTGGAACTCCATGCAAGGGATGAAGCTTCGTACGAGGACGTGGCACGCGTGCTAGCCCTTGTGAAGGCGCACGGGGTAAAGGGAATCGACTTCGCGTCAGACTGAATGGCTGTGGGAGCGCGCTTGCGCGCGATCGCGCGCCAGCGCGCGCCCCCCCGGTGACAGGGCCCCGCCCAAAAAAATGGCCCCCGGGGGGGGGGGCGGTGATCGGGGGGGCGGGGGGGCGCGTCACTGGGGCCCCGCGGGGGGGGGGGGGGGGGGCGCGGGGGGGGGGGGGGGGGGGGGGGGCCCCCCCCCGCGCGCCCCCCCCCGCTCCCACAGGGTCACAGGGCCACGACAAAAAAAAGGCCCGCCGGGTGGCGGGCCTTGGGGTTACATGTTGCGGCGGTATTCGCCACCCACGTCGTACAGCGCGTGGCTGATCTGGCCGAGGCTGTTGTGCTTGACGGCGTCCATCAGCTGTTCGAAGACGTTGCGGCGGTCGCGAGCGGTGTTCTGCAGGGTGCGCAGGCTGTCGGGGGCAAGGCCGTTGCGGGCGTTGCCGTAGCGCTGGACGTTGTCGATCTGCTGGCCCTTCTCTTCCGGCGTAGAGCGGATGAGCTCGATCTCGGTGGCGATCTCGCCGCCGTGGTCCTTCGGCAGGAAGGTATTGACGCCGATGAGCGGAAGCGAGCCGTCGTGCTTCTTGTGCTCGTAGTACATCGACTCTTCCTGGATCTTGCCGCGCTGGTACATGGTGTCCATGGCGCCGAGCACGCCGCCGCGCTCGCTGATCGCCTCGAACTCCTTGTACACCGCTTCTTCGACCAGGTCGGTCAGCTCATCGACGATGAAGCTGCCCTGCCACGGGTTCTCGTTGAAGTTAAGGCCGAGCTCGCGATTGATGATCAGCTGGATCGCCACCGCGCGACGCACGCTTTCCTCGGTCGGCGTGGTGATCGCCTCGTCGTAGGCATTGGTATGCAGGCTGTTGCAGTTGTCGAACAGCGCGTACAGCGCCTGCAGCGTCGTGCGGATGTCGTTGAACTGGATTTCCTGCGCGTGCAGCGAACGGCCCGAGGTCTGGATGTGGTACTTCAGCATCTGGCTGCGCGCGCTGGCACCGTAACGCTCGCGCATGGCGCGCGCCCAGATACGGCGGGCAACGCGGCCGATCACCGTGTACTCCGGGTCCATGCCGTTCGAGAAGAAGAACGACAGGTTCGGCGCGAAGTCGTCGATCTTCATGCCACGGGCGAGGTAGTACTCGACGATGGTGAAGCCGTTCGACAGGGTGAAGGCCAACTGGCTGATCGGGTTCGCGCCGGCTTCGGCGATGTGGTAACCCGAGATCGACACCGAGTAGAAATTGCGGACCTTGTGGTCGACGAAGTACTGCTGGATATCGCCCATCATGCGCAGGGCGAACTCCGTGCTGAAGATGCAGGTGTTCTGCGCCTGGTCTTCCTTCAGGATGTCGGCCTGCACCGTGCCGCGCACGGTGGCGAGCGTGTAGGTCTTGATCCGCTCGTAGGTCGCATCATCGACCACTTCTTCGCCCGACACACCAAGCAGACCGAGGCCGAGGCCGTCGTTACCGGCCGGCAGCTCGCCGTGGTAGCGCGGACGGTTGCCATCCGGGTAGAGCTGCGCGATGCGGGCGTTCACCGCCTCCCAGCGCGAGGGCTCTTCGTTCAGGTACTTCTCGATGTTCTGGTCGATCGCCGTGTTCATGAACATCGCAAGGATGATCGGCGCCGGGCCATTGATCGTCATCGACACCGAGGTGCTCGGCGCGGAAAGGTCGAAGCCGGAATACAGCTTCTTCATGTCGTCGAGCGTGGCGATGGATACGCCGGAATTACCGATCTTGCCGTAGATATCCGGGCGCGGCGCCGGGTCCTCGCCATACAGCGTGACCGAATCGAACGCGGTGGAGAGGCGCGCGGCGGCGCCGCCCAGCGACAGGTAGTGGAAGCGGCGATTGGTGCGCTCCGGGGTGCCCTCGCCCGCGAACATGCGGGTCGGGTCCTCGCCAGCGCGACGGTATGGGAACACGCCACCGGTGTACGGGTAGTAGCCCGGCAGGTTCTCACGCATCAGGAAGGAGAGCTGTTCGCCCCAGTCCTTCGTCTTTGGCGGCGAGACCTTCGGGATCTTCTGGTGGCTGAGCGACTCGCGGTAGTTCTCGACGCGGATCACCTTGTCGCGCACGGTGTACTCGTTGTACTCCGCGGTGACGGAAGCGAAGCGCACCGGCCACTCGCGCAGCAGGTTGATCGCCTCGCTCGAAAGTTCGCTCACGGCGGTGTTGTAGCGCTGGCGAAGCACGGCAAGCGAGCGATCGCCCTCCACGCTGAGCTGCTCGTGATCATAAAGATCGAACGCGCGCGGCAGCTTCTCGTCGCCGATGTCCTTCAGCGATTCGTAGTAATGCTGGGCCTTGGCGGCCGCTTCGGCCTGCTTCGCGATCGAGGCATTGACGCCACGACCCTGCTCCGCGATCTCAGCCAGATAGCGCACGCGGCTGCCCGGGATCAGCACGGTGGCACGCGGCTCGCGCAGGCTGGTGTCGAGGTCCGGCGTCCAGCCCTCGCCCGGCAGCGCGAGCTTCTCACGCAGCAGTCGGCACAGGTTGTCGAACATCCAGGTGACGCCCGGGTCGTTGAACTGGCTGGCGATGGTCGGATAGACCGGCACCTTGTCGTCGGCCAGGTTGAACGCGGTGCGGTTGCGCTTCCACTGCTTGCGCACGTCGCGCAGCGCATCTTCGGCGCCGCGCTTGTCGAACTTGTTCAGCACCACGAGCTCGGCGAAGTCGAGCATGTCGATCTTCTCGAGCTGGCTGGCGGCGCCGTACTCGCTGGTCATCACGTAGACCGGGAAATCGACGAGATCGACGATCTCCGAATCGCTCTGGCCGATACCGGCGGTCTCGACGATGACGAGGTCGTACGCCTGGGCCTTCAGGAAATCGATGCAATCGTGCAGCACCACCGAGGTCGCGGCGTGCTGGCGGCGCGTGGCCATGGAGCGCATGTACACGCGGTGGCTGCGCAGCGAGTTCATGCGGATGCGATCGCCCAGCAATGCGCCACCGCTGCGGCGGCGGGTCGGGTCGACGGCGAGCACGGCGATGCGCATCTGCGGGAACGCATGCAGGAAACGCAGCAGCAGCTCATCCACGACCGACGACTTACCTGCGCCGCCGGTACCGGTGAGGCCGAGCACCGGCGTCTTGCCGCCGGCAAGCTTCCATTCCTTGCGCAGGCGCTCGAGTTCGGCGGCCGGCAAGCTGTCTTCCTCGATGGCCGAGAGCATGCCGCCGATCGAGATTTCGTCTTCGATTGAGGTGGCTTCCGGGACCGCTTCCGCGCGCGCCTGCTGTGCGCTGCGGGTGCGGGTCATCACGTCTTCGATCATCTCGACGAGACCGAGTTTCATGCCATCGTTGGGGTGATAGATGCGCTCGACGCCATAGGCCTGGAGTTCGCGGATTTCTTCCGGCGTGATCGTGCCGCCACCACCACCGAACACGCGCACGTGGCCCGCGCCGCGCTCGCGCAGCATGTCGACCATGTACTTGAAGTATTCGACGTGGCCACCCTGGTACGACGACAGCGCGATGGCATCGGCGTCTTCCTGCAGCGCGGCGCGCACGACGTCTTCCACCGAGCGGTTATGCCCCAGGTGGATCACCTCGGCGCCCTGGCTCTGGATGATGCGGCGCATGATGTTGATCGCGGCATCATGGCCATCGAACAGGCTCGCAGCCGTGACGAAGCGCAACGGCGTCGCCTCCGCGTCGGTGCTGCTGGCGGGGATGTGCTTGGGCTGCGAGCTCATGGAAACTCCGGGGTAGAACCAATGCGGGTGGGGAACCCGCCGATTCTACCGCCGGGGCTGGCGGGGGCTCTGACGCGGTGCAGCGTAAACGCCACCCACCCCACCCCTGTGGGAGCGGGGGGGGGGGGGGGGGGGGGGGGGGGGGAACCCACCCCCCCCCCCCCCCCACCCCCAAAGCGTTTTTTATAAAAAAAGAAGCCAA
>NZ_JBVJMK010000001.1:54953-217669 GCF_055584245.1 Luteibacter sp. NPDC104163
CCGCCGGGGCTGGGGGGGGCTGGGCGGGGGTGCAGGGAAACGGCCCCCCACCCCCCCCCGGGGGGTGCGCGCTTGCGCGCGATGGGTGCTCGCGGCAATTCCATCGCGCGCAAGCGCGCTCCCACGGGAGATGCCGGTTAGCTGAAATCCGTGCCGGAGAGGAAGGCCAGGGCGGCGGTCTGGACGCACTCGTCGTCGACGATGCGGCGGTGGCCGAGGCGGCGGGTCTTCAGCAGCGTGCTGTTCGGCCACAGGCTTGCGTAAAGCTCGCCCTCTTCCACCGGTACGTCGCGGTCGAAGAAATCGTGGACGATCAGCGCCGGTTGCGTCCGTTTCGGCGCATGGTGGCGGATGTGCAGCTCGTCGATCGCGACGCCTGTACGCCGGGCAAGGGTGGTGTGCAACGAGGGACGCAGGTGCTGCGCAAGCCGGACAAAGCGGGCGAAACGCGACTTGGCGGCTTCTGGATCAGCCGCCGGTGCGATCAGCACCACGCGCTTCGCCGTCCAGCCATCATCCAGCGACAAGGTGACGGCGGCGCCGCCGAGCGAATGGGCGATGACGCCCTCCGCATCGCCGTAGTGCCGGCCGATCGCCGTCACCGTTCGCACGAAGTCGGGCAAGGTGCAGAGATCGCCGCCGCTGTGGCCGTGGGCCGGCTGGTCGAACGCCACGGCCGCCCAACCCTTCGCAAGAAGATGCGGCGCCCAGCTTTCCCAGCGCAGCCCCAGGCTGGACCAGCCGTGGGCCAGCAAGACGTAAGGCTGGGTCGTGGGATCGCCCCACACGTACGTCGCGATCTGCTCGCCATCGACATCGACGCTTTCGCGTCGCGCGGTCATCGAGGCCAGGGCCTGGGTGGCGCGTTCACGACTGCTGGGCAAGGGCGTCTGGAACACGCGCGCTGCGTGCGCCACGGTGCGGCCCGGCGCGAGCCGGCTGCCGAAGCGGTAGGCGAAGCGGAGGCCGAGCAGCGTCGCGACGGTGCGGGCGCCAAAGCGGCGGGCGGGTTTCATGGTGGCGGCGCGGTTCTGGTAGGTCGGCATCACGGGGTTTGTGCAGCCTCAGGCTGCCAAGGTTCCCTTTGGAATAGCTTTCACGAAGCTGAACATCTCACACCGGCAGGGTCAACCCGATGACAGCCACTCCGTTTTTCCTCACGAGTCCGCACTCCCGCGGAGACCGAAGGAGACAGCGCATGCGCAACCTTACCCGCACTTTTGCTGCCGTGGCCGCCCTGGGCCTGGCGGCGGGCGCCGCCATCTACACCCCGCCGGCCGCCGCGCGGGAAGTGGTCGTCATCCGCAACGCACCGCCGCCGCCCCGCTTTGAACGGGTGCCGCCGCCGCGCGCCGGCTATGTCTGGGCGCCGGGCTACTGGAACTGGTACGGCGGGCGCTACGTGTGGGTGGGTGGCCGCTGGGCGACCGCCCGGCCGGGCTATGTCTACCGTGGCCCGGGCTGGCGTCCGTACCGTGGCGGATACCACTACGAACGCGAGGTCTGGGTGCGTGACCCGCACTGGCACCGCTAAATTCTTAACATTTGCGTGCTGCGCCGCATCTACCAACTCGCGAATAACGGTTTAGACTACGCAGCTGACACGACATCTCGCCCCCTCCTTCAAGGTTGGGGCGATTTTTTTGGACGGTCATTTCCCCACCGGCAGCCCCGGCTGCCGGTACGCCCCTGAGGGGGGCGGGCTGCTAATCATGAAAACTGGAGTTTGCGTTCGATGATTTTCGAAACCATCGCCAACACGGGCCACGAAGAAGTCGTCTTCTGCCATAACAAGGACGCGGGCCTCAAGGCCATCATCGCGATCCACAACACCGTGCTTGGCCCGTCGCTGGGCGGCCTGCGCATGTGGCCGTACAAGTCCGAGCAGGACGCCGTGAACGATGTGCTGCGCCTGTCGCGCGGCATGACGTACAAGAACGCGGTGGCCGGCCTCAACCTCGGCGGCGGCAAGGCCGTGATCATCGGCGATCCCTCCAAGGACAAGTCCGAAGCGCTGTTCCGCGCCTTCGGCCGCTTCGTCAACTCGCTCAACGGCCGTTACATCACGGCGGAAGACGTGGGTATCGACGTGAACGACATGGAATATGTCTACCGCGAAACCGAATTCGTGACCGGCGTGCACCAGGTGCACGGTGGTTCGGGCGACCCGTCGCCGTTCACCGCGTTCGGCACGCTGCAGGGCCTGATGGCCGCGCTGCAGGCCAAGCACGGCAACGAAGACGTGGGCAAGTACAGCTACGCCGTGCAGGGCTGCGGCCATGTGGGCAGCGAGTTCATCAAGCTGCTCCGCGAGCAGGGCGCCAAGGTGTTCGTCACCGACATCAACAAGGATGCCGTGCAGCGCTGCGTCGATGAGCTGGGCTGCGAAGCCGTGGGGCTCGACGAGATCTACGACGTCGACGCCGACGTCTACAGCCCGTGCGCCCTGGGTGGCACGGTCAACGAGCAGACGATCGACCGCATCAAGGCGAAGATCATCTGCGGCGCCGCGAACAACCAGCTGGCCACCGACGCGATCGGCGACGAGCTGGCCCGCCGTGGCGTGCTTTACGCACCGGACTACGCCGTGAACGCCGGCGGCGTCATGAACGTCTCGCTGGAAATCGACGGCTACAACCGCGAGCGCGCCATGCGCATGATGCGCACGATCTACTACAACGTCGGTCGCATCTTCGAAATCTCCGGCCGCGACAACATCCCGACCTACAAGGCCGCGGACCGCATGGCCGAAGAGCGCATCAGCGCCATCGGCAAGATCCGCCTGCCGCACATGGGCAACGGTGCACCCCGCTTCCAGGGCCGCATGCGCGGCCAGTAAGCGCTGCCCTGCCGGGTCGTGAACGAAGCCACCGGTTCGCCGGTGGCTTTTTTCTTGGTCGGAGGCCACGAGCCGGCCACCCGCACCGGAAATGGCGCTGTAGAGCCGTTTGCGGGAATTGTGAACGACCCGCCCGAGGAAGCTGCGCAGGAATCCACCGACCCCGGTTGCCATGGTCCGTGATCTGTTACACTTCGCCGCACCTTGGGCTCTTGTAAGGCTTTGCCTTTACGAGGCTTTTGGGTGCATGGGGAAATCCCCGCCGCGTGGGCGGGACCACCAATCCAAGATCACGACCTTCGTCGCCCTGGCGGCGCTGCCAAGCTCTTGTCCCGTGTGGACAGCCAAGGCGCGCGGTGGGGCTGAAATGGACTTACCGAGCTTATGAGCGCGATCCCAGCCGAAACCTTCACCCACGACGACATCCTGGCTCGCCTGCGATCGGTCCTGCACGAGACCTTCGAGATCGATCCGGCGAAGGTGACCCCGGACGCCAACCTGTTCACCGACCTGGAACTGGACAGCATCGACGCGATCGATCTCGCCATCCAGGTGCAGGACATGACCGGCACCCGCATCAAGCCCGAAGACTTCAAGAGCGTGCGCACCGTGGGCGACGTGGTCGCCACCGTGCAGCAGCTCGTTCTCGCGCGCTGAGGCGGCATGCTGGGCCCGGCCGGACCGCGCGCCAACGCGGATCGTCGTTTCGCGCCCTGCGCGGTCGTGCCCATCTACAACCATGGCCGCACCATTGCGGCCACGGCCAATGCGCTTGCCGCACACGGCCTGCCCGTCCTCATCGTGGACGATGGCTCCAACGATGAAACCCGCCGCATCCTCGACGACCTGGTCGCCGGGCGCGACGACCTGCGCCTGATCCGCCAGCCGTGTAACGGCGGCAAGGGCGTGGCGCTGTCCGCGGGGTTCCAGGCCGCCTACGAGGCCGGCTACACCCACGTGCTGCAGATCGATGCCGATGGCCAGCACGATACGGCCGATGTGCCTCGTTTCCTTGCCGAAGCGCAGGCCACGCCGGAGGCCATGGTCTGCGGCTGCCCGGTCTACGATGCCTCGATCCCGAAAGCGCGCTACTACGGGCGCTACCTCACGCATGCCTGCGTGTGGCTGGAAACACTCTCCTTCGACATCAAGGATTCGATGCTCGGGTACCGCCTCTACCCGCTGGCCGCGACATGCGAGGAAATGACCCGCAAGCCGTTCCCACCCCGCATGGATTTCGACACCGAGGTCGCCGTGCGCCTGTTCTGGCGCGGGGTGCCTGTGCGTAACGTCGCCACCCGGGTGATCTACCCGGAGAATGGCCTCTCCCATTTCCGCCTGTGGCGTGACAACGCCCGCATCACGGCCATGCATACCCGGCTCCTGCTGGGCATGCTGCCGCGCGCGCCGCGCCTGGTCCTTCGCAAGCTCACACGGAAATCCGCCTGATGCGCCACCTGATCGCCCTGTTCGCCCTGCTCTGCCTCGCCCCGCTCGCCCACGCCCAGGCGGCGCCGCCGTCGGTCGACGAGATCCTGAACCACCTGGGCAAGCACCAGCAGGTGCGCGCCGAGTTCACCCAGCGCCGCGAAAACCCGGACCTCGCGGAGCCGCAGGTCAGCAAGGGCGACCTGTTGTTCGTGGTCGGCAAGGGCATGGTCTGGCACACCCGTGAGCCGTTCGACGACACCCTCGTGTTCACCTCGGGCGATGCGCGCCGGCTGAATGCGCAGGGCAAGCTCGAGCGCGTGCGCGACGGCAACCGCGGCGTCAGCCAGGTCTCCGGCATGCTGCAGGGCATGCTGGCCGGTAAGGCCAATGAAGCCGCGCGCCAGTTCACGATCACTGCCGAAGGCACGCTCGAACACTGGACGCTGCATTTCGTGCCGAAGCAGGCCCGCGTCGCGCGCGTCCTCGCCGGCATCACCCTCCAGGGCGATGCCTTCCTCGAGGGCATCGACGTGAACCTCGCCAGCGGCGAGAAGACCGCGATCACCTTCGCCAACACGCGCGACGCCGGTGAACTGACCGAGCAGGAAGCCCAGGTACTCGGCGTCAAATGAAGCGTTCGCCGACCACGCTCCGCGCGGCGGCGTTCGCCGTCGCGTCCCTGCTGGTGTGCGCGCTTGGCGCGTGGCTGCTGTTCGGCCGCGCCACGTCGCCACTACAGACCGATCTCCTCGCGATGCTCCCGGCCACCGAACGCAATGCGACCGCGGAGGATGCGGTGGAGCGCCTGGCCCGTGCCAGCGGCGATCGCATGATCCTGCTCGTCGCCAACAAGGACGACGAAGCGGCAAAGGATGCCGCGCGCGAGCTGGGTGCCAGCCTGTCGAAGGACAAGGTGTTCGCCCACGTCCTCGCCGAGCTGCCCCCGTTCGACATGGAGCAGCTGGTCAACCCCTTCCTGCCGTATCGCTTCCACCTGCTCACACAGGATGACCGCGAGGCATTGGCCGCACCCGGATTCGACGCGGTCGCGGCCCTGAAGCGCCGGCTGAACGAACCTTTCGGCGCCACGATCGGCCCGAAGCTTGGTGACGATCCCTTCGGCTGGCTGCAGCACTGGCTCGACCGGCAACCCTGGAACCGCTCCACGCTGGTGCCGGAGGACGACCTGCTGACGGCGCATCGTGACGACGGTAGTTACGTGCTGGTCATTGCCACGCTGGACGGTTCGTCCTACGACGACAGCGTGCAGCGCCGCGCTATCGGCGCGCTGGAGCATGCCGAGCACGAGGTGCTCGCGAAGCATCCCGGCACGCGCATCCTGCGTACAGGTGCGATCTTCTACGCGGCGGCCGCGCGTGCCGGCGCCGAGCGCGACACGCATGTGGTCGGCATCACCTCGACCATCGGCATCGCCGTGCTGCTGCTGTTCGTCTTCCGCTCGATGCGGCCGCTCGCCATCGCCTTCCTTTCCACCGCGCTCGGTGTGATCGGCGCGGTGGTCGCGACGATCCTGGTCTTCGGCCAGCTCCACCTGCTCACCCTGGTGTTCGGTGCGGCGTTGCTTGGCGAGGCCGTCGACTATTCGATCCAGTACCTCTGCGCACGCGCGAACGCCGGCCCCACGTGGGAACCCATGCGCGGCGTCCGCCAGGTCCGCCCCGCGCTGCTGCTCGCCCTGGCGACCTCGTTGCTGGGCTATGCCCTGCTCGCCCTGGTGCCCTTCCCCGCGCTCCGGCAGATGGCGGTGTTCGCGATCGCGGGCATGGCCGTGGCCTGCGCCAGCGTGTTCTGGCTGCTGCCCGCTCTGCTGCGCAAGCCCGTGGTCGCGCCGCTCGCCACGCCGTTCGTCCGCGTGGCGCTGGCCTGGCAGCGCATCGCCTCCGGGCGCCGCGCCTTCGCGGTCATCGGCATCCTCGCGCTGCTCGCCATCCCGGGCTGGGTGAAGCTCGGCCACGACGACGACATCCACCTGCTGATCTCGCCGCCCGCCTCGCTCGAAGCGCAGACCAACGAGATCCGTGATATCGCCGGTTTCGGCGGCGGCAGCCAGTTCTGGCTGGTCGAAGGCGATAACACCGAGGCGGTGCTCGAGCATGAAGAAGCGTTGACCGACCGGCTGACGAAGGAAGGCATCGCCTGGACGGGCGTGAGCGGCATGTTGCCCTCGCAGAAGCGCCAGGCTGAAAACCTCGCCACCATCACCCACACCTTCTGTGGGAGCGCGCTCGCGCGCGATGGCTCTTGCGGAAACATGGATCGCGCGCAAGCGCGCTCCTACATGGTTGAGGCGGGGTTCAAGGCGGCTACGGCGGATGCGTTTGCCGCGGCGATGCCGGGCAAGGCGTTCACGCTTGAGGACTGGAAGAAAATCCCGGCGTACATGCCGTTCCAGTACCTGTGGATGGACAAGGGCAGCATCGTGGTGCCGCAGGGCGATGTCGACGTCGCGCGGATGCGTGCCGCCGTAGCCGGTTTGCCCGGTGTATCCGTCATCGACAAGCCCGCCAGCATCTCCACGTTGTTCGGGGAATACCGCGGCTTCGCGAGCCTCTGGCTTGGCGCCGCCATGCTGCTGGTCGCCGGCGCCTTCGCCTGGCGTTATGGCCCGCGCGGTGCGCTGCGCGTGCTGCTGCCGCCGCTCGCCGGCATCGTGCTGAGCGTCGGCGCCCTCGGCTACCTGGGCCAGCCGCTCACGCTGTTCCACCTCATGGCGCTCATGCTGGTCCTGGGCGTGGGTGCGAATTACGCCGTATTCCTGCGCGAAGGTGAACCGCATTCCGCGCATACGCCCGGCGCCGCCTATGCGGGCGTGCTGCTTTCGGCCGTCACCGCCCTGCTCTCCTTCGGCCTGCTCGCGCTGAGCACGATGCCCGCCCTGCAACATTTCGGGCTCACCCTCTTGCTCGGGATCGGTTTCACCGCGCTCCTGGCACCGGTGAGCGCCCCCGCACCCGTGAAGAAGCACGCATGAACACGTCGGCAAACGCCATGGGAGATCGCGCGATGAAACGCGTCGTCGTCACCGGAATCGGCGGCATTACGCCCCTGGGCCACGACTGGGCCACGATCGAGCCGCGCCTGCGCGCGTTCCGCAACGTCGTCCGCCGCATGGGCGAATGGGACTACTTCGATGCGCTGAACGGTCGCCTGGGCGTGCCCGTCGATGATTTCGCCCCGCCCCCGCACTGGTCGCGCAAGCAGATGCGCTCGATGGGCCGCGTGTCACTGCTGGCGACCGCCGCCAGCGAACGCGCGCTCGCCGACGCCGGTCTGCTGGATGACGAACGCATCCGCGACGGGCGCATGGGTGTCGCCTACGGCTCGTCGGGCGGGAGCATCGAGCCCGCGCGCACCGTCGGCCGCATGCTGGAAACCGGATCCATGCAGGGTGTGACGGCCACCAGCTACATCCAGATGATGGCGCACACCACGGCGGTGAACGTCGGCGTGTTCTTCGAACTGAAGGGCCGCGTCATCACCACCTCCAGCGCGTGCACGTCCGGCAGCCAGGCCATCGGCTACGGCTACGAAGCCATCCAGCAGGGCAAGCAGCAGCTGATGCTCTGCGGCGGCGCCGAGGAGCTCTCCGGGCCGGGCGCCGCCGTGTTCGACACCCTGTTCGCGACGAGCACGCGCAACGACACGCCGGAACTCACGCCGCGCCCGTTCGATGGCAAGCGCGATGGCCTGGTCGTCGGTGAAGGCGCGGTCACCCTCGTACTCGAGGAATACGAGCATGCGCTGGCCCGTGGCGCCCGCATCTACGCGGAGATCGTGGGCTTCGGCACCAATTCCGATGGTGCGCACATCACCCAGCCCACCCGTGAAACCATGGCGGCCGCCATGCGCATGGCGCTGGCCGATGCGGCGCTCGAACCCGCGGCCATCGGCTACATCAGCGCACACGGCACCGCGACCGATCGTGGTGATGTGGCCGAAAGCCATGCGACGCATGACGTCATGGGCGGCAACGTGCCGATCAGCTCGATGAAGAGCTACGTGGGCCATACGCTCGGCGCGTGCGGTGCGCTCGAATCCTGGTGGGCGATCGAGATGATGCGCGGTGGCTGGTTCGCCCCGACGATCAACCTGGAAACGCCCGACGCGGAGTGCGCCGCGCTCGATTACATCACCGGCGAAGGCCGTGAGATCCGCGCCAGCTACGTGATGAACAACAACTTCGCGTTCGGCGGCATCAACACCTCGCTGATCTTCAAGGCCCACGCCTGATGCGGCGTGTCGTCGTCACTGGCATGGGCGCCGTGTCCTGCCTCGGCCCAAGCCGCGCCGCCCTGTTCGACGGCCTGCGCGAGGGCCGCGACGGGTTTCGCGACATGCCGGATTACGCGGCCCTGGGCATGCGCTGCCGAACCGCCGCGCCGGTGGACCTCGGCGCGCTGGAGCCACCCCCGCGCAAGTTGCGCCGGTACCTGCCGCAGGCGGCGGAATACGCCTGGCATGCCACGCGCGAAGCCCTGGCCGAGGCCGGCCTCGATGACGCGCGCATCCGCGAGCGCGATGTCGGCATCGTCATGGGCGGTGCCGCCGCGCTTTCCGAGTACGAAGCCGGACTGAATCTCTTTCGCGCGAAGGGCTACTCGCGCATCTCGCCCTTCACCGTCCCGCGCACCATGGGCAGCGCGATCGCTGCGACGCTGGTCCATGCCTTCGGCTTTGGCGGACGCGCTTTCACGGTCGGCTCTGCGTGCTCCAGCGCCACCCATGCGATCGGCCACGCCATGGAGCTGATCCAGCTCGGCCGCCAGGAGATCGTGGTGTGCGGCGGCGCGGAAGAGCTGCATGACAAGGCATCCATGTGCTTCGACGTGATGCACGCGCTCACCACGACCAGCACGCCTGGCGAACGCGTATCGACGCCGTATGCAAGCGACCGCGATGGGATCGTGCTCGCCGGTGGAGCGGGCGTGCTCGTCCTGGAATCGCTGGAGCACGCGCAGGCGCGCGGTGCCACGATCCTGGCGGAAATGGCCGGTTACGGCGCGGCCTCGGATCCGGAGGGGATGGTGAGCCCGCGCAGCGAAGGCATGGCCGAAGCCATGCACCAGGCCATCGACCTCGCCGGGGTGATACCGGACTACGTCAACACCCATGCCTGCGCCACGGTCGACGGCGACCTCGCCGAGTGGGACGCCCTGCGCCGTGTATTCGCCGACCGCGGCCATGCGGTGCCATGGATGTCATCCATCAAAGGCCAGGTCGGCCATGCCCCCGCCGCGGCGGGGGCGCTGGATGCCATCGCGTGCATCGGCATGATCGAACAGGGCGTGCTGCTCGCCGGGGCGCCGCCACAGGCGCTCGACGAAGCGTTCGCCGAGGCGCCGTTGCTGGATGGCGAGCGCGCGGCACGCATCGATGCCGTGCTCTCGAATACCTTCGGTTTTGGCGGCAGCTGCGCGGCGCTCGTCATCCGGCGCTACCATGAGCCCGAACCCTTCCAGGCCTAGCCCCATGGATCTCGCAGCCGACACGACGAAACGCCGCGCCGATGCATGGGCGTGCCGGTTCGTTTTCACCGCCCTATCCTTCGCATTCTTCGGCCTGGGCGGCCTCGTGCTTCGGCTCATCATCCTGCCGGTGGTGATGCACTGGCCTGCCCCCATCGAGGTCCGCCGCCGGCGTGCGCGCCGCACCGTCGGCAGGGCCTTCTGGCTGCATTCGCAGTTCATGGCGCGTACGGGCGTGCTCACCTACCGGTTCGAAGGCCTCGAGCGGCTGGGCCGCCCGGGCCAGATGATCGTGGCGAACCACCCGTCGCTCATCGACGTCGTGTTCCTGATCGGCCACGTGCCTGACGCCAACTGCATCGTGAAGCACGGCCTGTGGAAGAACCCGTTCATGCGCGGGCCCGTGATGGTGGCCCAATACATCAGCAACGACGGCAGCGCCGACATGCTCGACCGCGCCGCCGATGTGCTGAAGGAGGGACAGACGCTCATCGTCTTCCCCGAAGGTACCCGCACCACGCCGGGCCAGCCACCCGTCTTTCACCGTGGCGCCTCGGCCATCGCGGTGCGTGGCGCCGAGGTCATCACGCCGGTCTTCATCACCGTCAAACCCACCACGCTGACCAAGGCCGAGCCGTGGTACCGCATCCCGCACCGCCGGGTGCACATGCACCTGCGCGTGGGTGACGATATCGACGTCGCGAGCTTCAGCGACGCCGCGCCAGCGCCGATCGCCTCGCGCCGCATCAACGAACACCTGCACCAGCTCTACGCCCGGGAGCTCCACGCATGATCACCGCCGGCAGCGCGAACGGTTCGCGCAAGCTCGCCAACCTGTTGCTGGTCGTCGTGGGCCTGCTTTACCCGTTCATCGTCTACTTCGGCGGCGACCGTGTATCGCCGCCCGCGTTCGGGCTGATCCTCGGTGCGCTCTGGCTGGTGCGCGCCCCGGCCCTGCTGCAGCAGCCGGGCGGGAAGTGGATGCTGGGCGTCACGCTGGCCTACTGCGCCATCCTCGCGTTCGGCGGGCACGAGCAGCTGCTCCGCTGGTACCCCAGCCTGGTCTGCGCGCTGTTGCTCAGCGCGTTCGCGCTCAGCCTCGTGTTCGGGCCGCCGCTCATCGAGCGCGTGGCGCGCCTGATGGAGCCCGACCTGCCACCGGAGGCCGTGGCCTATACGCGCAAGGTGACCTGGGTCTGGGTGGGGTTCTTCGCCATCAACGGCACCTGCTCCGCGTTGCTCGCCGCATGGGGCCCGTTGTCGTGGTGGACCTTTTACAACGGCATTCTCGCCTACGCCGCGATGGGAGCCTTGTTCGCCGTCGAGTGGCTGTGCCGGCAGCGGATGCGCCGCCGCGTGCGTTCCTCACCGATGAATACGGCCGCCGTGCGCCTTGCCTCGCACCCCTGGGTCGCGGCCGCCGCGGGTGGCCATGCAGGTCCGCAGGTGCCGGGCATGGTCGTCGCCTTGTCGGATTCCGGCCGCATCGCGCTATCGCGGCATGGCCGTGCCGGTGTCGTGGGCGAACTGGGCCAGCATGGCGCGGGAGATGACGCCCTCGCCACGCCGATGGCCTGGCGTTTCGTCGATGCGCTGCCCGAAGCCGCGCGCATCGACCTGCTGCTGCAGGCGCCGCTCCCGCGCATCGCCTGCGTGGTCAGCGAGCGCATGGAGGGCGATATCCATGTGCTGTCGCTCGCACTGCCGCTGGACCTCGCCTGCTTCGTCGATCACTTCCCGGCCGCACCGGTGTTGCCCGGCGTGCTGCAGATCGCCTGGGCACTGGAATTCGCATCGTCGCGGTTCGGCACGCCCACCACCTGCCGCGGCATGGACCAGCTGAAGTTCCAGCGCCTGTTGCGTCCGGGCGACCGCGTCGACCTGCACCTGCGCTACGACGCCGAGCGTGGCCGCCTGCACTTCGCGTACCGCATGGGCGATACGACCTGCTCATCCGCGCACCTGCGCGTCGAAGCCATGCCGGGAGTCGTCGATGCGCGGTAAGGGCGTGCTGGCCGTCGACGTCGATATCGTCGTGCCGTTCTTCGACGTGGATTCGCTCGAGGTCGTATGGCACGGGCATTACGTGAAGTACCTGGAAATCGCGCGCTGTGCGTTACTCGACGACCTCGGCCACAACTACGTTCGGATGAAGGAAACCGGCTTCGCCTGGCCCATCATCGACCTGCAGCTGCGTTACGCGCGCGCCGCCCGTTTCGGCCAGGCGCTGCGTGTGCGGGCCGAGCTGGTGGAATGGGAAAACCGCCTGAAGATCCATTACACGATCAGCGACGTGGCGACCGGTGAACGCCTGACCCGCGCCAGCACCATCCAGGTGGCCGTGCGCCTCGCCGATGGCGAGATGCAGCTGGTATCGCCCGGGTGCTTCATGGCCGACGTCGAACGGCGCCTGTCGCACGGAGCCATGCCATGAGCACATGGCCCATCGAGCAATTGCTTCCGCACGCCGGCAGCATGGTCTGGCTTGATCGCCTGGTCGAATGGGATGCGGAGCGCGTGGTATGCGAGCGCACGATCCGCCGCGGTGATCTCGAAGTGACCGCCGATGGCCTGCCCGCCTGGGCCGGCATCGAGCTGATGGCCCAGGCCATCGCTACCTGGAACGGCTGCCAGGTCCTCGCTGCCGGCGGCCAGGTCCGGCCCGGCTTCCTGCTCGGCACGCGCGCCTATCGCGTCGATGCCGATGCGTTTCCCGTCGGTAGCACGTTGCGGGTCGAAGCCATCCGCACGTTCCACGACGAAGACGGCATGGCGTCGTTCGCCTGCCGCATCACGACACACGGCATCGAGGCGGAAGCGCGGCTCACCGTCTTCAGCCCGGTCGACCCCACCCCCTTCCTCGATCCGCGCAACACCCGGCTCGACCCCACCGGAAATGCTCCATGACCGACACGATCCTCGTCACCGGCTCCAGCCGTGGCATCGGCCGCGCCATTGCGCTCAACCTGGCGGACGCCGGGCATGACATCGTGGTGCATTGCCGCTCGCGCCGTGACGAGGCGGAAGCCGTGCAGGCCGAGATCGTCGCGAAAGGCCGCGACGCGCGCGTGCTCCAGTTCGACGTCGCCGACCGTGCCGCCACCGCCGCCGCGCTGGAAGCCGACGTGGCCGCGCATGGCGCTTATTACGGTGTGGTTTGCAACGCCGGGCTGACCCGCGATGGCGCGTTCCCCGGGCTCACCTCCGAGGATTGGGACCAGGTGCTGCGCACCAACCTCGATGGTTTCTATAACGTGCTGCATCCCCTGGTGATGCCGATGATCCGCCGCCGCGCCGCGGGCCGCATCGTCTGCATCACCTCCGTGTCCGGCATCATCGGCAACCGCGGCCAGGTGAATTACAGCGCCTCCAAGGCCGGCGTCATCGGCGCGGCGAAGGCGCTCGCGGTGGAGCTGGCCAAGCGCAAGATCACCGTGAACTGTGTCGCTCCGGGCCTCATCGATACCGACATGCTCGACCCCGACGTACCGGTCGAGCAGATTCTCAAGGTCATCCCCATGGAGCGAAGCGGTACGCCGGAGGAAGTCGCGGCCGCCGTGCGCTTCCTCGTCAGCCCGGAGGCCGGCTACATCACCCGGCAGGTGCTCGCGGTGAACGGCGGGCTTTGCTGAGCGGGAAGCGCGCCCCCCGGGGTAACCTAGGCTGATGGTCGCCTTACGACACCTGGCCGAATCCGATCGCTTCGCCGATGTGCTGCGCGTATTCCTGGCGCTGGCCGGGATCGCCGCATGGTGTACGTGGCACGGCCCGGCGGATGCGATCGTCCCTGCCCTGCTGGGCGCCATTGCCTGCGCGCTGGCGGAGACAGACGACGCATGGCGCGGACGCCTCCGGGGCCTCGTGGTGACCCTGCTGTGCTTCGCGCTCGCGGCGATGTCGGTGAAAGCGGCGATCGGTACGCCGCTGGCCTTCGCCATGCTGCTCCCGGTCGGGACGTTCCTGCTGGTGATGCTCGGCGCGGCCAGTGGCCGCTACGCCACGATCGCCACGGCGACGTTGATCCTGGCGGTCTACACGATGATCGCCTCGGACGCGGCGGGTGGACGCGGTACCGAGGGCACGGTCGCGCTCGTCGCGGGTGCCGCATGGTACGGCGTGCTGTCGATGCTCTGGAGCGCCCTGGCGCCGCAGCGGGCGCTGCGGCACGCGCTGGCCAGGCTGTTCGAATCCCTGGCCGCACTGATCGACGCCAAGGCGGCGCAGTTCGAACCGGTGCACGGACTCGACCACGACGCGCTCGCGCTGGCCTTTTCGCGACGTAACCAGGTGACCGTGCAGGCACTGACCGAGGCCCGGCTGGCCCTGATCGACCGGATCGGCCGCCGCCAGCCGCGGGGGCGCGCCGCGTCACGGCTGGCCATGTTCTTCGTGGCGCAGGACATCCACGAGCGGATCACCTCGTCGCATTATCCCTACGATGAACTCACGGCGGCGCTGTACCACAGCGACTTGATGTTCCGCTTCGGCCGGCTGCTGCGCCTGCAGGCGCAGGCATGCCGCGAGCGAGCCGACGCCGTGCGTCGCAATGCCCCGCTGAGTTCGATCGCACTGCCCCGCGCCGCGCTCGAGGATCTGCGCCAGGCGCTTGCATTCCACCAGCGCACGCAGCAACGGGACGAGGCCCTGGACGACGCACTGGTGGCGTTGCTGAAGAACATGGTGAGCCTGCAGGCGCTCATCGAGGACGAGGGCAGCCTGCGCGAGGACAGTGACATCGCCCTGCAGGGCAACGAACCGTCCACCTTCGCCGACGCGATGCGCCGCGTGCGCCTGCGCCTCAACCGGCGCTCGATGCATTTCCGCCACGCGATGCGCCTTTCCATCGGCATGCTCGCCGGCTATCTCGTCATGCTCGCGCTGCACCCCGAGCACGGCTACTGGATCCTGCTGACCACCCTGTTCGTCTGCCAGCCGGGTTATGGCGCGACCCGGCGTCGGTTCGTCCAGCGCATCGTGGGCACGACGGCGGGCCTTCTGGTGGGGTGGGCACTGTTGCGTGCGCTCCCGGCCGGCGACTGGCGGCTCCTGGTACTCGTCGCCACCGGCGCCGCATTCTTCGCCTTCCGCCTCCGCCGGTACGCGCTCGCCACCGGCGCCATCACCTTGTTCGTGCTGCTGTGCTTCGATCGCGTCGGCGCGGGTTTTGACGCGATCGGGCCGCGCCTGCTCGATACCCTGCTCGGCGCCGCCGTGGCTGCCGTGGTCATCCGCTATGTCCTCCCCGACTGGCGCGTGCGCCGGCTGGATGACCTCGTCGCGGATGCCCTGCTCGCCTATGCCCGGTACCTCGAGCGGATTGCCGCCCAGTATGTCAGCGGGCGCGCGGACGACCTCCCCTACCGAATCGCGCGCCGCGATGCCCACGCCGCGCAGGCGGTGGTGGCCGGGAACGTCGCAGAGCTGCTCGGCGAACCGGGGCACGCACCGGCCCAGGGTGAACGCGGCCTGCGCCTCCTTACGGCCCTGCAGGCCGGCCTGTCGCATCTCTCGACGCTCGGTACGCACCGCGAGGCCATGGCACCGGCCGATGCCGCGGCCATGGAGGCCCACGCCCACGAACTCGCGGTGGCGTTCGCCGCGCTCGCCGAGCACTTGCGCGCCGGCACGCCCGCGCCGCTGCTGGCCGCGCCAGGCGAGGAGACGGGGAGCGCCCTTCCCGGCGCGGCCCACGGAGGGACACTGCGCCTTTTTGAGCGCCAGGCCCTGCTCCTGCGCCGCGTACACGACCGCATCGCCGCCATCGCCCTGGCCTGATTGCTGCGTCGCGCCGTGGCTCCGGCGCCGCAAAACGCTAGCATGGTGGGGTTTTCCCCGCCTTTTCCCCGGAGTTGCACCCATGCGTCCGTTTTCCCTTGGCGAAGACCTCGACCTCCTGCGCGAAACCGTCCGCGCGTTTGCCGAGAAGGAGATCGCCCCGCGCGCCGACCGTATCGACCGCGAAAACCAGTTCCCCGACGACCTGTGGGCCAAGCTGGGCGAGATGGGCCTGCTGGGCATCACGATCCCCGGCGAGTTCGGCGGCTCCGACCTCGGCTTCCTGGCCCACATGGTGGCCATGGAAGAAATCTCGCGCGCATCCGCCTCGGTGGGCCTGTCGTACGGCGCGCACTCGAACCTGTGCGTGCAGAACATCTACCACAACGGTACGGATGAGCAGCGCCGGAAGTACCTGCCGAAGCTCGCCAGCGGCGAGTGGATCGGCGCGCTGGCGATGAGCGAGCCTGGCGCCGGCTCCGACGTGGTCGGTTCCATGAACTGCAAGGCGGAACTCGTCGGCGACACCTGGGTCGCGAATGGTTCGAAGATGTGGATCACCAACGGCCCGGATGCCGACGTACTGCTGGTCTACATGCGCACCGCGCCGCGCGCCGCGGGCAGCCGCTGCATGACCGCGTTCATCATCGAAAAGGGCATGAAGGGATTCAGCACGGCGCAGAAGCTCGACAAGCTCGGCATGCGCGGCTCGAACACCTGCGAGCTGGTGTTCGACAACTGCGAGATCCCCGCGGCGAATATCGTGGGCGAGGTGAACGAAGGCGTGCGCGTGCTGATGAGCGGCCTGGATACCGAGCGCCTCGTGCTCTCCGGTGGTCCGATCGGCATCATGCAGGCGGCCGTGGACCTCGTGCTTCCCTACGTGCGCGAGCGCAAGCAGTTCAACGCGCCGATCGGCACGTTCGGCCTCATGCAGGGCAAGGTGGCGGATATGTACACCGCGCTGCAGTCGTCACGCGGCTTCGCCTACATGGTGGCCCAGCAGTTCGATAACGGCGTGAAGTCGCGTATCGATCCGGCCGCATGCCTGCTCAATGCATCCACCAACGCGGTCACCGTGGCGCTGGAGGCGATCCAGGCGCTCGGCGGCAACGGCTACATCAACGAGTTCCCCGCCGGCCGCCTGCTCCGCGACGCGAAGCTGTATGAGATCGGCGCGGGTACGAACGAGATCCGCCGGATGCTGATCGGCCGCGAGCTGTTCCACGGCAAGTCGTAAGGCATCGCGCGCAAGCGCGCTCCCACACACCATGTGGGAGCGCGCTTGCGCGCGATTTTGGGTTACCAGGCCACCTTGACGCTGGCGGTCGCCGAACGCGAGTGGTCGCGGCTGGCGAAACGCTGGTCCACGCCGAAGGCGAGCTGCGTGCGCGCGCCGATGTCCATGCCGGCATTCAAGCCGAGCGTGGCGGCCTGCCGCGAGAGGCCGATACCGTCGACCGGTGCCCACTGCGCCAGCCCCGTGTAACGGGCCGAGAACACCTCGCCGCGCGTGGCGAACGCGTTCTGCCAGCCCAGCTTCATGTCCATGCGGAACTTGCCGTACGAGGTCAGCCACGAGCTGCCGGCACGCAGGCCAAGGCCGGCCTGCCAGCGCGACGTGGTGTGGCCGTCGGCCGCGAGGCCGAAGCCGTCGCCACCCAGTTCCTGGAACCCATCGCGGCGGATGCTGGCGTATTGCACATCGGCATACGGCGTGAAATCGAACGCACCCAGGTGCGTGCGATAGCCCAGTTCACCGTACGCGACGTTGTAACGGCCGCTGTAGTCGCCACCGGTAAACGCCGCACCCATGTCGCCAAAGCGCAGCAGGCGCTGCGTATCGCCCCGATAGCTGCCGAACGCGACGCGGCCCACGCTGTACCAGTTGGCGCCCTGCGTACCCGCGTACAACGAACCTTCCGTGGCGCGGTTGCGCTGGCGATCGAAATTACCCGAAAGCTGGCCGTTGCTACGCATCTGCGACACCGCCAGGCCAGCAAAGCCATTGGTGCCGAGACGAATATCGTTACCGACCATGTTGCCGCCGATATTGAAGCCGACGTTGCCGTAACCGCTGCGGCTCATGCCACCCTGTGAATCGAGCGACTGCATCCACGCACCGCCCTTGCCCATCGCATCGAGGTGCTGCATCAGCGCGTCGTTGCCGGCATCGATACCCGCCAGGGTCACCGCCGTGCCGGCCGCGTACAGCTGGCCGGACAGCGATTCCAGCGAGGCCTGGGCGGCGCGGGTGTTGGGTGACTGCTGGATCCCGCCGGCGGCAATCAGCATCGACGGATCGATGGCTCCGGCGGAGGCCGCGCCCGCGGCGAGGGTGTCGCTGATCTGGGTCATTGCCCCGTCCACGCGCCGCGCAGACGACGTGGCAGCGAGCGACTGGGCCATGGTGCTGCTGGCCACGACGGAAATACTTGCCGACGACGTATCGGCCCACACTTCCGTCGGCGTGTACTGCAGCGAGGTCGTCAGGAACGCGCCGGTCATGACCGTCTGTGAGAACGTGCCCTGCAGGCTCGTCGCCGAGACCAGTTGCTGGTGCGTTGTCCTGGTGTAGTTGGGGACCGCGCCACTTAGCTGGAGCACGCCCGCTACGGTGGCGTTTCCACCGACGATCAGCGGCGCGCCGAGGTAGACCGACAGGGTGCTGTTGGCGCCGAGAACCACATTGCCATCGACATGCTGCGCCACGGCTCCCGTCTGCACCACACCCTGGCTCGTGAGGTCACCGTGCAGCGTCGCGCCCAGAATGGCCGTGCCGCCATTCAGCACGTTCAGCGGGCTGGTCAGGTCGTTCCGGACCGCGAGCTTCGCATTGCTGGAAACCGTCGTCGTCCCGGTGTAGGTGTTGTCGCCGGTGAGCGTCAGCGTGCCACTGCCGGTGACGTTCAGGCCGCCGCTACCCGTGATGTCATTGCTGAACGTCGAGTCGTTGGCGAGATTGGCGTTGAAATCGCCCCAATCGAATCGCGCCGGACCGAGTACGGCGCGACCCACGTTGAGTCGGCCATAACCATAAATCGCATCCGGGCCGGGATCGCCCAGGTCATCGGCCGTGCCAAGGATGATCTGGCGTACGGCGTTGTAATCAAGGCCGGGGAACGCACTGTGCACCACGGCGGCGGCGCCCGAGACCTGCGGCGCGGCAAGCGATGTGCCTTCCCAGACCTGGTAGCTGGCCTTGCTGGCCGTCGAGTCGGCCGATGCGACGATGACACCACCCGGCGCCGCCAGGCAGTAATCCATCGCGATGCCGCAACGGTTGGAATACGAGGCGATCTGGGTCGGGTTATTGCTATCCAGCGCGACGACCGCCAGCCAGCCCTGCTCGACATCCGGGGAGCGCGAAGGCAGCGCCGCGATATCCGAGGGATTGGCGCGGCCATCGTTGCCGGCGGCGAAAACGAACAGATGGGCGCCATTCGCGGTGAACGGTGCATAGGCGTCGTGGAAGCTCTTGTTGGCGGCCGCATCGGTAGCGCCCCAATAGATGCCGCCCCAGGAGTTGTTGATGATGCGCGCGCCCTTCGCGACGACGTCGCCGTTCACGGTGCCCAGCGGATCGGCGGAGGTCGCCTGGTTGCCCTGGCCCGAACCGTCATCCGTCGGCGCCTTGTCGTTGATGATGCGCGCCGAAACAATATTGGCCTGGGGCGCGACACCGCCGGCGAAGGTGCCGAACGGCACGCCCGCGGCGATTTCCGCGACCGCCGTGCCATGGCCGACCACGTCGTCGACGCCCATGTTGTTCGTCGACGGATCGACATAGATCAGGTTGGCCGTGACTCGTCCGGCAAGCGCCGGGTGCAGGTGGTTCACGCCCGTATCGATCACGCCGATCGTCTCGCCCTGGCCATTGAAATTGGCCGCATGGGCCGGCCCGACGTTGGTAAGGCCGATCTGGGCATCCACGGGTGGCTGGGCCGGCTGGGTAGGCTGGGTCGGCTGCGTCGGGGGAATGATCACCCCGCCACCACCACCGCCACCGCCGTTGCTGACGTTCGTCGGCCGGCTCCCGCCGCCGCCGCCGCATGCGGCCAGGCCAAGGCTCACGCAGACCGCAAGCGCAAGATCGCGCTGACGCAGGAGATTCCTACCCATATTCAGTTTTCCCCAGGATTCGACATCAATGTCGCGCCACCGCCCCTTTGCCGCGGCGCCGGGCAGGATCTTGGCACAGAACACTGCGGATAGTCTGTGACGGATGCGGCGGTGCGCATTGCCCCGCGCCGGGGGCCACTGCGATACTCGGCAGGTTTCCGTCCCCTCTGGGTCGGCCATCTGAAGTTCCACGGAGTTCCCATGTCTGACATCGTCATCGCGGGTGCCAAGCGCACCGCCATCGGTTCCTTCCTCGGCCAGTTCACTGGCGTACCCACGCCGGAACTCGGCGCCATCGCCATCAAGGCCGCCCTGGAGCAGGCTGGTGTCGCCGCGGCCGATGTCAGCGAAGTGATCATGGGTTGCGTGCTCCCGGCCAACCTGGGCCAGGCACCCGCGCGCCAGGCGTCGCTCAAGGCGGGCCTGCCGACGGCGACCGGTTGCACGACGATCAACAAGGTGTGCGGTTCCGGCATGAAAGCCATCATGCTCGCCCACGACCTGATCAAGGCGGGCTCCGCCTCCGTCGTCGTCGCCGGCGGCATGGAATCGATGACCAATGCGCCGCATATGGTCAACGCGCGCACCGGCATCCGTTACGGCGATGGCCAGCTGGTCGACCACATGGCGTGGGACGGCCTGACCAACCCGTACGATGGCAAGGCCATGGGCGTGTTTGGCGAGCAGTGCGCCGACAAGTACCACTTCACCCGCGAAGAGCAGGACGCCTACGCGATCGCCTCCGTGGACCGCGCGAAGGCCGCGCAGGCCGCCGGCGCATTCGCCGGTGAGATCGTCCCGGTGACCGTACAGGGCCGCAAGGGCGCGCAGGATTTCGCCGAAGACGAACAGCCGGGCCGTTCCGACACCGCCAAGATCCCGACCCTTCGCGCTGCGTTCCGCAAGGAAAACGGCACGATCACGGCCGCCAGTTCGTCGAGCATTTCCGATGGCGCCGCCGCGCTCGTGCTGATGTCCGCCGACGATGCAAAGGCGAAGGGCGCGAAGCCGCTGGCGCGCGTCGTGGCGCACGCCACGCATTCGCAGGAGCCGGAATGGTTCACGACGGCGCCCGTGGGTGCGATCCAGAAGGTGCTGGACAAGGCCGGCTGGAAGGTGGAAGACGTGGATCTCTTCGAGATCAACGAGGCGTTCGCCGTGGTGCCGATGGCCGTGATGCGTGAGCTGGGCGTGGCGCACGACAAGCTCAACGTCAATGGCGGCGCCTGCGCGCTGGGCCACCCGATCGGTGCCAGCGGCGCCCGCATCGTGGTGACTCTTCTCAATGCGTTGACGGTTCGTGGGGCAAAAAGGGGCGTCGCCTCGCTTTGCATCGGTGGCGGCGAGGCAACGGCTATCGCCATCGAACTGGTGTGAAGCCCACGTCGAAAGAACGGGCGTTATTAGCGCCAGCATCACGCGGTTTGCATGGCGTTTAACGCGCCCTGAAGATGATCCGGTGGTTTGCTGGCGATGCCCAGACAACTGAGCTATTAATGTGCCCGCCTAACGGCATTCCACGGCTAAGGAGAACCACAATGAATTTCACGCGTACCCTTCTCGCCTCCGGGCTCGTCGCGCTTCTGGCAGCTTGCAGCAACGGCGCGCAGGATTCCGCGCAGGATGCCCAGAAGTCCGCTTCCGACGCCCAGCAGCAGGCTGACAAGGCCCAGCAGGCCGCGGACCAGTCGCAGAACGCCGCGACCTCGCAGGCTGCGGACCAGGCCCAGCAGTCGGCTGACCAGGCCAAGGATGCTGCCGCCCAGGCCCAGAACGCCGCTTCGGCGTCGACGGCTGGTGGTACTCCTGAGGCCGCCAAGGATGCCGCTTCCAACGCAGCCGACCAGGCCGACAAGTCGGCTGACCAGGCCAAGGATGCTGCTTCCAACGCCGATAGCGCCAAGGACGACAGCACCAAGAAGTAATCCTTCCTGGATTCCTGTCCCTGGAAACGGCCACCCTCGCGGTGGCCGTTTTTCATGGTGCCTGCCGCAGCGCAGCGTTTTACATCCCTGCCCGACGGCTATCATGGTGGTTTGACCCGCTCGACGACGGCCCGCCATGCCCATCCTTACCTCGCAGCTCGACACCCGGTCACCGGATTTCCAGGCCGCCAGCCTGCGCCTGCGCGCGCTGACCGAGGACCTGCGCGATACCCTGAAGCGCACCGCCGAGGGTGGTGGTGCCAAGGCACGCGAGAAGCATGTGGCGCGTGGCAAGCTCCTGCCACGCGAACGTATCCGCGCCCTGCTCGATCCGGGCTCGCCTTTCCTCGAGATCGCCCCGCTTGCCGCCCACGGCATGTATGACGATGCGGCACCCGCCGCCGGCGTCATCGCCGGCATCGGCCGCGTCATGGGCACCGAGGTCGTGGTGCTCGCCAACGATGCCACCGTCAAGGGCGGCACGTATTTCCCGATGACGGTGAAGAAGCATCTCCGCGCCCAGGAAGTGGCGATGGAGAACCGCCTGCCCTGCATCTACCTGGTGGATTCCGGCGGCGCGTTCCTGCCCCTCCAGGACGAGGTCTTCCCGGACCGCGAACACTTCGGCCGCATCTTCTACAACCAGGCCCGCATGAGCGCGCAGGGCATCCCGCAGATCGCCGTGGTGATGGGTTCATGCACCGCGGGTGGCGCGTACGTGCCGGCGATGAGTGACGAAACCATCATCGTGCGCGAGCAGGGCACCATCTTCCTGGGTGGCCCGCCCCTGGTGAAGGCGGCGACGGGCGAAGTAGTCGATGCGGAAGCCCTGGGTGGCGCGGACGTGCACACCGCTGTCTCCGGCGTGGCCGACCACTTTGCCGAAAACGATGCGCATGCGCTGTCCATCGCACGCGACATCGTCGGTTCGCTCAATCGCATCAAGCCCATGCCGCTCGCGGTTCGCCCGCGGCTCGAGCCACGCTTCAGTGCGGAGGAGCTCTACGGCGTCATCCCCGAAGATACGCGCCGTCCGTTCGATATCCGCGAAGTGATCGCCCGCATCGTCGACGACTCCGACTTCCACGAGTTCAAGGCGCGCTACGGCAAGACCCTCGTGACCGGTTTCGCGCATATCCACGGTTATCCCGTGGGCATCATCGCGAACAACGGCATCCTGTTCGGCGAGAGCGCGCAGAAGGGCGCGCATTTCATCGAGCTGTGCAACCAGCGCAATGTCCCGCTCGTGTTCCTGCAGAACATCACCGGCTTCATGGTGGGTCGCAAGTATGAGAACGCGGGTATCGCGAAGGATGGCGCGAAGATGGTGACCGCCGTGGCCTGTTCGCACGTACCCAAGTTCACCGTGGTTATCGGTGGTTCGTTCGGCGCCGGCAACTACGCCATGTGCGGCCGCGCCTATGGTGCACGCTTCCTGTGGATGTGGCCGAACGCGCGCATCAGCGTGATGGGCGGCGAGCAGGCCGCCTCGGTGCTGGCGACCGTCCGCCGCGATGGCATCGAGGCCGGCGGCGGCACGTGGAGCGCCGACGAGGAAGAAGCGTTCAAGGCGCCCGTGCGCGAGCAATACGAACGGCAGGGCCACCCGTATTACGCCAGTGCCCGCCTGTGGGATGACGGCATCATCGATCCCGCCGATACGCGTCGCGTGCTGGGCCTTGCTATCTCGGCCTCCATGAACGCCCCGATCGAGCAAGGCCGCTTCGGCGTGTTCCGCATGTAACTATCCCCGTGGGAGCGCGCTTGCGCGCGATTAGCCGTGCCTCAAGCCCCATCGCGCGCAAGCGCGCTCCCACGGTTCCCGGCGTGATAACCTCGCCGGTCCATGTCCGATTCCTTCGACCGCGCGGCACCCGAGATTTTCACGCCATCCGGCCTGAACCGGCTGGTGCGCGATCTGCTGGAAGATGCCCTGCCCATGGGCGTCTGGATCGAGGGCGAACTCTCCAACGTGGCCCGGCCCTCTTCTGGCCATATCTATTTCACGCTGAAGGACGCCAACGCCCAGGTCCGCTGCGCCATGTTCCGCATGGCGGCGTCGCGGCTGCGCTTCCGCCCGGCCGACGGCATGCACGTGCTGATGCGGGCCAAGGTCGGCCTGTACGAGGCGCGAGGCGAGTTCCAGCTGGTCGCCGACCACATGGAGCCGGCGGGTGAAGGCGCCCTCCAGCGCGAATTCGAGCAACTGAAGGCGCGGCTCGGAGCCGAGGGACTCTTCGATGCCGATCGCAAGCGTGCGCTGCCGGCCTTTCCCCGGCGCATCGGCGTGATCACTTCACCTTCCGGCGCGGCCATTCGCGACGTGCTGAGCGTGCTCGGGCGGCGGCTTGGCCTGGCCGAGGTTGAGGTCTTGCCGGTGCCTGTCCAGGGCCGCGAAGCACCGCCTGCGATTGCTGCGATGGTGAAGCGCGCCGCCGCCAGCGGGCGCTACGACGTCCTGCTGGTCACGCGTGGCGGCGGTTCACTGGAGGACCTGTGGGCGTTCAACGACGAACAGGTGGCGCGCGCCATCCATGCGAGCGCCGTGCCGGTGGTATCGGCCGTGGGTCACGAGGTGGACTTCACCATCGCGGATTTCGTGGCGGACCTGCGGGCGGCGACGCCCTCCGCGGCGGCTGAACTGCTGGTGCCGGACAGCGCGGACCTTGCGCGTAGCCTCGCGCGCCTGCGCCAGCGCATGGCCACGCTCGTCGACCGCCGGCTCCAGTCGGCCGCCCAACGGGTGGACCACCTGCATGCCCGCCTGAACGGGCAGCGGCCGCAGGCGCGGCTCGCGCGCGATGCGCAACGCCTTGAAGCGCTCCGCCGCCGCCTGCAGACGGCGGTGAACCAGTCGGCCACCCTGCGCCGCGCCCGCCTCGATCGCCTCCAGGCTCGCCTCGGTGCCCAGCATCCACGCCTGCGCCTCATGCCCGTCCAGCAGCGCGTCGCGGCGCTCCACCAGCGCCTTGCGGCCGGCATCGCCCGCAGGCTCGAGCGCGACCGCCTGCGCCTGCAGCAGCAAGGCCGCACCCTGCATGCGGTGAGCCCGTTGGCGACACTGGAGCGTGGCTACGCCATCGTATTCGACCAGCGCGACGCCGTCGTTCGCCGGGCGAACGACGTGGCCATCGGCGAGCGGGTACGCGTCATGCTCGCCGAGGGCGAGCTGCGCCTTCTCCGCGACGCCTGAGCCCGCGCGGCAAACCGCCTCACGACAACTGAACGCCGGCGGTTGGATCATGGCCGGCATTGCCGCCAACGAGGGCCCGCCCATGCTCGAGAAGAGCTACCCCTACTACCTCGCCAACAAGCCCGTGAAGGCCAGGGCGAAGCTGGAAGTCCTCGACAAGTACACCGGCAAGGTGGCAACCCGGGTCGCCCTCCCCGACGCGGATGCGCTGGAACGCGCGATCGCCGCGGCCGCGGCGGCCACGGGCGCGATGAAGGCGTTCCGCCCCTGGCAGCGCCAGGCGGTACTCGAGCACTGCGTGGCGCGCTTCCGTGAACGCAAGGATGAACTCGCCTACGCGTTGTGCGTCGAGGCGGGAAAGCCAATCCACGATTCGCACGGTGAAGTCACCCGCCTCATCGAGACGTTCAAGATCGCGGCCGAGGAAGCCGTCCGCATCAACGGGGAAACGATAAACCTCGAAATCTCCGAGCGCGCGAACGGCTACAAGGGGTTCACCCGCAAGGTGCCGCTGGGCCCGGTAGCGTTCATCACGCCCTTCAATTTCCCGTTGAACCTCGTGGCCCACAAGGTGGCGCCGGCGATCGCGGCGGGCTGCCCGTTCGTCCTCAAGCCTTCGGAACGGACGCCACTGGGAGCACTGATCATCGGCGAGATCCTTGCCGAAACCGACCTGCCCAAGGGGGCTTTCTCGATCCTCCCGCTGGACGGCAAGTCGGCGTCACCGCTCGTGACCGATCCGCGCCTGAAGCTGCTTTCGTTCACTGGCGGCCTGATCGGCTGGGACCTCAAGGCGCAGGCGGGCCACAAGAAGGTCACTCTGGAACTGGGCGGTAACGCCGCCTGCATCGTCGACGCCGACCAGGTGGATCGCCTCGACGCGGTGGTCGAGCGTCTCGTTTTCGGCGCGTTCTACCAGTCAGGGCAGAGCTGCATCAGCGTCCAGCGAATCCTCGCCCATGACGATGTCTACGATGCGCTGAAGCGCAAGCTCGTGGCCAGGGTGAAAACCCTGAAAGCGGGCGATCCAAAGAAAAAGGGCACGTTCCTTGGCCCAATGATCGATGAGGGCGCCGCGCAACGCCTGCAGGGCTGGATCGAGGAAGCGAAGAAAGGTGGCGCGCGCCTGCTTTGCGGAGGCGGCCGCAAGGGCGCGATGCTTGAGGCCACCCTGCTGGAGAAGGTCCCGCACGATGCAAAGCTGCAGCGCATGGAAGCGTTCGGTCCCGTCGCCATCCTCGAGCGCTTCATGACCTTCGAGGAAGCGGTGGCGATCGCCAACGATTCGGATTTCGGCCTCCAGGCGGGCGTGTTCACGAACGACCTCCGGCACGCGATGCATGCGTGGGATGCCCTCGAGCAGGGCGGCGTCATCGTAAATGACGTACCCAGTTTCCGCGTGGACAACATGCCCTACGGCGGCGCGAAATCGTCCGGCATCGGGCGTGAGGGCGTGCGTTACGCCATCGACGACATGAGCGAGATCCGGCTCATGGTGATGCGGGATATCTAGGCCTTCGGCTCCGCCGGCGCGAGGCTGCCGATCAGCGTGGGAATGAGTTCCGAGACGGTCGGGTGGATCGGCACGGCCCACTGGTAGGTATCGATCGTCGCGTCCGCATTCATCATGTCGAGCACGCCATGAATCACCTCGTCGCCGCCGGTTCCCAGCACCGCGGCGCCGAGGATCTTGCGGGTTTCCGCATCGGCCACCATGGTCATGAAACCCCAGGTTTCGCCCTTCTCCACCGCACGGCCCACGCGCTTCATCGGGCGCTTGGCCAGCAGCAGCGGACGGCCCGACGCGCGGGCCTGCGTTTCGGTCATGCCGACACGGCCCAGCGGCGGATCCACGTAAAGCGCATAGCCGAGGATCCGCGCGCTCACCTTGCGGTCGGCACCATCGAGCAGGTTGGCTGCTACGATCTCGTAGTCATTCCACGCCGTGTGGGTAAAGGCACCCTTGCCGTTGCAATCGCCCATGGCCCAGACGCCCTCCGCGGTCGTTTTCAAGTGGTCGTCGACCTTGATGTAGCCACGCTCGTCGGTCTCGATGCCGGCCTTGTCGAGGCCAAGGTCGTCGGTGTTCGGACGGCGGCCTACGGCGAGCAGGACATGCGAGCCCTCCACGACCGGTGCGCCTTCCGTGCAGTCGACGCCGACGGTCACGTTTTTCCCGTTCTTCCCGAGCGTGATGCAGCACGCACTGGTCCGGACCTCGATGCCTTCGGCTTCCAGGAAGGCACGTATCTCCGCGGAGACGTCCTCGTCTTCCCTGCCGACCAGGCGCGGCCCCATCTCGACGACGGTGACCCGCGAACCGAAACGTCGATACATCTGCGCGAATTCGAGGCCAATGTAACTGCCACCGACGACCACGAGGTGTTCCGGCAACTGCTCCAGCGGGATGATGGTGCTGTTGGTCAGGTAATCGACCTCGTCGATACCGGGGAAGTCGGGCACGTTAGCCCTGCCGCCGACATTGAGGAACACCTGTGGCGCCTCGATCACTTCGCCGTTCACCTCGATCCGGCGTGGGCCGGTGAACCGGGCATGGCCGCGAATCAAGGTGAGCCCGGGCATGGACGCCAGCCAGTCCTCGTTACCCTTGCGCGAGTCCAGGATGACCTGGCGGGCGCGTGCCGCCGCCGTGGGCAGGTCGAACTGGATCGGACCGGGGTCGTTGGCATAGCGCACGCCGTATTCTTGGCCACGCCGGGCCACATGGGCCGCGTACGCGCTCGCCACCAGTGTCTTGGTCGGCTTGCAGCCCGTGTTGACGCAGGTGCCCCCGACCAGGTGGCGCTCGATGATGGCGACCGTCTTGCCCGCCGCGGTGAGCCGGGCCGCGAGGGCCGGGCCGGCCTGACCGGCACCTACGATGATCGCGTCAAAAGAACGGGGCATGGGCGGGCTCCTGCAGGTGGCACAACGGGCCGGGTGAATCGTGTTTGATACACGGCCAGGCGGGTTGTGGCTTGCAAGGGCGTGTTCGGAATCGTGTGGGTGACCACCTGCCGCCGCCTGATGCTGGTGACCCCGGCCCGATTCGAACGGGCGACCTTCCCCTTAGGAGGGGGACGCTCTATCCAGCTGAGCTACGGGGCCAATGGGGGCTAAGGATACCGGCTGAGGGGCGGGACGGCCAGAACGGCGGGCTACGCCTTGTAGTACGCGCGGTACCAGTCCACGAAGTTCGCCACCCCTTCGGCCACGGAAACCCTGGGGCTATAGCCCAGCTGCTCACGCAGGTCGGTTACGTCAGCCTCGGTGTCGGGCACGTCGCCCGCCTGCAGCGGGAGCAGGTTCATCACTGCCTTGCGACCCACGGATTCCTCGATGGTCTGGATGTAGGTCAGCAGCTCGACCGGATGCTCGTTGCCGATGTTGAAAATGCGGTACGGCCCTACCCCGCTCGTGGCCGGATCGGGCGTCAGCGCATCCCAGCCCGCGTCCTTCTCCGCCGGGCGGTCCATCGCCAGCACCACGCCTTCGACGATATCGTCGATGTAGGTGAAACTGCGCTTGTGGTGGCCGTGGTTGAACACATCGATCGGCTTGCCCTCGATGATGTTCTTGGTGAACAGGAACAGGGCCATATCCGGGCGACCCCACGGGCCGTACACGGTGAAAAAGCGCAGGCCGGTGCAGGGGATGCCATAGAGGTGCGCATAGCTATGCGCCATCTGCTCGTTGGCCTTTTTCGTTGCCGCGTAGAGGGTTAACGGGTGTTCGGTCGACTCGTGCTCAGAGAACGGCATGAGGCGGTTGGCCCCATAGACCGAACTCGTGGACGCGAACACCAGATGCTGCACCCCGTGGTGGCGGCACCCTTCCAGGATATGGAGGAAGCCTGTGAGGTTGCTCGCCACGTAGACGTGGGGATTCTGGGCGGCATACCGGACGCCAGCCTGGGCGGCCAGGTGGATGACCCGCTCGGGCTTGTGCTCGGCGAACAGGTGCTCCACCGCCTGGCGGTCAGCCAGGTCACCCTGGACGTGCGTGTACCCCGGGTGGTCACTGAAGCGGGCCAGGCGGGCCTGCTTCAACGTCACGTCGTAGTAGTCATTCATGCTGTCGAAGCCGATGACTTCGTCGCCGCGCTCGAGGAGCTTCATGGCGACGTGGGAGCCGATGAAGCCGGCGGTGCCGGTGACCAGAACTTTCATGGGTAAACGCCTTCTGTCAGCGGAGCCGGCCACCGGCTCGCCTGGATCGGCATTTTACCGCACGGGCCTATGGGTCATGGACTGGCCTAACGGACTGGGCGGTTGGGTGACGCTGCGGCTGGGAATGAGCGAAGCCTACATAGGCCGAGGCCGGGGCGCTCAGCAGGCGGTGGCGTCAACGACCAGTCGCAAGATGATCGCCGCCCTATCATGAGCACCGCAGGACTTCGCGTCGGCAGCGGCAACTTCAAGCGCACTCGAACCAGGGCGCGTCAAAACTTTGACTGGACGGAAGGGTCGTCACATTTGTCCAGATAACCGAAGGGCGGAAAGCGTGAATCTCGACACGTTTATTGTCGACCGCACCCGATTCGTGCAAAAATTTGCATAGGGGAATTCTGGATGGTTGATACAAGTGTGAGGAGCGTCCGCTGGTGCGGAGGTTTCACACCCGGCGCCAGCGTCGCGCCTGAACCACGCCAACCCCTATTCATCACTGATAGGGATGTCGAAGTGGTAGATGCTCATTTCTGGCAGGCGTGCCTCGTCGCAGGCGTTGTTACTGCCCTGCTTATCGCAGCGCTGCGGCCGATCGCTGGCTACGTTGGTCTCGTTGACCACCCTAATGATCGCAAGCATCACCAGGGAGCTGTGCCGCTCATTGGTGGGCTTGCCATGTTTGGCGGCATCGTTGCAGGCACCGTCTACTTCGGGCATCTGGGCCCGTTCCGTTCGGTGGTCATCGAGACGGCCGCGGTTATGGCGTTTATCGGAGCGCTGGACGACCGCCATGACCTGAGCGTCCGCGTGAGGGTGCTGGCTCAGATCGCTTGCGTTACCTGCGTCATGGTTTCGACGGGTGTGCATATTTCTTCCCTGGGGCACCTCTTCGGCGCTCCGGTTGAACTCGGTCCTTTCGGCTATGTCTTCACAGCCGTAGCCGTCATCGGCTTGCTCAACGCATTCAACATGATGGACGGGATCGATGGCCTGGCCGGCTCGCAGGCGCTGGTGAGCGTTTGCACGCTGCTATTGTTCCACAGGGGCGGCACCGTACCTGGCATCGTAGCCATGCTGGCAGTCGTAGCTTCAACAGCCGTACCGTATCTTCTTGTGAACTTAGGCCTTACCGGACGCAAAGTATTCTTGGGCGATGCTGGAAGCATGGTTGTCGGGTATCTGTTGGCTTGGGCGCTTATTCGTCTGGCCGAGGCTGACACTTCGCCCGTTAGCCCAACGGATGTGCTCTGGTGCGTGGCTCTTCCGATCATGGATACGCTTACAGTAATGACCCGGCGCATTTTGGAGCGCACGTCGCCATTCAAGGCTGACCGCGGGCACATCCATCATATGCTGCTCGCGCGCGGGCTCAGTGCACGCCAAACGCTTCTCGCTCTCGTCGCACTTGCCTGCTGTACTTCGGCGCTGGGGTACGCGACGCACGGCCTACCAGGAGAGGCTCGTCTGGTGGTATTTGTTGCTGTCGCATCGGCCTACGCAACGCTAGCCGTGGGCGAATACCGGCGACAGACCCGCAGGGCACGGACCCTCAAATTCGAATCCACCGCCCCCCAGGCGCTAGCGCCCCCGCAGTCCGCGCCTACCCATGTGCCCGAACCGGCAATCGCCGACTGAGCCGGACATGCAGGACAACGAAGGTGAATTCGGGCGGCCAAGCCCCCGAATAGCTGTCGCATCAGCTACCATCAGCCCATTCGGCGACCCGCGCCTTCCGCGCTCGGAAGGGTGTTGCACGAATCTGGCGCCCGCCCTACGGCGGCGCAAGGGGCCCCAAGAAGCCGAAGCAAGCCATCCATCGGTTGGCACGGCAGCGCATTGTCACGTCGTTAGAATTGGCAACGCGCCGCCTGTCCGCATTGGACTTCGCTCGGCGCAACTCACTCGCACGGGCGGCAACACCGCCGGCCGGGCGAACATCTTAAGTACTGGACAAGCTTGACTCATGGCTGAAATACAGAAGGCGTCGCAGGGCGACAACGACATCGACCTGGGCGAGTTGCTCGGGACGCTGCTCGATAACAAGTGGCTAATCGTTGCACTTACGACAGTTTTTTTCGTCGTGAGCGTCGCATACGCAATTCTCGCGACGCCGATCTATCAAGCCAGCGCAATTGTTCAGGTAGAGCAGAAGGTCCCTCAGCTGCCGGGCCTCAGCGCGCTGTCGCAGACGCTTGGCGCATCCAGTTCTGAAGCGACCACTGAAATTGCGCTGCTCACATCGCGATCCGTTCTCGGGCAGTCGGTATCGAATCTCGGAATGGACATAGAGATTGTTCCGGCCCGCTTTCCGCTAATCGGCAACTTTGTCGCGCGTCGGTTTATACCTGACGATGGCGGAGCGGCTGCGTCGCCTCTTATGGGCATGAACAGCTACGACTGGGGCGGCTCAACGCTAAAGGTATTCAAGCTTGACGTCCCCCGCACGCTCCTCGACCAGCCTACATGGCTGCAGGCTGACGGAGACCGAACCTTTAAGCTATTCAGCGACGACGGCGTACTTCTAGTGGCCGGCGAAGTCGGAAAATTGGCGAAGGGTCACGGTGTGACTATCGAAGTGCAGGAACTTCGTGCAAACAAAGGCACGAGGTTCTTGGTGATCAGGCATCGGCCGCTCACCGTCATTACTCAGCTTCAAACAGATATCGGTGCCGCAGAACAGGGGAAAGACTCGGGAATTATCGAGCTAACGTATCAGAGCGCCGATCCAGACCAGGCGACCAGCCTCCTCGATCAAGTAAGCACCCTTTACGTTCGGCAAAATGTGGATCGGAACGCAGCTGAAGCTGCCCAAAGCCTGCAGTTCGTAAAGGAACAACTGCCGAAGATTCGGCAACAACTCGAGCGCGCAACGGCCGCTCTTAATGCCTATCAGACGACAGCTAAATCTGTTGACATCACCCTTCAGACGAAAGGCCTGCTGGACCAAGAGGTAACGGTCGAGTCAAGCATCCAGCAGCTCCGTATGCAACAGGCTGATTTGGAGCGGCGGTACACCAAGCAACACCCGGCGTACAAGACGCTCATGCAGCAAATCGATCAGTTGCAGGCCCAGAAAAATGCAATGGAAAAGCAGGTCGGAGCACTGCCGGATACTCAACAAGAGCTCCTTCGCTTAACTCGTGACGTCCAAGTCAGCAACGAAACCTACACCGGGCTGTTGAACCAGGCGCAGCAGCTGGATATCGCACGCGCAGGTACCGTCGGAAATGTTCGCGTTATCGATGCTGCCGCAGTTGACGTGACGCAACCGGTCAGGCCCAGGCGCGCAATGGTAGTTATAGGCGTCACATTCTTGGGCGGATGCCTCTCCGTGGGTATCGTGCTGCTACGCAACATGCTCCGTCGTGGTGTTGAAGACCCGGCTACGATCGAAGAGCTTGGACTTCCCGTTTACGCTTCAATCCCGGTAAGCGCAATCGAGAAAACCACTTCGGTTCGAGGTAAGAACACTCGCGGCGATGGCCGGCAGAAGCTTCTCGTGGTAAATGAGCCGGCTGACCTCGCCGCCGAAGCGCTTCGTAGCCTTCGAACCAGCCTGCACTTCGCTCGGCTCGAAGCCAAGAACAATATCCTCATGATCTCCGGCTCAAGTCCAGAAGCCGGAAAAACGTTCGTGTCTGCGAACTTGGCTGCCGTAATCGCGCAAGGGGGACAGCGTGTCCTTGTGATCGATGGTGATATGCGAAAGGGCGCGCTACATAAGGTCCTTGGTGGCGGCAGCGACAACGGACTCTCCGAGCTAATCTCCGGCCAAGCGAACCTCGAAGATGTTCTGCGCCCTGTCCAGGGCGTCGAAGGTCTCTCGTTCATTGCCCGCGGCAAAGTCCCACCCAACCCTTCCGAGCTTCTCATGAATGCCCGGTTCACCGCGGTGTTAGAAGATCTGAAAACAAAGTATGACCTCGTACTCGTGGACACGCCCCCCATCCTCGCTGTCACCGATGCGGCGGTTATTGGACACCACGCCGGTACGAGTCTCCTCGTTTGTAGATTCGGATTGAATCAAGCGCGGGAGATTGCACTGGCGAAGCAGCGCTTCGACCAAAATGGCGTCGAACTGAAAGGCGCAATCTTCAATGCTGTAGAAAAGCGCTCCGCTGGCTATTACTCCTACGGCTACTACGAATACAAACCAGCGACTTAGCGCAAATCATCCAGATCTACCGCAAGCAGCACATCACCCAATTAGACGTACGGACACATCATGCACGCGCAAGAAAACACGAAGATCGCGATCGTCGGCCTCGGATATGTTGGGCTCCCGCTCGCCGTGGAATTCGGAAAGGCCGTACCCACAGTCGGTTTCGATATCAGCCATCTGCGTGTCGACGAACTACGCGCGGGTACCGACCGAACGAAAGAGACCACGTCCGAAGAGCTTTCAGGCTCGCCAAATCTCAGCTTCACCACGGATATTCGTGATACAGCCGGTTGCACCGTTTACATCGTCACGGTACCCACGCCGATCGATGAACATAAGCGACCCGACTTCCTCCCGCTCATCAAGGCCAGCCAAGCAATTGGCAGCGTCCTCTCAGATGGCGACGTCGTTATCTATGAGTCCACAGTCTATCCGGGCGCAACGGAAGAGATCTGCGTACCGGAACTCGAACGGGTGTCCGGTCTCACCTTCAACGTCAACTTTTACGTCGGCTATAGCCCCGAGCGTATCAATCCAGGCGATCACCAACGTCGACTAACGAACATTCCGAAGATCACTTCTGGCTCGACACCCGAGGCAGCAGACTTTGTTGACACGTTGTACCGTCGAATCATCCTGGCGGGGACCCACAAGGCGCCATCAATTAAGGTCGCTGAGGCTGCAAAAGTCATAGAGAATACGCAGCGAGACGCAAACATTGCTCTCATCAACGAGTTTTCGATGATCTTTCAACGGCTAGGCATCGACACGACCGATGTGCTTGAGGCTGCAGGAACTAAATGGAACTTCCTCCCATTTCGTCCGGGCTTGGTCGGCGGTCACTGCATCGGTGTTGACCCCTATTACCTCATTCAAAAGGCTCAATCTGTCGGGTACTTCCCCGATATTCTGCTCGCATGCCGCCGCATCAACGACGCGATGGGTAGCCATGTAGCAAGCGAGGTCGTAAAGCTCATGATCCGGAAGGGTCATGCCATCAAGGACAGCCGGATTCTGGTCCTCGGCTTCACATTCAAAGAGAACTGCCCCGACCTCCGCAACACGCGGGTTATCGACCTCGTACGGGAGTTCCAAGGCTACAGCGCAAACGTAGATATCTACGACCCCTGGGCGAATGCCGCTGAGGCAAAGCACGAATACGGGGTTGATCTCCTTGAACGTCGTCCGGAACCTGGCTCATACGACGCCATTGTAATAGCTGTCGCCCATGACGAGTTTCGAGCTAGTGGCGCGCAAGGCGTGCGCGCTCTGGCGAATGGCCGGGCCGTGGTCTACGACATCAAGGGGATCCTTCCGAAGCAAGAGGTTGACGGGCGTCTCTGAGTGCAGGTAGCACTCTTAAGACATCCGTTCTCACGTAGATATGAAGAAGCTTCTTTCGACCGCGGCACTATCTGGCGCGAGCGCGATCGCGTCACGAGGAATCACGTTCCTAGGAAGCCTCATTTTTGCCAGTCGTCTCGGCCCGGCAGCATTTGGACAATTGTCCCTTCTCCAATCTACTGCGCTGCTGTTCACCACGTTCTGTGCACTAAGCCTTGGTCAGATGGCCACAAAGATCGTCGCTGAGGCCGTTGCAAGGAACGACGGACGAATTGGCCATGCCATTTCCGTCGCCTACTTTTCTGCCATCTCGATATCGATAGTCTTTTCGCTCGTAATGGTCGGAATGGCTCAGCACCTTGCTGTCTGGATTAACGGCACAAGTGATCTCGCCGGCTTGTATGCGTGGTCTTCGTTGCTGGTCTTCACCGGCTTTGTTACGTCAATTCAGAACGGCGTCGCCCTCGCCCAGGGCACGCTTAAGCAACAGGCAGTAGCGAATCTCGCATCGGCCCCGCTGGCATTGCTTGTGATGGCCGCATGCTCGGTACCCAACACCCTGAACTGGGCGATGGGTGGATATATCGCAGCCCAGCTGATCATCTGTGGCGGCCAAGAAATCCCTCTCTATCGCCATAGGAGGCGAACCGCCGCGCCTCTCAGCGTTCGCGACATCGCGCGAAACGAATGGTCAATTGTATGGAAGCTTGGACTTCCTTCATCGGTCGCAGGCCTCTTTACCGTTCCTGCCATGTGGTACTCGATGGTGATGCTCTCCCAGGCTCCCGATGGGCCGTCGCAACTCGGCAACTTCGCGCTTGGGAATCAGGCTAGGACGCTCCTACTTTTCGGGGTAGGCGTCGTTTCGAATGCCCTGCTGCCACTCTTTGCATCGACCCGGATTTCTCATGGCGATTCAGGTGGCCAACGCCACGTACTGGATGCAGTGAAGTGGCTGACAATCGTAACCCTCGTGGGGTCCGCGGCGGCGATGGTCGTTGCACCCTACTTCGTCACACACTTCATGCCGAAGTACAGCGAGTCGATACATCCACTGCAAATCCTGCTCGTGTCAGTTGTCCTAACGGCGCCAACCGCCGTCCTGATGAGGGGCTCAACTGCCGCTGGTGATGCACGGACACTCGTTGTCGGAAACGCAATCTACTCCACTTCGCTGCTCGCTGCAGCGCAGCTATTGATCGACCGGCATGGCGCGGACGGCCTCGCCATCGCGCACGTCGCCGCTTGTTCCCTACAACTAATTACTTATGCGCTTCTAACCAAGCGTCGAATGACGCGAGAGCGCGCGTCAGCTGGAGTCACGCCATGAGTGCTACTCGCATAATAAAGAAGGCAGTCGTCCTAAGCGCCGTGCGCTTAGGCTGGTATCTCAAGCCAGGCCTCGTAACCAGACTTTATGCCTGGTTTCTCCGTTCGGAAGGCGCAAAGATCGAGGGCACCCCAAACTATCTCTCGGCTAAGATTTGGTTCGACAGCACTGATTATTCACTCATAACACTGGGGAATGGATGCACAATCTCCAGCAACGTGCGCATCTTGACGCACGATGCTGCGGCAAACACCGCAGCTAAGGCCCTTGGTGTTCGCTTTGACCAGCCGTTGATCCGCGTTCGGCCCATAGCGATCGGCGCGCATACGTTCATCGGAACCGGGGCTATCGTGATGCCGGGCGCTGAAATTGGCTCCGGCTGTATCGTCGCAGCAGGAAGCGTGGTGCGGGGGAAGATCCCGGACCACGCGATCGTGATGGGCAACCCTGCATTCGTGGCCGGGACGGTGGCGGACTACCTTGACAAACTTGGGATCGAGCACCGTACCGAGACTCGAACAACGTGAATTGACACACGACGTGCCTGAGACGTGCGCGCTCGCCGTTCCCGCACCGCGAGCGACTGTGCGCCGGGCTGTCTCGCACGAATTTCTGCGCGCGCCCCTGCAGGCACGCCGTCCTGCCACATACGCAAAAGCATCACCCCATCGCACCCTTATCGCCTGAATATTTCATTGTGTACGTCGCATACTTCCTCTTCTTCGCGATACCGTTTGTCATCGTGCTCTTCCGCATCGGAGGAAGGCTCGACCGAACGCTGCACTCGCCAATCTACGTCTTCATCCTGGGAATGGCGTTCATCTACGGGTTCATGCCTCTAATCAAGTCGCTGACCGACGTTCAGAGCTACGATTTCAAGTACACCTCTGCGTCGGAAGCCACATCGCTCTGGAATGCGTTGACCTTCATGATGGCGGGAATCGCTGGCTACGTCGCCTCAGGTGGCCTTGCCGCTAGAACGTTCCCGACCGTCAGGCCTCTCACCCGACGAGAGCGACTTCGCATAACGCTGGTCGTCGGTGCGCCATCAGTGGCAGCAATCGCCTACCTGGCTCATTCCCTAAGTGCCTACGCGCTCGCAGACTACATGAAGGACCGAATTATGCTCCGGCGCGGCCTCGGTCCGGCCGTAGTCCTGTCTTTCAACGCCGTTTGCTTTACCGCCGTCTCCATTGTGAACTATGTAGCACAGCGCAGAGCAGGAGGAACACCAGGGGCCTCGCGCCTGGTTGTGATCGCTTGCATGTTTCTTGGTGTTTCAATCGGATTCACCCTAATGGGGAATCGAAACTTTGTATTCATCCTAATTGTCGTGACGCTCCTGGCCCTCTGCATACTAACGAGGGCGGATATGCGAAAGGCAATATTGGTCATTCCTGCGCTACTTGCGTTTGCGCTTGCGATGTCAGCATGGGCGAAGATCCGAACACACCTTGACCACAAAGACTATACTGCTGTGTCCAATCAGACTGCGGTGTCGTTGCTCACCTACGGCCTCAACGGAGCCTTCGGCAACGCCGAAAACCTCGTCTGGCTCGACCAGTACAGCACGCGATGGACTCCACTCTACGGGAGTACGGTGGTCGCGGCGGCCGTGAATCCGGTGCCACGTGCGATTTGGCCCGACAAACCCTTTGGGGGCGGCCCAGCGCTACGCAACTTTATATACCCAGGGAGCTATACGGCCGACGGAGAAAACCTGACTTCGTACACGACCGGCTTGCCCACGGAAGGCTATATGAACTTCGGCTTCGCCGGCGTGCTCCTTTTTGGGTTGATTGACGGCGCAATCATCGCATTCTGTCGCAACTGGTATGCGCGGCGCGAGGTGACGACCCCGCTAGGTCTGGTCATCTACGCATTTTCAGTGTTTACGTTCGCATTCGGATTTCTTTACATGGAGCTTCTCGGCGGATGGAGCAGATACCTTGTCACAATGGTCTTTCTGGTCGTAGTGGCGCAACTCGGTAATCGCACCATTCGGCTTGCTCGCTAGAACAGATGGAAAATTTCGTGAAAGCCATAATCCTCGGCCAAGGCAACCCATACATCAAGAATCCGTACTTGAGCAAACTTGCTCGTGTTCTTGGAGACGCATCCATACCCTTCGAGTTCTGGACTTGGATGCGCGACCGTCGTGAGAAGGTGCCCGCGAACGTCCGAGTCCTCCTCCGCTTTGGGACGTGGGGCGGCGGCATTGGCGGCCTTCTTGGCTATGGCATCTGGATGGCGGTCCTGACCGTCAGGCTAATCTTCGCTCCGAAAAACCGCATTTACTTCTGCTCACGTCTTGATGCCGCGTTACCCTGCGCAATCGCGGCGCGATTTCGTCGATGCGACTTCGTATTTCTCGATCGAGACAAGCTCTCAAAGAGCTACAACTGGAACCCCAAACTGAAGCGCGTCATCGAACGCATCGAGCGTGACCTCGGGCGCCGGGCACTCCTACACGTTGTCCCGGGCGTTTCGCGGCTTGATGGCGAAGGAACTGCGCCAAACACGCGCATCATACGAAACACCCCGCACACCGATGTCATCGAGCTCGCGAAGCGAATAGACGACATCCTGCCAACTCCGGATGGCCGTCTTCGCGTACTGATCAGCGGACTAATATCAGACGAGCGTGGTGCGGGCATGATGAGCTCGGTCATATCTGCCGTCGACCCGGCATCCGTTGAGTTCGTCGGGGCGGGAAGGCTGCTGGGCGATTCCGCGCATTCCATTTCCGAGAAGCTTGGAGATGGATATCGAGGCATCGTAACGAATGAGGCAGCGCTAGCGATGCTAATTCAATCCGACATCGTGCTCGCGTTTTACGATCCAAAGCTCGAGATAAACCGCCTCGCTGAGCCCAACAAGTGGTTCGATTGTGCCGCGCTAGGCGTGCCCTTCATCACCAACCAGGGATTGGAGACGAGCATCACATTTACGTCGGAGGACGCCTGCTTCGTCGTCCCCTTCGATGACTCTGAGCGTCTCTCGACACTCCTGGCCGACCTAGCGAGCAACCGTTCGCTCTTACGAGACAAGGCGGTGCGCCTTCGCGCACTGCATTTCGAGGCGTGGGATGTCGCAATGCGACGGATTGTTGATGAATGCTTTGACCGACTGGCCAGCACCAGCACCGGATCTAACTGATCCACTCAATCTATATTTAGTTTTGGTAAGGATATCGCCGTGAAACAAGTTCTACAGAGCCTCAAGGACGGCAGTACGACGCTTGCCGATGTGCCGACACCACTCCCACGGCGCTCGGAAGTATTGATCGCGACAGCCGTCACGCTCGTTTCCGCCGGAACCGAACGTATGCTTGTTGACTTTGGGAAAGCAAATTGGCTTTCGAAGGCGAAGCAGCAGCCCGACAAAGTACGCATGGTGCTGGACAAAGTTCGGACCGACGGTCTTTCGGCGACCATGGATGCCGTAATGAGCAAGCTCGATCAGCCGCTTGCACTGGGGTATTGCAACGTCGGCAAGGTAGTCGAGGTCGGCGCGGATATCCAAAATCTTCGCGTTGGCGACCGCGTTGTGAGTAACGGAAAGCACGCTGAAGCCGTTACAGTTCCGAAGAATCTCGTTGTCCGAATTCCGGACAATGTCACGAATGACCAGGCATCGTTCACCGTCCTGGCCGCTATTGGCCTTCAAGGCATACGCCTCGTAGCACCGACAATCGGCGAGTGTGTCGTAGTCACCGGACTCGGACTCATCGGTCTTCTCACCGTGCAGATGCTGCGCGCTCAAGGATGCCGCGTTCTGGGCATTGACTACGATCCCGTTCGACTCGCCCTGGCTCGCCAGTTCGGCGCGGAGACGGTAAATCCGGCATCAGGGGAAGACGTAGAAGCGGCTGCGAAGGCGTTCTCCCGCGGCCGCGGTGTCGATGCCGTCATAATCACGGCTTCCACGAAGAGCAACGAACCCGTTGCTCAAGCTGCCCATATGTGTCGCAAGCGGGGACGCATCGTGCTCGTCGGAGTGACGGGCCTGGAGCTATCGCGCGCCGACTTCTTCGAAAAGGAGCTGACATTCCAGGTGAGCTGTAGCTACGGCCCCGGTCGTTATGACCCTGGTTATGAGGAGAAGGGCAACGACTATCCAGTCGGATTCGTCCGCTGGACCGAGCAACGCAATTTTGAAGCAGTTCTCGACTTGCTTTCCTCAGGTCAGCTCGATGTCGAACCTCTCGTATCGCACCGCTTCGACTTTACTGACGCAGTCGACGCTTATGAGCTTCTTTCATCGGGTGACCCATCCCTTGGAATTCTCCTACAGTATCCGCGTGCAGCTGAACCCGAGTTGGTTGTCGCAGAGCGCGCAGTAAATCTAGACCAGAGCATTCAGCCGCGAAGCGGAATCACACTGGGCTTCCTCGGTGCGGGCAACTACGCCGGACGCGTGCTTATCCCTGCCTTCCGAAAAGCCGGCGCCAGGCTGGGAACCATAGTTAGCAGCGGTGGCGTCACCGCAATACATCATGGGAAAAAGCAAGGCTTCCTGATGGCATCCACTGACGCGTCAGTCATGCTATCTGACGCATCCATTGACGCTGTGGTAATCGCCACGCAACACAACGCTCACGCTACGCAGGTGACCGAGTCAATGAGTTCAGGAAAACACGTATTCTGCGAAAAGCCTCTCTGCCTCACCCTCGGTCAGCTTGCTGAAATTAGCGAATTGGCACTTGATCGACCGATGCAGAAGCTCATGATCGGCTTCAATCGACGTTTCGCCCCTCAAGTCAAGAAGATAAAGCAACTGCTTACGCCAATCGTGGAGCCAAAGTGCTTCGTGATGACCGTTAATGCGGGTGCGATTCCCGCCGAACATTGGACGCAAGATCCGGTCACCGGTGGCGGCCGCATCGTCGGCGAGGGCTGCCATTTCGTGGACCTACTTCGACACCTCGCCGGTACACCCATTGTCTCCGCGCATGCCGTCAGCATTGGGCGCCACCCCTCCATCGACATCCCCGGCGACAAAGCGACTATCTCTCTCGCATTCGAAGACGGTTCGATCGGCACGATTCACTACTTCGCCAACGGCGATAAGTCGTTCCCTAAGGAACGACTTGAAGTCTTTTGCGCCGGCAAGGTGCTCCAACTCGACAACTTCCGCAAGCTGCGCGGATGGGGTTGGAAAGGCTTCTCGCGCATGAATCTATGGAAACAAGACAAGGGCCAGGAGGCTTGCGCTTTAGCCTTCGTGCAGGCCCTGATCAACGACGCTCCATGTCCGATCCCGCTGGATGAGATTTTGGAAGTGAGTCGCGTAAGTATTGAACTGCAAGAAATGGTTGACGCATGAATATGCCGCTTCTGATCGACATCATCGCGGGCGCCCGCCCCAACTTCATGAAAATCGCGCCGATCATCAAGGCGCTTCAGGCCCGCGAGGCTGAGGGTGGCCCGCTGCGCTTCCGCCTCGTGCATACCGGACAGCACTACGACGCCAAAATGTCGGGTGACTTCTTCACCCAGCTCGGCATCCCCGAGCCGCACGTGAATCTCGAGACGGGATCCGGCACTCAGGCTGAGCAGACCGGCGCGATCATGTCCCGGTATGAAGCCCTGCTTCTCCAGGAACGGAGCAGTGCTTGCCTCGTGGTGGGCGATGTCACATCGACGATGGCATGCGCGATCACGGCGCAGAAGCTATGCATCCCCGTAGCCCACGTCGAGGCCGGCATTCGCTCAGGTGATTGGACCATGCCGGAAGAGATCAACCGGCTCGTGACGGACGCCATTACAAATTGGTTCTTCACCACGAGTGACGTAGCCAACGACAACTTGCGTCGCAGCGGAATCAACGATGACAGGATCTTCTTCGTGGGCAACACGATGATCGATACACTGCTGTCGAACATGGATCGTCTGTCGCCCCCTTCGTTCTGGGACGAACACAACCTGAAGGCAGGCGGATATTTCGTCGCCACCCTACACCGCCCGGCCAACGTGGATTCGTCCGACGGTTTCGCGCGGTTGCTCGCCGCCGTCGGCGAAGGCACGCGCGGGATGCCCGTGGTGTTTCCTGTGCACCCCCGTACCGCCAAGACACTGAAGGCACTCCCAGGTTTCCCGGAAAATATCCTGCTGGTTGATCCCCAGCCGTACCTGCAGTTCAACTTTCTCGTGAAGCATGCCAAGGGCGTGATCACGGACTCGGGCGGCATTACCGAGGAAACCACGGTAATGGGCGTGCCCTGCCTGACCCTGCGCGACAACACGGAGCGCCCTGAGACGGTCAGCATGGGCACCAACGAGCTGATTGGCACGGACCCGTCCAGGCTGAAGCCTGCGCTGGATCGCCTGTTCGACAGCCAGTGGAAGCAGGGTGCGATTCCCCCGATGTGGGACGGCAAGACGGGGCAGCGCATCGTCGCTGCACTCGAGAAACTCCTGGCCTGACCCGATGTCGATTGCCCGGCTGGCCCGCTATTGGCATACGCTGAAATACCTGCGCCCCGTTCAATTCTACGGGCGCGTTTGGTTCCGGCTGGCCCACCCAAAGCCTGACCTGCGTCCTGCACCGCCCTTGCGGACGGCGCAAGGCCGGTGGCTTGCGTGCGCCAGAACACCCAGCATGCTATCGGCGGACGAGTTCCGCTTCCTCAATGTCGTTCGCCGTATGGCGACAGCGGGAGACTGGAACCACCCGGCGTGGCCGAAACTCTGGCTCTACAACGCGCATTACTTCGATGACCTGGTCGCCGATGGCGCGCCATCACGCGCGACATGGCACGCTGACCTGATCGAACGATGGATACGTGAGAACCCTCCTGGCGAAGGAAATGGCTGGGAGCCCTACCCTACCTCGCTACGTATCGCCAACTGGATCAAGTGGTCCCTCGCGGGTAATCAACTATCGTCCGAGGCGCTAACCAGCCTCGCCATCCAGACGCGATATCTGACCGGCCGGCTGGAGCACCACCTGCTGGGCAACCACCTTTGGGCGAACGCGAAAGCCCTCGCTTTCGCGGGTGCCTTCTTCGGTGGCAAGGAAGGCGATCGCTGGCTCGCACGGGGGCTGTCGCTCATCGCACGCGAGATGAAAGAGCAGTTCCTGTCCGATGGCGGTCATTTCGAACGCAGCCCCATGTACCACGCGATCCTGCTGGAGGACATGCTGGACCTGGTGCAGCTCGCGGACCGCTACCCCGCGACGTTGGCGAGGGCGAAGGCAGGCTGGTCCGGTCTCGCCCAGAGGATGGGCCAGTGGCTGCGTGTCATGACCCATCCCGATGGCCAGATCGCGTTTTTTAATGACGCCGCTTTCGGCATCTCGCCTGAGCCCGCCGCACTCGCTACTTACGCGAGTGCTCTCGCCATTGAGGCACTGCCGCCACCGGCTGAGTCGCTGGTAAGGCTGGACGCATCCGGGTACATCCGCCTCGAGGCAGGGGGTGCGGTGGTCATCGTCGACGTCGCTCCAGTGGGCCCGGATTACCTCCCGGGACACGCACACGCCGACACACTGAGCTTCGAGGCTTCGTTCGGCGGGGTGCGCGCCATCGTCAACGGCGGCACATCAACGTATGCGACTGGCGAACGCCGGTTTTGGGAACGAGGCACCGCTGCCCACAACACCGTGGTGGTCGACGGAGAGAACTCCTCGGAGGTCTGGGGCGGATTCCGTGTGGCACGACGCGCGCGCCCGATCGCGATCCAGGCCGGGCATACGGGCGATGTTTCGTGGGTCGAGGCCGCACACGATGGCTACCACCGCCTTGCAGGCAAGCCCACGCACAAACGTCGTTGGGAACTCCGTCCCGGACGCCTGACGGTCGAGGACGCCGTCGCGGGCAAGCACGCGTCCGCGACGGCGCGATTCCGCCTGGCGCCCTCGCTCTCGCCAGGTGAAAACGACTCCGCACGACATCCCAACGGCACCGTCGTCCGTTGGGAAGCAACGCAACCTATCCATGCTGAACCTGGCGACTGGGCACCCCGTTTCGGGGAGGTCGTCGCCACCCACATCGTCCGTTCGGACCTGACGTCCGGCCGCCTGACGATGACTTTTTCCTGGAGCTGACCGCGCCATGCGCATCCTGTTTCTGTCCGACAACTTCCCGCCCGAAGGAAACGCGCCCGCCACGCGACTCTTCGAGCACGCGACGCGCTGGGTTAAGGCCGGCCACGACGTTACCGTCATTACCTGCGCACCGAATTTCCCGGAAGGTCGGTTGTTCAAGGGGTATCAGAACCGCTGGCGTCAGGTCGAAACGCTCGAAGGCATCCGCGTCGTTCGTGTAAAGACCTACATCACGGCGAACGAAGGCTTTCTGAAGCGAACCCTCGACTACATGAGCTTCATGGTCATGGGCTTCATCATGGGCCTGTTCGAAGCGAAGCCGGACATCATCGTGGCGACCTCGCCCCAGTTCTTCTCCGCGATTGGCGGCTGGGCCTTGTCGGTCATTCGCCGTCGTCCGTTTGTTTTCGAGCTGAGGGATTTGTGGCCTGCGTCGATCATCGCCGTAGGCGCGATGAAGAAAAGCCTCGTCATCCGGGTCCTCGAGAAAATCGAGATGTTCCTCTACCGGCGTGCGACGGCGATCGTCTCCGTGACCCGCTCATTCAAGGAAGACCTCGTGTCACGCGGGATCCGTCCGGAGAAGATCCATGTCGTCATCAACGGCGTGGACCTCGACAAATACGAGCCCCGCGACAGGGACCCCGAACTGTCGTCGGAATTCGATCTCCACGGGAAATTTGTCGCCGGCTACCTTGGCACGCACGGGCTGGCCCATGCGCTGCCCAAGGTCGTCGAGGCGGCAGAGAAACTGAAGCATCGCGATGACATCGTGTTCGTGTTCGCGGGGGCCGGCGCCGATCGCGAGCGCGTCGAACGCATGGTGGAGGAACGCAACCTGAGCAACGTGCGCATGGTGCCGCGCCAGCCGAAGGAGCGTATGCCCGGCTTGTGGAGCATTTGCGACGTGTCCATCGTTCCGCTACGCGACACCCCGGTTTTCGCGACCGTCATTCCCTCCAAGATCTTCGAATCCATGGGCATGGGCGTACCCATCCTCATGAGCCTGCCCGAGGGCGAGGCCACCGGCATTATCCGCGAAACCGCATCGGGCATTTGCGTGCCACCGGAAGACAGTGATGCGATGGCCTACGCCATTGCATCGATCGCCGACGACCCCGTGGCACTGCGCAAGCTCGCTGACGACGCGCGCGCCTCGGCGCCGCGGTTTTCAAGAGACCGTCTGGCCGCTGACATGCTCGAAGTCTTCCGGCAGGTACACGCAACGGCCAACTGACGGTCAGGCCCAGCCCTGGGCTCGGTAGGCCAACAGCCCCACGTATTCGCGCAGGTAACGCATCGACCGGTTGAAGCTGGCCCTGGACGGCCAGCGGGTGACCGGTGCGCGCTCGGGCGGATCAAACGCCGAGGCAGGCACCACGTCGAGGCCCAGCCTGCGGAAGGTCGGTAACGCGCGTGGCATGTGCTGTGTCGACGTAACCAGCAGGATGCGATGTACACCCAGCAATCGCAGCAGTACCGCCGTGTGGGTCGCGTTCTCATGGGTCGTCAGGCTGGCGGTCTCCAGCGAGACCTCGTCCATCGAAATGCGCTGCTTGCGCAGCGAGGCGGCCATCGCAAGCGCCTCCCCCTTTCCACCGGAAAGCACGATGCGCGGTGCTCTCCCCGCGCGAAGCAATTCCACGCCGAATCCCAGGCGAGTCTCCTGCACCCGCGGATCGTCTTCACCCCAGTCAAAGGTAGCCCGGGGAGCCACGCCTCCGCCCAGCACGACGATGGCGTCCGCTTGGGGGTAGGTCTCGGCCTCTCGAGCGGGGTATTGCCGCGTGAGTCCGGACTTCAGGCGCTCCGACACATCGGGTAGCGCCAGGGTCATCGCCATGGCGAGACATATACCGACCAGGGCGGCCAGCGCCGCACCCCATCGCCGCCATCGCCAGGACGCTGATTTGTCCATCGGGGCGTCGTCCCTTCGATCAGAGGTAACGAAGCCAGGCGGCCACGCCCTCGTCGATGCGCTGGTAAACGTGCTCGAACGCGACGCGCTGCTGGCGGTAGGGATCGGGGACATCCCGGTCGCCGGTCCACTTGTCGAGCATGAAGATCTTCCCGCTCGCCTCGGGCGCCATGCGGACCATGGCAGCGATGTGGGACTTCTCCATGGCCAGGACCAGATCGGCCTCGCGCAGCATCAAAGCGGTCAGCTGCCTTGCCACGTGTGGGTTGCCATCAATGCCGTGCTCCGCCATGACGTCAAGGGCCGTCGCGTCGGCACCCTTGCCCACCAGGGCCGACAGGCCGGCGCTGGATACGCTGATCGTCGGGGGAAGCGCCGCCTTGAGGCGGTATTCGGCGGTGGGGCTACGGCAGATATTACCGACGCACACCGTCAGGATCCGTTGAAACACCCGGCAGGGCTCCTCTTTCAAGAATTAGGTGCCAAACGTTCTCGCAATTTCACGAGACTACTGGCTATACTCACATTATCCTTAATTCTGACTCATGGAGGGGAAACATGAAGAAAGTTCTCGCAGCGCTGCTCTCGGTCTCGCTCGTCGGCTCGGCATTCGCCCAGCAGGCCGCCCAGGCCACCGCCGGCAGCCAGCCCGCCGACGCGACCCCGGAAGTGGCCGCTGGCGCTGGTGGCGCTGGTACGGCTACGGCCGGCACCCTGACCGCCCTTTACGTTGGCGCAGCTGTGGCAGTTGCCGCGGTGGCAGTGGGCGCCGCTGATGGCGGTGGCAGCCATAACCATAACGGCGACGGCAACAGCGGCAACGGTGGCAACGGCGGCACGACTCCTCCGGGCGGCACCACGGGCACGACGGGTACCACCGGTACCACGGGCACGCGCTAAGCTGTTTTAGAAGTTCGCAGTTCGCGTGCCGGGGGCCTCCCCGGCACGCTTTGTTTTGAAAGCTCGTAACGGGACGTTCCGGGCGACAGGGGCCAGGGGCCAATGAAAGTCTTACACGCATGCGCGCTGTTCATCGGCGCCGCTTTTCTGCACGGCTGCGCTTTCGCACCGGGGCAGCATCTCGACACGTCCACGCTTTTGCGCCAGGACGATGCAACCGAGGGCCGCGTCGAGTTTGTCGCGATTACGCCGAAGCTCGTCGCCATGGATACCGCGATGCGCGGCCAGTTCCAGGTGCCGCACGAGCTGCTCGATTACAAGCCTGATGCCTACCGGATCGGTGCCGGCGACACGCTGTACATCACGATCTGGGAACACCCGGAGCTGACGGCGCCAGCAGGCCCTCAGCAGCAGACGCTGGCCAACGGGCGCCTCGTTGGCCCTGACGGCATGCTGTTCTATCCGTATGCGGGTGACGTCAAGGCAGCGGGCCTGACCATCGCCGAACTGCGCCAGACCATCGCAAAGCGGCTGGCCGAGTACGTCGAGAACCCGCAGGTCGATGTTACCGTCATTGGCTACACCAGCAAGCGCGTGGTGCTCGAAGGCGCGTTCGTGAAAACCGATGCGCAGGTCATCGACGTCACGCCGCTCACCTTGGCACGAGCCCTGGGTACGGCAGTGATCAACACCGAGCAGGCGAATATCTCGGGGCTGATCCTCAAGCGCGATGGCGTCGACTACCACCTCGATCTCGACGCGATGCGGCATGGTGGCCACCTCGCGAGCGATATCTACCTGAAAGACGGTGATCGGATTTTCCTGCCTTACAACGACCGGCAGGAAGCCTATGTCGTCGGCGAGGTAAACCGGCCCGGCCCCCTGCCCTTCAAGATCGCAGACCTCACCCTCAGTCAGGCTCTGGGCCGCGCGGGTGGTCTTAACCAGACCACGGCCAAGGGCAAGGCCGTGTACGTGATCCGCGGCATGAAGGGCCTCGACAGCGAACCGGCGCGTGTCTTCAACCTGGATGCCCGGTCGCCCGTGGCATTTTCGCTTGCTGACGAGTTCCGTGTGCTGCCCGGCGACGTGGTCTTCGTCGGCCCCGCCGGCGTCACCCGCTGGAATCGCTTGCTCAGCCAGTTGCTGCCGCTTTCAGGCCTGATCAGCAACGCTGCCAGCGCGAACTACAACATCGATCGCAGCCAATAATAGACGTGGGTAGGCTGCGATGCAGTCGACCTGCTGGGGACTTGTTTGCACACCGCTCGTTTGTCCGACCGGATGTCGGAACCAACCCGATTCTTGAGACGCGGTTGCACCGCGTCCACGTTGCTGTGCGTCGCACTTTTGTTGGCCGGCTGCGGTGAAATGGCGAAGGGCATCGGCCAGACCGTGCGAGGGACGGTGAGCGGCGGCGACGCGCTACCCATTTCACCGGCTGAGGTTGCCCAACGTCCCCTCTTCCAGATGGTCGCAAAGACCGAACACGGCGATGCGCTGCTTATCCTGGGCAACGTCGACGGCAACCGTGAGGTCTGGTACGGCCCGCGGCAGACGGCGCTCGTCCTCGAGTATGGGCGCGTGGTCCAGACGATCAACCTGGACGCCAACCTGGACGGGTCGCGGATGGTGGGCGCCAATCCCTTCAAGTTGGGGCTGAACCATATCGCCGGATCCGACGACTTCGACAGCGAGGACGACTGGTCGCCCGGCTACCGTTACGCCGTCCCCGTCCACAGCCGCATGGTGGCAGTGGGGCCCGAGGACGTCACCATCCTCGATAAGCCACATCGACTTCTCAGGATCGACGAGGAGCGCCGCAGTAGCGCCGGACGCTGGTCCGCACGAAATCAGTACTGGGTCGACCCCGCGACGGGCTTCATCTGGAAGTCGGTCCAGCAGGTCGCACCCGGCGTGACGATCGAACTGACGCAACTCAAGCCACGCTTGCAAGGTGGCCCTTGATGCGCCGCTTCGTATGCATCCTGTCCCTCGCTGTCGCGGTTCAAACCACGGCCGCCGATCGCACGCTCGAGGTGAAGCTCGAGGGCCAGGTGACTCATCCAGGTAGGCGCGAACTCCCCGGCGATCCGCGGATAGCCGATGCCGCCATCGCCGCGTGGCCCACCGGCGATGCCTATGTTCTCGGTGCCAGCCTGCTCCGGGAGTCACTGCGGGTTCGCCAGACCGGCCTCAAGGCCGGCCTGGTGTACGACCTCGGCGAGGTGGCAAGGCGGGCAAGCAACCGTGGCGACAACGACGTGGCCGATGTTGCGACTCGTATGGCCTTGTGGATGAACTCCCTGCCAGTCACGGGCCGCATGGTCGCGGATCTCGATCCGCGTGGCGTGGAAATTTCTCCGGACGCCAACGTCCCCGTTGAGAACGGCGACGTGCTGCACTATCCGCAGAGGCCGCATACCGTTCGCATCGTTGGCGCGGTGGCGGCTGCGTGCACCGTCGCCTTTGAGCCCATGCGCGATGCGCGGCGGTATCTGGCCGATTGCCCACTCTCGCCGGTCGCGGATAAGGACAACTATTTCGTTATTCAGCCCGACGGACACGTGCTGGAGCTGGGCCGCGCACTGTGGAATCGCGACGAACCTCAGTCTCTGGCACCGGGGGCCGTCATTTACATCCCGATCAAGGTCGCCGCCACGGCTGATGTGGATGCGACGATGGATCGCGAAGCCGCGGCATACATCGCGACCCAGGTGATCCCGTGAAGGGCCGCACCACTGCTCGCCGCCTCGCGCTGCGCGTATCGCCGCTCGCCGCTCTGGTTTGCGCAAGCCTCCACGCGGCCGAGCCGCCGACCACCTCGGACTTTGGTGGCGCGGGTCTTTGGCAGACCCCTAGCGCGCGCATGGCTCCGGAGGGGGAACTGACATTCACGGCAACGCGTACCAGCCCTTACAGTCGCTACAACATCACCCTGCAGCCACTGGACTGGTTCGAAGCGACGTTCCGCTATGTGTCGGTGAGTAACCGGAAATACGGCCCGTCAGGTCTGAGCGGCGACCAGTCGTACAAAGACAAATCCATCGACATCAAGGCGCACCTGTGGCGCGAGAGCCACTGGCTGCCCGACGTGTCGCTCGGCTTCCGTGATATCGGTGGTACTGGCCTCTTCTCTGGCGAGTACGTCGTGGCCAACAAGCGGTTCGGGCCTTTCGACGCATCGCTGGGCATGGGTTGGGGATACCTGGGTAACCGTGGTGATGTCACGAACCCGCTATCCTTGCTCGATGATCGATTCAAGACCCGCCCATCGGACTTCGGCCAGGGCGGCGAATTCAGCAGCAACTCGTATTTCAGGGGCCGCACCGCCCTCTTTGGCGGCATCGCCTGGCAGACCCCGTGGAAGCCGCTGGTGGTCAAGCTTGAATACGAAGGCAACGATTACAAACACGAACCAAAGCAGAACAACCAGCCTCAGCGCACCCCCGTCAATCTCGGCGTGGTTTATCGCGTGGCACCGGTCGTCGATCTGAGCCTTGCCGTTGAGCGCGGCCGCGCCATCATGGCGGGCATCACGCTGCACACGAATCTGGCCAATCACGCTGAACCGGTGAAGATCTTCGATCCACCGATTCCCGCGTCACGCCCGGCAAACCTGCCTCCTGAACAGGTGGATTGGCATGCCGTGAGCGACGAGTTGCGGCAGAACGCGGGCCTTACCGTCACCAAGATCACGAGGCGCGGAAGCGAGCTCCTGGTGACCGGCACGCAAGGCAAGTACTTCTACAGCGCCAAGGGCATGGGCCGGGCCGCTCGCGTGCTCGATAACCAGCTGGATGGCACGATCGACTGGTACACGGTGATCACCGATCGCCACGAGATGCCCATCGTCGCGACATCGATCAGCCGCAAGGACTTCGATGCGCTTGTTGCCCACCGGATCGACCTGGAGACATTCCGCCGGGGCACGGAGCGCGATGCGCCCGCGCAGCAGAAGGAAGAGGTGCTCTTCACCGATCCGCCGAAGCGATTCGACGGTGCGTTCGGTCTCGGCTACGCCCAGATGGTGGGTGGCCCCGATGCGTTTGTTCTCTACCAGGTGTACGCGAACTACGACGCTGATTTCCGGATCACGAAACATACGTGGTGGAGCGGCGCAATCTACGGGAACATCGTCAATAACTACGACAAGTTCAAGTACGACGCGCCCAGTAACCTGCCGCGCGTGCGCACGGACATCCGTCGATACATGACCACGTCGCGCATCACCATGCCGATGTTCCAGCTCACCCATGCGCAACGCCTGGATACAGACCTGTATGGCATGGTCTACGCAGGCATGCTGGAGTCGATGTACGGCGGCGCAGGTGGCGAACTCATGTACCGTCCGACCGGCGAACACTTCGCGATCGGCGTTGACGCGAACTGGGTCAAGCAGCGTGACTTCTCGCAGAACTTCAGCTTCCGCCACTACTCGGTCGCAACGGGACATGTCACCGGCTATCTCGACACCGGCTATCACGGCGTAACGCTTTCCGCGAGCGCCGGGCGCTACCTTGCCGGTGACCTTGGCGTCACCGTGGATATTTCTCGCAGCTTTGCCAACGGGGTCCGCATGGGCGCCTGGGCCACAAAGACGAACGTGTCGGCCAAACAGTTCGGTGAGGGCAGTTTCGACAAGGGCATCTACTTCCAGATCCCGTTCGACCTGATGTCGCAACGATCCTCGCCCAGCCGCGTGGGTGTCACCTGGCAGCCGCTCTATCGCGACGGTGGCGCCCGCCTGGGTCGCCGCTACAACTTGTACTCGCTCACCGATGAGCGAAACGGTGACAACTTCGAGCAGAATCTCGACAAGATCACTGAGTAGCGAACCGCCTCCCCGGCATCTCCGGCACCCTCCCCGGCCGCTTCGCATCCGTCCCGAACGGCCGCCAGACCCCGTCGGCGCCCTCGATGCCGATGCTCGCGTTCCCACCGGCCGACGCCGCCTCGTTCATGGCGGTCGCCAGGGCTTCATAGCGCGAGTTGCAGCGGGCCAGGATCCTCCCGTTTAGCCGGACCGCCCACCCCAGCTCGTCGTCCGGATGGTAGGGAACCTCGTATACCTGCGTCATAGCGGCCCTCCGGGAGCCAACAAACACAGCTAAAGCATGCACTTGCGTTCGTCATCGCAGGGTCGGCGCAGGAACGTGCGGTGTCCACGCGCCCGCGACATCCGTCCCGCGCCGCACAACGGGAGGTGAAGGGGTCGTTTGCTAGAATCGCGGTTTTCACATGGGGCGCGGACGCGGTGTCCGCATCTCGTCAAAGGAGCCATCATGTCCGCCAAGATCCTCCAAGCGCTCGGTCTCAATGCGACCGAGTCCGGCACCTACCTCGGCCGCGGCGAATGGGCCGCCACGACGGGCGCCGGTACGCTGTCGCCCACCAACCCGGCCACGGGCGAGGTGATCGCCACGGTTAACGCCTCGAGCGCGGCGGACTACGAGACGATCGTGCAGCGCGCCCAGGAAGCGTTCGCCATCTGGCGCAACACCCCTGCCCCGCGCCGTGGCGAAGCCGTGCGCCTCTGCGGCGAGGCCCTGCGCAAGCACAAGGATGCCCTCGGTTCGCTGGTTGCCCTGGAAATGGGCAAGATCAAGCCGGAAGGCGACGGCGAAGTGCAGGAAATGATCGACATCGCCGATTTCGCCGTGGGCCAGAGCCGCATGCTCTATGGCAACACCATGCATTCGGAGCGCCCCGGCCACCGCATGTATGAGCAGTGGCATCCGGTCGGCCTGGTCGGCATCGTCAGCGCCTTCAACTTCCCGGTCGCCGTCTGGGCGTGGAACGCCTTCCTCGCCGCCATCTGCGGTGATATCTGCCTGTGGAAGCCGTCGCCGAAGACCCCGCTCTCGGCCATCGCGACCCTGAAGATCTGCAACGAGGCGCTGAAGGAAGCCGGCTTCCCGGACATCTTCTTCCTGTTCAACGACGCCGGCACGGAACTGGCCGAGAAGTTCGTGGACGACAAGCGCATCCCGCTGATCAGCTTCACCGGTTCGACCAAGGTAGGCCGCATGGTCGGCGAGCGCGTCGCCCGCCGCATGGGCCGCAGCCTGCTCGAGCTCGGCGGCAACAATGCCATCATCCTGGACAAGTCGGCTGACCTGAAGCTGGCCATCCCGGCGATCGTGTTTGGCGCGGTCGGTACGGCTGGCCAGCGCTGCACCACGACCCGCCGCCTGCTCGTGCATTCGTCCATCCACGATGCGGTGGTGGATACGCTGGTGAAGGCGTACGGCCAGGTGGAGCAGAAGATCGGCGACCCGACCCTTGCGACCACGCTGATGGGCCCGCTGAACAGCCCGGAGGCCGTGAAGGCGTTCGAGGCCGCGGTCGAAAAGGCCCGCGCCACCGGCGGTAACGTCCGCACGGGTGGCAAGGCCCTGGCCGATCGCAAGGGCAACTTCGTCCAGCCGACGATCATCACCGGCCTCAAGAACACCGACGAAGTCGTCCAGACCGAGACGTTCGCCCCGATCCTCTACGTGATGTCGTTCGACTCGCTGGATGAGGCCATCGACATGCAGAACGCCGTGCCGCAGGGCCTGTCCTCGGCGATCTTCACGCAGGACCTGAAGGGCGCCGAACAGTATCTCTCGGCGGCGGGTTCGGATTGCGGTATCGCCAACGTGAACATCGGCACCTCGGGCGCCGAGATCGGCGGCGCGTTCGGTGGCGAGAAGGAAACCGGCGGCGGCCGCGAATCGGGTTCGGATGCCTGGAAGGTGTACATGCGCCGCCAGACCAATACGATCAACTATTCGGACGCGCTGCCGCTGGCCCAGGGCATCAAGTTCGAGTTCTGACCCCTCGGGAGCCCACGCCATGGCCGACCTGCGCCCTACGGAACGTTTCTCCGACCGCGTTGAGGACTATGTCCGTTACCGGCCGGATTACCCGCGGGCGCTGGTCGACTGGCTGCATGGCCTGGGCGTGAAGCCCGACTGGGCCGTGGCGGATATCGGCGCGGGAACCGGGATATCGAGCAGGTTGTTCCTCGATGCCGGCCACCGCGTCACCGCCGTGGAACCGAACGCGTCGATGCGTGACGCAGCCGTGCGCTGGCTTGGCCATGAAGAACGGTTCCGTACCGTGGCCGGCAGCGCCGAAGCCACCGGGCTGCCAGACGGCTCGGTGGACCTCGTGACCGCGGGCCAGGCCTTCCACTGGTTCGACAAGGACCGGATGCGCGCCGAATGCCGCCGTATCCTGTCCTCGCGCGGGCTGGTCGCCATTTTCTGGAATACGCGCCGGCTCGTCGGCACGCCCTTCCTCGAGGGCTTCGAGGCGCTGATGCACGAGTACGGCGTCGACTACGTGAGCATTACCGAACGCTATGCCGATGACGACGCCATGGCCCGCTGGTTCGGCCACGGTTATCGCGGCATGGCCTCGTTCCCGCACGGGCAGAAGCTGGACTTCGATGCGCTCAAGGGCCGGCTGATGTCCTCGTCGTACGCGCCCAAGCCCGGCCACCCCAACCACGAGCCCCTGCTGGCCGCCCTGCGTACGCTGTTCGAATCGACGCAGGAAGACGGCACGGTGGATTACGACTTCGACACCCGCGTGTTCGCGGGACGCCCGGACGCCTGATGTACGACCTGATCCGCCCCCTCCTTTTCATGCTGGATGCCGAGACGGCCCACGGCCTCACGCTGTACGCCAGCGACGTGGCCCAGCGCAGCGGCTTCTCGCACCTGGTGAACAAGCCGCCAGCTGACCTGCCGGTGACGGTGTTCGGCATCACGTTCCCCAATCCCGTCGGTCTTGCGGCAGGCCTGGACAAGAACGGCGAGCATCTCGACGGTCTTGCCGCCCTGGGCTTTGGCTTCGTCGAGATCGGCACGGTCACGCCCCGCGCGCAGGCCGGCAACGACAAGCCACGCATGTTCCGCCTGCCCGAGCACGAGGCCGTCATCAACCGCCTGGGCTTCAACAACGGCGGCATCGACGCGCTTGTGCGCAACGTCGAGAAAGCCAGCTTCCGCGGCGTGCTCGGGATCAACATCGGCAAGAACAAGGACACGCCGAACGAGCGTGCCACGGACGATTACCTGCTGTGCCTCGAGCGCGCGTATCCGTTGGCCAGCTACATCACGGTGAACATCTCCTCGCCGAACACGCAGGGCCTGCGCGACCTGCAGGAGGAAGAGACCCTGCGCCGCTTCATCGGCACGCTGCGCGAGGCGCAGGAGCGTCTCTCCGGCCAGCACGGCAAGCGCAAGCCGATGCTCCTGAAGATCGCGCCTGACCTCACCGAAACCGAACTCGATGCGATCGCCGAGGTGTTGCTTGCCTCCGGCATCGATGGTGTCATCTGCACCAACACCACGATCGATCGTGACAAGGTGGCGGGCCACCGCTTCGCCAACGAAACCGGCGGCCTTTCCGGCCGGCCCGTGTTCGAGAAATCGACCGCCGTGTTGCGCGGCATGGCCACGCGCCTGGGCGGCCGCCTCCCGATCATCGGCGTCGGCGGCATCCTCGACGGCGATTCCGCTGCGACCAAGCTTGAGGCCGGGGCCTCGCTCGTGCAGGTGTATTCGGGCCTCGTCTACCGCGGCCCCCAACTGATCAACGAAGCGGTCGCGGAAATCCGCCGTCGCGGAATCCTCGCATGACCCTCAACAACGCGCCCGTCGACATGGGCGGCTTCACCCTCACCTCCCACGCCACCCTCGGCAACCGCAATACGTTGCGCGTCGATGCCCGCGCGCACCTGCTGGCCGAAGTGCGCGACCCGCTGAAGATCCCGGAGATCCTCGCCTATCCCGCCGTGAAGGGCGGAAAGGTGTTGGTGCTTGGCGAAGGCAGCAACATGCTCATCACGGGTGACTTCGACGGCACCGTGCTTGCGATGGCCAATGCCGGCGTGGAGACGTTCCAGCGGGACGACCGGGTGCTGATCCGCGTGGCCGCCGGCGAGCGCTGGGACGATTTCGTCCGCTGGTCGCTGGGCCAGGGCTATGCCGGGCTGGAAAACCTCATTCTTATCCCGGGCACGGTGGGCGCGGCGCCGATCCAGAACATCGGGGCGTACGGCGTGGAAGTGGCCGAGTTCATCGATACCGTCGAGGCCTACGACACGCATGCCGGCGAGTTCGTCGTGCTGGACAAGGCGGCGTGCGCGTTCTCGTACCGCGACTCGAGCTTCAAGCAGCAGGCCGGGCGCTGGATCGTGGTCGCCGTGACCTTCGCACTGCCGCGCGAGCGCCCGCTGTCGCTCGATTACGCGGGCATCCGCGAGGAAGTGGAGAAGATGGGCATCACGCGCCCAACGCCGTATCACGTGGCCGAGGCGGTCGTGCGCCTGCGTTCGCGCAAGCTGCCCGACCCTGCGGTGATCGGCAATGCCGGCAGCTTCTTCAAGAATCCCGTCGTAAGCCAGGCCCAGGCCGATGCACTTGCCCTCGCCCACCCGGGCCTGCCGGTGTGGCCGCATGCCGGCGGCACGGCGAAGATTTCCGCCGGCTGGCTCATCGAAACGGCGGGTTTCAAGGGCGAGCGCGACGGCGACGCCGGCATGTCCAACCGCCACGCCCTCGTGCTCGTGAACCACGGCAAGGCCACGGGCCCGCAGCTGTGGGCGTTCGCGCAGAAGGTCATCGCGGGCGTGCAGGCGAAGTTTGGCGTGACGCTCGAGCCCGAGCCGGTCCTGGTCTGACCCTGTGGGAGCGCGCTTGCGCGCGATCGCGCGCAAGCGCGCTCCCACAACCCTACACCGGCCCATCGGTGTCACGAGTGTGTCAAGGCACGGTCATATCCTCCCCGGGCGGCGTACCATCAGGGCGTCGCGAACCGCGATGAGGACTGACGCTTGGACACGATGACGAACGCCACCGAACCCACAGCGCTTGCGAAAGTGGCCGCCACGAAGCCGGCCCCGCCCCCGGTGGAAGTGCCTGCCATCGACCTGAACGACCCGTCGTTCTACATCCATCGCGAGCTTTCGCAGCTGCAGTTCAACATCCGCGTGCTCGACCAGGCGCTGGATGAAACCAAGCCGCTGATTGAAAGGCTTAAGTTCCTGCTCATCTTTTCGTCGAACATGGATGAGTTCTTCGAGATCCGCGTCGCGGGCCTGAAGCAGCAGATTGCCTTCGACCATGAGGTCATCGGCGCCGACGGCATTCCGCCGCGCCGCGTCCTATCCGAAATTTCTGAGATCGCGCACAAGCAGATCGAGCGCCAGTACGCGATCCTCAATGAGAAAATCCTGCCCGCGCTGGCGGACCAGGGCATCCGCATCGTCCGCCGCAACCAGTGGTCGCAGAAGCAGAAGCTGTGGGTGCGCCGCTATTTCCGCCACGAGGTCGCGCCGCTGATCACGCCGATCGGCCTGGATCCGACCCACCCGTTCCCGCGGCTGGTCAACAAGAGCCTGAACTTCATCGTGCAGCTCGAAGGCACCGATGCGTTTGGCCGCGATTCGGGCCTGGCGATCGTGCCGGCGCCGCGCATCCTGCCGCGCATCATCCGCCTGCCGCCCGAAGTGTGCGAGGACGGCGACAACTACGTGCTGCTGTCGTCGATCATCCACGCGCACGCGGACGATCTGTTCCCGGGCATGCGCGTGCTTGGTTCCTACCAGTTCCGCCTCACGCGCAACGCCGATCTTTCGATCGACCCGGAGGACGTGGAAGACCTGGCGCGCACGCTGCGCGGCGAACTGTTCTCGCGCCGTTACGGTGACGCCGTCCGCCTCGAGGTCGCCGATAACTGCCCGAAGCCGCTGGTCGATTACCTGCTGAAGCAGTACTCGCTGGATGCGGATTCGCTTTACGAAGTGAACGGCCCGGTGAACCTCGCGCGCCTGTTCGAGATGACGCTGAAGCCGGAATACGCGCGCCTGCAATACCCCCCGTTCGTCCCCGCGTTGCCCAAGGCGCTGGCGGATGCGGAGGATATGTTCGCCGTGATCGGCAAGCAGGACATCCTGCTGTACCACCCGTTCGAGTCGTTCTCGCCGGTGGTGGATTTCCTGCGCCAGGCCGCGAAGGATCCGCAGGTACTGACGATCAAGCAGACCCTCTACCGCAGTGGCGCGAATTCCGAAATCGTCGATGCGCTGGTCGAAGCCGCCCGTGCCGGCAAGGAAGTCACCGCCGTGGTGGAACTGCGTGCGCGCTTCGACGAGGAATCCAACCTGAGCCTCGCCTCGCGCCTGCAGCAGGCCGGTGCCGTGGTGACCTACGGCGTCGTGGGCGTGAAGACGCACGCCAAGCTGGCCTATGTGCAGCGGCGTGAGAACGGCAAGCTGGTGAGCTATGCGCACCTTGGCACGGGTAACTACCACTCGGGCAACGCGCGCCTTTACACCGACTACAGCCTGCTGACCTCCGACGAAGCCCTGTGCGATGACGTGCACAAGCTGTTCCGGCTGCTGACCGGCATGGGCAAGGCGCTGAAGATGAAGCGGATGCTGTACGCGCCGTTCACCCTCAAGAAGACCCTGATCGAACTCATCGCGCGCGAGGCCACCAACGCGGCGGCCGGCAAGAAGGCGGAGATCGTCTGCAAGCTCAACGCCATCACCGACCCGAAGATGATCCGTGCGCTCTACCGCGCCAGCCAGGCCGGCGTGAAGATCGACCTGATCGTGCGCGGCATGTGCTGCCTGCGGGCAGGCATACCGGGTGTTTCCGACAACATCCGCGTGCGCTCGGTAGTGGGCCGCTTCCTGGAGCACAGCCGCGTTTACTGGTTCCATAACGACGGCGAGCCGGACCTGTACCTTGCGAGCGCCGACATGATGGAGCGCAACCTCGACCGCCGTGTCGAGACCTGCTTCCCCATCGAGGGCAAGAAGCTGCGCCAGCGGGTCAGGAAGGAACTGGACCTGTACCTGGCCGACAACCACTCGGCCTGGCTGCAGCAGGCGGATGGCACCTACGTGCTGGTCCAGCCGACCGCGGGCGCCCCCGTCCGGAACGCCCAGGCCCAGCTCCTGGAGCGCTACGCCGGCCTGGCCGCCACTGTCCCGGCGCCCTGACGCCGGGGCCTTCACCTAGCCCAAACGGCAGACGCGACACAGTTTCGGCACCAGTGCACAATGAGGGCGCTGTTGAGGGGAGACGGCGCTTTCTTCTGATCGCATCGGATCCAGGCCGCGTGCCACAGGCGCGCCGCGGTGTCTTTCGCAGGATTCGGGCATGGGTAAGCAGGGGCAGCGACATACGGCGATCACCCGCCTTTTCCAGGCGGTGCTCTGCTGCGTGCTGCTGGCCGTCGCTGGACACACCCAGGCGGGGACCACCCTCACGGGCAACTACCGCGACGTCCGCCCCGGCGATGACCCCGCCAAGGTCCTGACCGAGGCATGGACCACGTCCCTGCCGTCGTTCGACCCCACGCGCATGCAGGTGTTTCGCTCGGGCGAGGGTGGCACCTGGGTGATCCTGCGCGCACTGCCGCCCTGGACCGAGGGTGGCCGGGTGCTGAGCATACACAACCCCGGACCCGGCAAGGTGAGCCTGTTCCTCGGCTCCGGCCAGAAGCTGACCACATCGCTCGATGATTTCAGTCCAGCGCTGCACGGCCACGGCCGGCTCGTTTTCGCCATCCCGGATAACGTGCCTGCCTCACGCCCGCTGCTGCTGAAGTTCGAGCCTACGGCCAAGCCTCCGGGCGCGGTCACCATCGGCATCGACAGCTGGCCCGATTACCTGCGCGACGACGCCGGCTGGCTGATGTTCGCCAGCAGCTGCTTCGCCGTCATGGTAGCCATGGCGTTGATGGCGTTGTGCTTCGCCCTGATCCTGCGCGACATGACCTTCGGCTGGTATGCCGCCTACCTGGTCTGCTACGCGCTGATCCAGGGCGTGAAGACCGGCTTCATCTTCCACCCGATGGAACTGCAGAGCCTTGCGGGAATGGGCGATGCCCTCGCCACGATCGCGACCGCCCTGTCGGTCACATTCGCTGCGTTGTTCATGCTGCGCTTCTGCAAGATCGACGATTACGTGCCCCTGTTGCGCATGCCCGTGCTGGCGTTCGCCGTCGGGATGCCCATGATCGCCTTCTGCCAGATGACTGGGGTTGCCCTGCTGGTGGGCACGGCCCATCTGTTGCTGCAGCCGCTGCTGTTGCTTGGCGCGTTGCTGCTCCTGGTCGCAGGCGCGATCGCGGCGGCGCGCGGCTCACGCCACGCGTGGTTCTTCCTGGTCGGCTGGACGCCACTGCTCCTGCTTACGGCGGCCTGCGGGGCACAACTGCAGGGCATGTTCGCCGACGCGCCATGGTTGCCGGATGCCGCCATCGCCATCGGTGCTTTCGAGGCGATCGTGCTCTCCATCGGTCTCTCGGACCGCGCCCTCACGATTCGCCATGATCGCGACAAGGCCCGCCAGCTCGCGGATGCCGATCCGCTCACCGGTGTGCTGAACCGCCGGGCGTGGACGGATGCGGCGCTGGCGACGCTCGAGGAAGGCATGAACCGGCCGATCGCCCTGCTCTTCCTGGACCTCGACCATTTCAAATCGCTGAACGACCGGCACGGCCACGCAGCCGGCGATCGCGCCCTGGTCGCCGTGGCGGGCGCGTTGCGCCATGAGCTGCGGCCGAGCGACCTGCTTGGCCGCTACGGTGGCGAGGAGTTCGTGGCCCTGCTCCAGGGCGCGGAGCGCGAGAACGCGGTGCAGATCGCTACGCGCCTGTGCCGCCGCGTCAGCCGCCTGGATGTGCACATCGGCGAGAAAGAGGCGCTCACCGTATCCATCGGCGTCGCGATCCGCACGCCGGCGGACACGGTCCAGTCGCTGATCGAGCGTGCGGACCAGGCAATGTACGCCGCGAAACTGGGCGGCCGTAACCGGGTGATCTGCTCGGGTCCCACTGGCCCCGTCCTCGTTCGCAGCAAGGCGACGACTACTTCATAGGCGCGTCGGCCCTCAACGCATTTGTGGGAGCGCGCTTGCGCGCGATGGGCCGTGCCGCGAGCACCCATCGCGTGCAAGCACGCTCCCACAGCACGCTCCCACAGCACGCTTCTACAGCGCGCTTCTGCTGGTCTCAGGCCAGCTTGTCGGCGGCGGCCACGATGTCGTCGTCGCCCGGGAGGACCAGGAACGCCGCGCCCGCCAGCGGCGTGAACGTATCCACGCCCACGACGCGCTGCAGCGGGGTCGCGCCCAGCCCGGCCTCGACGATCGCGGTGATCACGCCCTCGCCCACGCCGGCGCTCTTGCGCCCCTCGTCGACCACCATGATCCGCTTCGCGCCCCTGGCCTGTTCGGCGATGAAAGCGTCGTTGAGCGGTACCAGCCAGCGCAGGTCCACGACGCGCACCTTCCAGCCCCGTGCAGCTTCGATCCGGCGCGCGGCACGAAGGCTCATCGGGACGCCATTGCCGAAGGTGAAGATCACCAGGTCGTCGGCGGCGTCGTTGTACACGCGACCCTCGCCCAGCGGCATCGCTTCACCCGGTGCCGGGTAGCCGAACTGCCACTGGCCGTCGCCGGCCTCGTAGAGGTCCTTCGTCATGTACAGCGCGATCGGCTCGAGGAACGCCGTGACGCGCCCGTCGACCTTCGCGAGCGCGGCCAGCGTCCGCAGCATGGTCGCCGCATCATCGCCACGGCTGGGGCAACCGACCACGAGGCCCGGGATATCGCGCAGGGCCGTGATCGAGTTGTCGTTGTGGAAATGGCCACCGAAGCCACGCTGGTAGCCGAGTGACGCGACGCGCATCAGCATCGGGTTGCGATACTGGTCGTTCGAGAAGAACTGGAGCGATGCCGCTTCGCCACGGATCTGGTCACACGCATTGTGGAAATACGCGAGGTACTGGATCTCGGGCAGCGGCAGCATGCCCATGTTGGCGTAACCCTGGGCAAGGCCGAGGATCATCGTTTCATCCAGCAGCGTGTTGAACACGCGGGTATTGCGGAATGCCTTGTGCAAGCCCTTCGTAACCGTGTAAACGCCGCCCTTCTGCGCAACGTCTTCACCGAACAACAGGCTTTCCGGGTACTTCGCCATGAGGTCGTGCAGGGCCTGGCCAATCTGGATCGCCAGGTGTCGCGGCGGCTGCTTCTCGGGCAGTTTTTCAGCGCTGCCGAACACGCGCTCGCGCTCCGCGGCATCGCCGGCGCGCATGGCCTCCGCGCGCACCGCATCAGGCGTATACGGCGCCAGCGGCCGCACGACTTCCGCGAGGCTGGTGATCTTCGGGCGGCGGTCTGCTTCGTCGGCTGCCTCGAAGCAGCGCTTGCGGATGCGGTCGTAAAGGCCGAGCAGGCTGTCGCGATCGTAGAGGCCCGACGCCAGCGCGATCGTCGCGCTGCGCAACAGCGGATCGGTCGCCTCGAGCGCCACCAACTCTTCCACCGAACGCCATTCGATCTCGAAGTCGGTGCCGGCGTGGCCCATGACACGCGTGGTGTTCAGGTGCAGGAACGTCGGGCGGCGCGTATTGCGGCAGTGTTCCACCGCGCGCTGCACGCCCGCGTAACCGCCGGCGAGGTCGAGGCCGTCGGCGTAGAAATAATCCAGGTTCGAGCGGCGCTCGAAATTGCTGGCGACCCATCCGCTGGGCGTTTTCACCGAGATGCCGATGCCGTTGTCTTCGCAGACGAACAACACCGGTGCGGGCAGCTTCTGGTACGCCGTCCAGGCGGCCGCGTTGAACGCCGTTTGCGCGGTCGCATGGTTGGACGATGCGTCGCCGAACGAGCACACCGTGATCGAATCATCGGGGATCGGCAACGCATGGCGAATGCGCTTGCCCTGCTCGATCGCGATGGCCGTGCCCAGCGCCTTGGGCAGGTGCGAGGCGATCGTCGAGGTCTGCGGGAGCACCCACAACGGCTTGCTGCCCCACACCTTGTGCCGGCCGCCCGATGCCGGGTCCTCGCTGCTGGCGGCGAACGAGAGCGCAGAATCCATCACCGGATCCATGCCTGGCAGCTTGCGGAAGCGCTCGGCCATGAAGCCGCCGCTGCGGTAGTGCAGGAACGCCGGATCGGTGTGGCGGGTGGCGCGCGCCACCATGGCGTTGCCCTCGTGGCCGGACGAACCGATGGTGTAGAACACCTTGTTCTGCACGCGCAGCACGCGCGCCATCAGGTCCAGGTGGCGGCTGATCAGTTGCGATTCCAGCAGCTCGCGGAACCCTTTCGCATCGAGTGCGCTGCCCGGCAGGACCGGTTCGTCGTCACGAGGTGGGCGGGCGACATCGCCCTGCCAGAACTGCACGAATTCGACGAAGTTCTGATCGACGATCTCGGCGCGATTGAAGCCCTTGTGGCGGGCGGCGATGGGATGCGGGACGGACATGGCGTGCTCTGCGGGGAAGGATCAGGCCACCATCGGCGTGAAGCCGGACTGGGCGCGTACACGCTCCAGCCAGGCGCCGACGAGTGGCCACTGGGAGAGGTCGAAGCCGCCGTCGGCGGCACAGTGGGTATAGGCGAACAGAGCGATGTCGGCGATGCCAAACACGCCACCACTAAAAAATGGCTCGTTCGCCAGATGCTGTTCCATCACGCCGAGGGCACGTGCGCCGCGCTCGAGCAGCCCCGGCACTTCGGCCTGGCGCTCATGGTCGGCTGGCAGCCAGCGGCGGACGAAGCGCGCAACGGCGATGCAAGGTTCGTGACTGTACTGTTCGAAGAACAGCCACTGCAGCGTGCGCGCGCGTTCCCACGCATCCGCCGGCAGGTAGGGTGAACCTTCGGCCAGGTAACAGAGGATCGCGTTGGATTCAGCGAGCCTGCGGCCATCGTCGAACACGAGCAGCGGCACCTTGCCGTTCGGGTTGAGTGCCAGGAATTCAGGCGTGCGAGTGGCGCCGGCCGCGCTGTCGGTCTCGATCCAGCGATACGGCCGACCCAGCAGGTCGAGCAACAACTGCACCTTGTAGCAGTTGCCCGAGGCGCGAAGGCCGTACACGGTGGGGATGGCAGTGCCCTGGCTCACAGGATGCTCCGGTAGCGAGACGAATCAACGACGGCGCGCGAGCCACTGTTCGCGCGACTGGCCCCACAGGTCGACCACATCGCCTTCGAACGGCGCGGGCAGCGTGCCTGGACCGAGCAACGTGGAACCCAGCTTTTTCGCCACGCTGATGGACGCGTGATTCTCCGGGTTGATGGAGTGGATCACTTCGTTCCAGCCGAGGTGCTCGAAAGCCCAGTCCATCGAGGCGGCGGCGCCTTCGGTGGCATAGCCCTTGCCCCAGGTCTCACGAAGCAGGCCCCAGCCAATCTCGTGGCCGGGCCAGCCTTCCGGCTCCCACGGCCCGAGGCGCCCTACCCAGCGGCCCGATGCGCGCTCGATCACGGAGAACATGCCGAAGCCAAGGATGCTCCACGAGCCGGCCATGGTCATGAAATTGCGCCAGGCGATGGCCCGCGGCTGCGGGCCACCGATGAAGCGGTTCACTTCCGGATCGGCCATGCACGCGGCCCACGCGTCGAAGTCTTCCGCCGCGGTGGGGCGCAGGATCAGGCGATCGGTTTCTATGCACGGACCCTGCATGGCGCCGCGATCAGAACGCGTTGATGCCGGTCAGCTCGCGACCGACCACCAGCTGGTGGACGGTCTCGGTACCTTCGTAGGTGATGACCGATTCCAGGTTGAGCGCGTGACGGATCGCCGAATGCTCGGTGGTGATGCCCGCGCCGCCGAGGATGTCACGGCACTCACGGGCGATATCCAGCGCCATGCGCACGTTGTTCCACTTCGCGAGGGAAACCTGCGTCGGCTGCATGTGGCCGGCATCCTTCAGGCGGCCAAGCTGCAGCGAGAGCAACTGGGCCGTCGTGATCCGGCGGGCCATGTCGGCCAGCTTCAGCTGCACGGCCTGGTTGGCGGAGAGCGGGCGGCCGAACAGGATGCGCTGCGCCGAGTAGTCCAGCACTTCCTTCAGGCAGGCCTGGGCCGCACCGATCGGGCCCCAGGTGATGCCGTAGCGGGCCTGGGTCAGGCAGCCCAGCGGCCCCTTCAGGCCCTTGACGTTCGGCAGGCGCGCGCTGTCCGGCACGCGTACGTCATCGAAGAACAGGCCCGAGGTCACCGAGGCGCGCAGGCTCATCTTCTTGTGGACTTCCTGCGCCGCGAAACCCTTGGTGTCGGTCGGAACGATGAAGCCCTGGATCCCGTCCTCGGTCTGCGCCCAGACGATCGCGATGTGCGCCAGGTTGCCGTTGGTGATCCACATCTTGGCGCCATTGATGACCCAGTCACCGCCATCGCGGCGAGCGACCGTCTTCATGTTCGCCGGGTCGGAACCGCCGTGCGGCTCGGTCAGGCCGAAGCAACCGATGACCTCGCCCGCGGCCATGCGCGGCAGGTATTCGCGCTTCTGCTCCTCGGAGCCGTACGCGAAGATCGGGTACATGCACAGCGAGCTCTGCACCGACGCAAAGCTGCGCAGGCCGGAATCGCCACGCTCCAGCTCCTGGCAGATCAGGCCGTAGCTAACGCCGTTCATGCCGGCGCAGCCGTATTCCTCGGGCAGCGTGGCGCCCAGCAGGCCGAGCGAGGCGATCTCGGGCACCAGCTCCGCGGGGAAACGCCCCTGGTCGAAGGCATCGCCGATGATCGGCAGCACTTTTTCATCAACGAAGCGGCCGACGGCGTCCTGCACCATGCGCTCTTCTTCGGTGAGCAGCGAGCGGACGTCGTAGAGGTCGAGCGGGTCAAGACGGTGGGCCATGCGGGGACTCGTAAGCGGCTGCCGGAAAGCCCCTGATTGTAGACCCGTGTGAAGGCCGGGTCATGGCGGCCCGCAGCAAACCGTCCGATCACGTGTGGGAGCGCGCTCGCGCGCGATTTCCGTGCGATACACCCGTTCCATGCGGCCGCGAAGGGTGTGCCCGGCCGTAATCGATTACATAATGGCCGGGCTCCCAGCCACCAGGCCTTCCCCATGTTCAAGGGCGTCATCCTCGGCTTTGCCTGTTACGCCGCCTATGCGTGGAGCGACGCCTTCGTGAAATCCCTGGAGGGCACCCTGCCGGCGTACGAGGCGGTGTTCTTCGGCGCCGTGCTGGCCCTGGCCGCCCTGCCCTTCCTGAAGAAGCCCGGCGACCGCTGGAGCGAGGTGGTGATCTCGAAACTGCCGGGCCTGTGGCTGCTCCGGGCCATGGCCGGCGCCATCGGCAACGTCACGGCGGTCATGGCCTTCACCGCCCTGCCCATGGCCGAGGCGTTCTGCCTGATCTTCCTGCTGCCGATCTTCGTGACGATTCTTTCCGTCGTGTTCCTGCGGGAGCACGTGGGCTGGCGGCGCTGGTCGGCGGTCGTGGTGGGCTTCCTCGGTGTGCTGGTCGTCCTGCGCCCCGGTTTCCGCCATCTCGGTGTCGGCCATGTGGCCGCCATCATCTGCGGTATCACCGGCGCGCTGTCGATCATCGCCCTGCGCATGGCGGGCGCCAGCGAAAAGCGCATCACCCTGTACGGCGCGGGCGTGGTCGGCCCGATGATCGCGGGCTTCATCATGATGCTGCCGCACTTCGTCTGGCCGGACCTGCACCAGTGGTTCCTGGTACTGGGCTACGGCTTGTTCGCCGCTGCCGGCGCGGTGCTGCTGATGCTCGCCACGCAGCACGCGCCCGCGAACCGCGTCGCCCCGACGCAGTACAGCCAGATGCTCTGGGCGATCCTGTTCGGCTACCTGATCTTCCACGACCACCTCGACTGGTGGATGCTCGTGGGCATCGTCCTGATCCTCGGCGCCGGCCTGTTTACGTTCGTACGCGAAGAGAAGAAGACCGACTGGTGGCGTTGGACGAATATCGTCTAGCGCCGCAGAGCTCTCGGGTGACATGACTATCAGGTTTCCCTGATTCAGCCACCCGCGACACATCCGGACCATGACAGCTCCGCATCTCGGAGCCTGCCATGCTGCGCGAAAGTCCCACATGCATCCAGCGCGCCTCGACGTAGGCGCGAAGGATGGGCACACACTGGAACGCTGGCCTCATGCGCTGGCGTCCCCACATCGACCGATCAGCCAGAAGCCATTGCCTGCAGCATCTTCACCCATTTCGCTTCACGCTTGAGCTGAATGTCGGCGGTGCTGCTTGCCCACGCACTGTCACGGTACACGTTGGTTTCGGCATTCACTGCTTCACACGCAAGTATCTCGACAGCGAATGCGACGCGGAGCCATATCGCGACGATCGAGAAATCCGCGCATTCGACAAGGAGCGTTATGAGCTTTCCAAGGAACTGCCGACCATTGTACGGACACTGTGTGAGAGGCGGTGCGGGTTCGGCAAGCACGAAAACTACGTCACGCTGGACCTGAGCCAAGCCGGTGCGGTCTACGCGGTGTTCTTTCAGGTAAAGCGCTGGCGGAAAGCCGGACCATCGTCCGTACTGGTCGTCGTGCAGAGCGCGTATCGCCTTGACCCTGGAAAACGCCTTCCGTCCACCGGACGCATTTCATTCAACGCCTTGGTCGGCCACGCTCTGCGCGAAACACGACCGAAGATCCCCAGGTAGGAAAAAGCGAAGCCCCGCCAAAGCGGGGCTTCTTAGATCGGAAACCTCTTGCGTCCGCGCCGGGCGGAGCCACACGGTGGCAGGCGACGCTGGCAAGGCCATCCGCTTTCGCGTCTGGGCGAGATTCTAGCAAGGCCACTTGCCTGACGTAAATTCGAAGATTCTCAACTCATGAATTGCTTACACCATGCGGCACATGGCCCGTGGCGACCACCTGGCGGGCGGATTCCACGTTGGCCGGGCTGTCGTCGAAGAAGATGTCGGCGCCGAAGGCGTCGAGGAACGGGCCCTTGTCACGGCCGCCCAGGAACAGCGCCTCGTCGATGCGGACGCCCCAGCGGCGCAGCGTGAGGATGACCCGCTTGTGGGCCGGTGCGGAGCGTGCCGTGACCAGCGCCGTGCGGATCGGCGAGGTCTCGGCCGGGAACGCGGCCTGCAGCCGGTGCAGCGCCGAGAGGAAGCCGCGGAACGGGCCGCCCGAGAGCGGCTCGGCCCACATTTCCGTTTCGTTCTGGTGGAACGCTTCCAGGCCCTGCTCGCGGGAGACGCGCTCGCCTTCGTCACCGAAGATCACCGCGTCACCATCGAACGCGACGCGCAGCTGCTCGGTGGAACGCGGCGGCGCGACCGACGGCAGGATCGTCGCCGCGGCGACACCGGCGCGCAGCGCACGACCGACGTCTTCGGCGTTGGCGGAGAGGAACAGATCGGCCTTGAACGGCGCGATGTAATCCGACGTCGGCGCGCCGCTGGTGAACGCCGCACGCGAGATGCCCAGCCCGTAGTGCTGGATGGCATTGAAGATGCGCAGCCCGGTATCCCCTGAATTGCGCGAGAGCAGGATGACTTCTACCGCGGGCACATCACCGGAGAGCTTGTTCAGGTCGAGCAGCTTCTGCACGAGGGGAAACGCCACGCCCGGCTTGAGCAGCTCGTTCTCATGCTCGATCTGGAAGGCACGGTAGGCATCCAGCCCTTCCTGCTCGAACAGCTCGTGGCTGCTACCCATATCGAACAGCGCGCGCGAGGAAATGGCCACCACCAGGCGGTTATCGCGCACCGAGGATTCGGCGTGTGCGTTGGTGGACGGAAGGTCCTCGGGGGCGTTCATGGGGGCGAGTCCGCAGTCTGGGCTGCCCTATCGTAGAACAGATATGTCAGGGGGCGAACTGTTCGTCCAGGATGCGTTGCTGCAGGTTGTGCTCGGGATCGAACAGCAGGCGCACCGCGTGGCGGCGGGACTGGCGGATATCGACGGTGCGGACATCGCGCACTTCGTGGAAATCGGCCGTGGCGCTGATCGGGCGCTTGTTCGGATCCTTCGTGTCGAAACCGACCTTGGCCGCGTGCGGCAGGATGGCGCCACGCCAGCGGCGCGGGCGAAACGGGCTGATGGGTGTCAGCGCCAGCACGTTCGCGTCCAGTGGAAGGATGGGGCCGTGGGCGGAAAGGTTATACGCGGTGGATCCCGCGGGCGTCGCGACGAGGATGCCGTCGCAGACCAGCTCGTCGAGCTTCACCTCACCATTGAGGCGCACCTGCAGGTGGGCGGCCTGGTTGCTCTGGCGCAGCAGGGCCACCTCGTTGAAGGCCAGCGCGCGGTGCTCGACACCATCGCAGCAGATGCTGTGCATTTCCAGCGGATGGAGCACGGCCGGGTGCGCACGTTCGACGCGCTCCACCAGGCCATCCATCTCGTGCTTGTTCATGAGGAAGCCGAGGCGACCCAGCTTCATCCCGTAGAAGGGAATGCCCAGCGTGCGGTGGGCATGCAGCGTCCGCAGCATGAAACCATCGCCACCCAGGGAGACGATGATCTCCGCATCACCCGGCTCGACGCCGCCATAGCGCTTGGAAAGCGCCGTGCGGGCGCGCTGGGCGACTTCGGTTTCGCTGGCGACGAAGGCTAGGCGCATGGGCGGGTGTTTTGAGGACCAGCCCGGAGCTTAGCCCACGGCCGTTAAAAACTGTAGGAGCGTGCTGTGGGAGCGTGCTTGCACGCGATGGGTGCTAGCGTGATCCCCCATCGCGCGCAAGCGCGCTCCCACTACAGGGGTGGGGCCGCCTTAGCGGCCCCACCGGGTTACACCGGGATCTGCGCCAGCTGGGCCAGGCGGCGGACGGCGACCGAGGCGATCGGGTAGTCCGCGTTCTGGGTCAGGATCTCGGCGAGCATCGCGCGGGTGTACTTCAGCGTGGCGTCGTCGCGTTCCAGCCAGGCCTGCACCGGGCTCACGTCGGTGCGATCGCCGGCGATGGAGAGCACCTGCACGGCCAGGGCGCGATGCTGGGCATTGAGCTCGTCCAGCAGCGAACCGCGGGCCTGTGCATGCCACGCGCCTTCCACCGGCAACGCTTCGATCTGGCCGCGCAGCCACTCGAGGTCCAGTGCCTCACCCAGCTCGTAGAACACCTTGGCCACCGTGGCGATGTCCTTGCCGCTGGCCTTGGAGACTTCGACCATGTCGAGCGCGGCGCGGAGTACCGAGACACGGGCCAGGCGCACGGCCAGTTCGGTGGGCATGCCGAAGCCTTCCCACTTCTCCTGGCTCGCTTCGAAATCGCCGTGGCCGGTGCTGGTGAGGACATCCGGCAGGGCCTTGCGCAGCTTGGTGACCTCGGCCGCATAGCGGTCGACGTTGGCGGCGATATCCAGCGAGCCGCCCGGACGATTCAGCAGCCAGCGGGTCAGGTGGCGCAGCAGCGACCAGATCTGCAGGATCGCATCGATCTGCGTGTCTTCCGCCACCTTGCCATCCAGCGCTTCCAGCTCGGCCCACAGATCACGGGCGTCGAGGATTTCGCGGGCGGCGGTGTATGCCTTCGCGATCGCCGCCGGGCCATGGCCCGTGTCTTCCTGCATGCGCATCATGAAGGTGGCGCCCATGCGGTTGATCGTCGAGTTGGTCACCGCGGTGGCGATGATCTCGCGCTTCAGGCGGTGGCGCTGCATGTGCTCGGCGTACTTCTCGTGCAGCGGCACGGGGAAGTAACGCACCAGCTCACGCGACAGGTACGGATCTTCCGGCACATCCGAGTCCAGCAGCTGCTGGAACAGGCGGATCTTGTCGTACGAGAGCAGCACCGAGAGCTCGGGACGGGTCAAGCCCTGCCCCTTCGCCTTGCGCTCGCTCAACTCGGCCTGGGTCGGCAGCGATTCCACCGCGCGATCGAGCAGGCCTTCCGCTTCGAGCGTCGTGATGAAGTGGGCCATGGAACCCAGGCGGCGCACCGACTGGTGCTCCATCAGGGTGATGGCCTGGTTCTGGCGATAGTTGTCCCACAGCACCAGGCGGGCCACTTCATCGGTCATCTCGGCCAGCTGCTTGTTACGGCCTTCGAAGGTCAGCTCGTTGCGCTGGACGGCATCGTTCAGCAGGATCTTGATGTTCACCTCGTGGTCGGAGGTGTCCACGCCGGCGGAGTTATCGATGAAGTCCGTATTCATCAACACGCCGGCCTGCGAGGCTTCGATGCGGCCCTTCTGGGTCATGCCCAGGTTGCCGCCCTCGCCGATCACCTTGCAGCGCAGCTCGTTGCCGTTCACGCGCAGCGCGTTGTTCGCGCGGTCGCCCACGTCAGCATGCGTTTCGCTGCTCGCCTTCACGTAGGTGCCGATGCCGCCGTTCCAGAGCAGGTCGACAGGCGCCTTCAGGATCGCCGAAAGCAGGTCGTTCGGCGCCATGTGCGTGGCTTCCGAGCGGATGCCCAGCACGGCCTTGATCTCGGCCGAGACCGGGATCGACTTGGCCGAGCGCGGATACACGCCGCCGCCCGCCGAGATCAGCGACTTGTCGTAGTCATCCCACGACGAACGCGGCAGGGCGAACATGCGCTGGCGCTCGACGAAGCTCTTCGCCGCATCCGGGTTCGGATCCAGGAAGATGTGGCGGTGGTCGAACGCGGCCAGCAGGCGGATATGCTCGGAGAGCAGCATGCCGTTGCCGAAGACGTCGCCCGACATGTCGCCCACGCCAACCGTGGTGAAATCCTGGGTCTGGCTGTCGCGGCCCATGGCGCGGAAGTGGCGCTTCACCGACTCCCAGGCACCCTTGGCCGTGATGCCCATGCCCTTGTGGTCATAACCGTTCGAGCCGCCCGACGCGAACGCGTCGTCCAGCCAGAAGCCGTGCTCGGTGGAAATGGCATTGGCGATATCGGAGAACGTCGCCGTGCCCTTGTCGGCCGCGACGACCAGGTACGGGTCATCGTTGTCATGGCGAACCACGTCATGCGGCGGCACCACCTTGCCCTCGACGAGGTTGTCGGTGATGTCGAGCAGGCCGTTGATGAACATGCGATAGCACGCGATGCCCTCGGCCAGCTGCGCGTCGCGGTCACCGCCCACCGGCGGACGCTTCACGAAGAAGCCGCCCTTCGAGCCGACCGGCACGATGACGGTGTTCTTCACCATCTGCGCCTTCACGAGGCCCAGCACTTCCGTGCGGAAATCCTCGCGGCGATCGGACCAGCGCAGGCCGCCGCGGGCCACCGAGCCGAAGCGCAGGTGGATACCCTCAACGCGCGGCGCGTAGACGAAGATCTCGCGGAACGGGACCGGCTTGGCCAGGTCGGGCACCTTGTGCGAATCGAACTTGAAGGCGATGTAGGCACGGAACGCACCGTCCCAGGCCTGGAAGAAGCTCGTGCGCAGCGTGGCGTGCACCAGCGCGATGAAGCTGCGCAGGATGCGGTCTTCATCGAGGCTGGAGACGTTATCGAGCAGCGTGTTGATGGCCTCCTCGACCGCGACCGCCTGCTCGGCACGCGGGCGTGCCAGCGCGGCGACGAGGTTGCCGATCAGCGCCGGGTGGGCGGCGAGCGTGTCCTGGTCGATCAGCGCGTGCATCTCGTGCGAGAGCATGCCCTCGGCGTATGCGCGCTCCTTTTCATCCGTGCTTTCGCGGCGCGGATCGAAGCGCACGTTGAACAGCTCGATGATGAGACCGGCGATGGCCGGGTAACGGTTGAGCGCGTCTTCCATGTACGCCTGGGAGAAGGCGACACCGGTCTGCAGCAGGTACTTGCAGTAACCGCGCAGCACGGCGACCTGGCGCCAGTTGAGCTTGGCGCCGAGCACCAGGCGGTTGAAGCCGTCGTTTTCGGCGTTGCCGCGCCAGATCTGCTCGAACGCGTCCTCGAAGATCGTACCGACCTGCGATACATCGAACGCGAGGCGGCCGACCGGCTGCACCTCGAAATCCTGGATGTAGAGCGACGCTTCGCCGACCTTCACCTCGTACATGTGCTCGGTGAGCACGCGCAGGCCGAGGTTTTCCAGCTGGGGCAGCACTTCGGAAAGCGCGATGTCCGAGCCCGAGCGATAGACCTTGAAACGCAGCTCTTCCGGGCGGTGTGCCGGGTGGTAGAACGACATGCTGATCGCGTCGGGGCCGTCGAGGCCAGCGAGCGCACGCACGTCGGCCGCGGCGACCGCGGGGGACACTTCGTCCACGTAACCCGCCGGCAGCGCCTTGCCGTAGCGGTTGGCGAGGATGATGCCCTGCTGTTCACCCGAGGTCGTGACCAGCTGGTCGCGGAGCTCGTCGTACCAGTTGCGGGCGATCGAGGCGATCTTCGCCTCCACTTCAACGGCATCGTAAACCGGGTGGTCGCCGATGCGCGGGCGCACCACCACGTGCAGGCGCACGAGGGCGGCTTCGCCCATCAGCACGGCCGAATCGACGTGCTCGCCATGGAACGCCTCGCGCAGGACGGCTTCCACGCGCTCGCGCACGCTGGTGTTGAAGCGATCGCGCGGGATGTACACCAGGCAGGAGAAGAAGCGGCCGTAGCTGTCGCGGCGGATGAACAGGCGGGTGCGGGTGCGCTGGGCCAGCTCGAGCAGGCCGGTCGCCAGGGCGAACAGCTCGTCGGTGCTGCACTGGAACAGCTCATCGCGCGGCAGGGTATCGAGGATGTGGCGGAGCGCCTTGCCCGAGTGCGAATCGCGCTTCAGGCCCGAGCGGGCCATCACGGTCTCGCACTTCTCACGGACCAGCGGCACCTGCTGCGGGTGGGCCATGTAGGCGTTCGAGGAGAACAGGCCGAGGAAGCGCTGTTCGGCGACCGGGCGGCCATTGGCATCGAACTTGAGGACGCCGATGTAATCCATGTAACCCGCGCGGTGCATGGGCGAACGCGCATTGGTCTTGGTCAGGATGATCGCATCCGTGGAACCGGAGCGCGGCAGCTCGCTCGCCACCAGGGTGCGCAGCGAACGCGGCGCCAGCGAGCGCTCGGCGCCACGCAGGATGCCGAGGCCGGAGCCTTCCACCGTCCGCAGCACTTCATCGCCCGCATCGGCGGCCACTTCGTATTCGCGGTAGCCCATGAAGGTGAAGTGGTTCTCCGCCACCCAGCGCAGGAAGGCCGAGGCCTCGCTGACTTCTTCCGCGGTGTAGGGCAAGGAACGCTTGCCGAGGTCGTCGGCCACTTCCTGCATCTTGCCGCGCATGGTCTTCCAGTCGGCCACGGCCTCGCGGACATCCGCCAGTGCCGTTTCGACGTTGGCCCGGACCGTGTCCAGCTCGGTGTCGTCCATGCGATCGATCTCGAAGCGCATGATCGATTCGGTGTGTTCACCGGTGCCCATGGCTTCGAGCTGGCCCGAAGCGGAGCGGATGACCGGGACCACCGGGTGGATGATGGCGTGGATATCCGCATGGGTCGCGGCGACCATCGATACCGTGTCCACCAGGAACGGCATGTCGTCGGTGACGACTTCAATCACGGCCCGGGTGCCGGAGACGCCGGGGTTATAGACGCGCACCTTCGCCTTGCCGGGGGTGCGCTCGCGGGCGAACCCGAGCAGGTCGGCGATCAGCGCGGCCCAGCGGGCCTCGGTATGCAGGGCATGATCGGCCTGCGCCATGCGTTCAAAGAAGGCCTCGATAAAAAAGCGCGCCTCGTTCAGGCGCTCTGCGGGGAAGTCGAGTTTCTTCAGTTCATCGAAAACGAGCGTCTGGAACTGGCCGTTTTCGGCCGCGCGAATCGCATTCATGGGCAGATATCGATGTGGGGAAGTTGAGAAAACCGTAAAAGGATAGCTCCCGCACGTGTCATGTAGCCACACCGCGCGTGCATGTGATTCAAGTGATTTTCACCGCAGCGCGGCAATTAATCGGTAACTGGCGACGCACCCACCACGCATGGCCGATTGGCACGGCATGTGCGTCGCAACAATTCGCACGCGAATGGGCGTCATGACCGTTGACGATAGCGACGGGGAGATTCTAAACTGGACGGTATAGTCCAGCAGGTATAGGTAATGTCGCACCTGGATAACCGCCCGGCGTCAGACCGGCAGCAGCGGGTGCTCCAGGCGGCGTGCGCCCTGTTCCTGCGCGACGGTTACCGGGTAAGCATGGGTGCCGTGGCCCGCGAGGCCGGGGTTTCCAAGCAGACCGTGTACGCGCATTTCGAAAACAAGGACACCCTGTTCCACGCGGCCGTCGAACAACTCGTCTTACCCCTGCATGCGAGCCTCTCCCCGGAGCGCCGCGGGTTGTCCGCCACGCTGATGGCCCTGGCGCAGGCGCACCAGACCCACGTGATGGACCAGGAAAATGTAGCGCTCGGGCGGATGCTTATCGCCGAGGCGCCCCGTTTCCCTGCGGCGGCGCGGACCTTTTTCCGCACCGCCATTGAAACGGTGGCAGCCCGGTTATCGAGTTGCATGGCCGAAGCGATGGAAAACGGCGAGATGCGCCGGGAAGACCCGGACACGGCCGCGGAACTGTTCCTGTCCATGCTGCATGGACTCGAAGGGGACCGCCGCCTGTTCGGCCTGCGAGCGAGGGGACCAAAGGCACAGGACGACTGGGCCCGGCACGCGGTAACCGTATTTATGCATGCGTACGACATCCTCCCGGATGGCCGGACGCGAACGAACAAGAAACCTGGAAAAGGAACGGAGTTCTCATGAAACCCCTGCCCCTGCGCACCACCCTGCTGGCCGCCGGCCTCGTCGCCGCCCTGGCTGCCTGCCACAAGCAGGAAGCCCCACCGGCACCGCCCCCGCCGCAGGTGGGTGTCATCACTGCCCAGCCGACCAATGTGCCGCTGGTCCAGGACCAGGTCGGCCGTGTGTCGGCGTTCCGGACCGCGGATGTCCGCGCCCGCGTGCCCGGCATCCTGCTGAAGCGCCTGTACACGGAAGGCACCGACGTCAAGGAAGGCCAGTCGCTGTTCAAGATCGACCCGGCGCCGCTGCAGGCCGAGCTCGACGCACAGACCGCGAACCTCGCCTCGGCGAAGGCCACGGCCGTGAACAGCAAGGCCCAGGCCGACCGTGCCCGTGGCCTGATCGGCAAGAACTACGTCTCGCGCGCCGACCTGGACACCGCCGAAGCCACCGAGCGCACCGCCAACGCCTCGGTCAAGCAGGCTGAAGCCGCCGTGCAGTCGGCCCGGATCAACCTGGGCTTCACCGACGTCCGCTCCCCGATCAGCGGCCGCGCCGGCAAGCAGCAGGTCACCGAGGGCGCCCTGGTGGGCCAGGGTGACACCACCCTGCTCACCCAGGTGGATGAGCTGGACAAGGTCTACATCAACTTCAGCATGTCGGTCGCCGACCTGGATACGCTGCGTAACGCTGCCGCCAAGGGCGCCGCGACGCTGTCGTCGACGGATGAATCGAAGGTCCGCATCCAGTTGCCGGACGGCTCCGACTTCGGCGAATCCGGCCAGCTCGACTTCTCGTCGGCCACGGTGAACCCGCAGACCGGCACGACCGACCTGCGCGCACTGCTGCCGAACGACAACCAGCGCCTGCTGCCCGGCCAGTACGTGACCGTGAAGGCCACGCTGGGCGAGCTGCACAACGTGTTCCTGATCCCGCAGGTTGCCGTCCTGCGCGACGCCAACTCGGCCTATGTACTGGTCGTAGGCACCGCCAAGGTCAAGGACCCGCAGTCGGGTGAGGAGAAGACCGTCGAATCCGCCGCCGTGCGCCGCCCTGTGCAGACCGACCGCATCAGCGGCTCGAACTGGGTAGTGACGGGTGGCCTGCAGCCGGGCGACAAGATCATTGTCGAAGGCGTGCCCAAGGCCAAGGAAAACTCGCCGGTCAACGCGCAGCCTGCCCAGCCGCAGCCTGCCGCTGGCGCGGCACCGGCACAGGCGGGCTCCGCGGCCGCCCCTGCCGGCAAGCAGTAAGGGAGTTCCGTCATGCCGAGTTTCTTCATCGACCGCCCCATCTTCGCGTGGGTCGTGGCGATCCTGATCTGCCTTACCGGCACGATCTCGCTGCTCAACATGGGCATCGAGTCGTATCCGAACATCGCGCCCCCGCAGGTCGTCGTCACGGCGAACTACCCGGGTGCGAGCGCGGATACGACCGAGTCGACCGTGACGCAGGTGATCGAGCAGCAGCTCACGGGTATCGACCACCTGCTGTACTTCAGCTCGTCGTCCAGCTCGTCGGGCCAGGCGACCGTCACGCTCACCTTCGATACCGGTACCGACCCTGACATCGCCCAGGTGCAGGTGCAGAACAAGGTGTCGCTGGCGACCCCGCGCCTGCCCTCGGAAGTGACCCAGCAGGGCGTCGTGGTGGCCAAGTCGAACCCCGACTTCCTCGCGTTCATCGCGCTGACCTCGTCGAACCCGGCGATCGACAGCAACCGCCTCACCGACATCGTGTCGTCGCAGGTGCTCGACCAGGTCGCCCGTATCCCGGGCGTGGGCAGCACCCGCCAGCTCGGTGCCGAGTACGGCATGCGCGTCTGGCTGAACCCGGACAAGCTGCGCGGTTACGGCCTGTCGGCCACCGACCTGCAGAAGGCCCTGGCGAGCCAGAACGTGCAGTTCGCGGCCGGCGCCATCGGCTCCGACCCGGCCGTCGACGGCACCGGCTTCAACGCCACCGTCTCCGCGGAAGGCCGCTTCACGACGCCGGAAGAGTTCTCCAACATCATCCTGCGTGCCAACAACGATGGCACCGTGGTGAAGCTGAAGGACGTGGCCCGCGTGGAACTGGGCCCGCAGAACTATGGCTTCGCCACCGAGTGGAACGGCACCCCGACGGGCGCCTTCGGCGTGCAGCTGCTCCCGGGCGCGAACGCCCTGGACGTGGCCAACGCCGTGCGCGCGAAGATGGCCGACCTGGCCAAGAGCTTCCCGGAAGGCGTGACCTGGTTCGTGCCGTATGACTCCACGAAGTTCGTGGTGATCTCGATCGAGGAGGTGGTGCACACCCTCATCGAGGCGATCATCCTCGTCTTCCTCGTCATGTTGCTGTTCCTGCAGAACTTCCGCGCCACGATCATCCCCACCCTGGTCATCCCGGTCGCCCTGCTCGGCACGTTCCTGGGCCTGTCGCCACTGGGCTTCACCATCAACCAGCTGACCCTGTTCGGCATGGTGCTGGCGATCGGTATCGTGGTGGATGACGCGATCGTCGTGATCGAGAACGTCGAGCGCATCATGTCGGAGGAGAACCTTCCCCCGAAGGAAGCGACGCGCAAGGCGATGGGCCAGATCACCGGCGCCGTCATCGCGATCACCGTGGTGCTGGCGGCGGTGTTCATCCCCTCGGCGCTGCAGCCGGGTGCCTCGGGCATCATCTACAAGCAGTTCGCGCTGACCATCGCCGTGTCGATGGGCTTCTCGGCCTTCCTCGCCCTCTCGTTCACCCCGGCGCTCTGCGCCACGATTCTCAAGAACGAGCACGGCCAGAAGAAGAACATCGTCTACCGCAAGTTCAACGAGGTCTTCGACTGGACGACGCACACCTACGCCGGCCACATCACCTCGGCCGTGCGTCACGCGCCGCGCTGGATGGTGGTGTTCGTGCTGATCTCGGTGCTTTGCGGCTTCCTGTTCTCGCGCCTGCCCAGCAGCTTCGTCCCCGACGAAGACCAGGGTTACGCACTGGCGATCGTGCAGCTCCCGCCGGGCGCCAGCATCGCGCGTACGCAGGCGGTGCAGAAGAACATGCGCGATATCCTGCTCAAGGATTCCGCGGTCGATGGCGTGTTCCAGATCTCCGGCTTCAGCTTCCTGGGCCAGGGTGAAAACGTCGGCATGAACTTCATCCGCCTGAAGGACTGGTCGGATCGTGACATCAAGGCCACCGACTTCATCGCGCAGATGAACGGCAAGATGCAGGCGGTTCGCAATGCCACGATCTTCGTGGTGAACCTGCCGACCATCCGCGGCCTGTCGCAGTTCGGCGGTATCGACATGTACCTGCAGGCCCGTGCCGGCCAGTCCCGAACGGAACTGACCCAGGCCCGCAACATGCTGCTCGGCGCCGCCGCGCAGGACAAGCGCCTGGTGGGTATCCGCCCGAACACGCTGGAAGATTCGCCGACCCTGAAGCTCGATGTCGACCGTACCCAGGCGCAGACCCTCGGCCTGTCGGTCAGCGATATCTACACCGCGATCCAGCTCACCCTGGCCCCGGTGTACATCAACGACTTCCAGTACGGCGGCCGCGTGAAGCGCGTCATGCTGCAGGCCGATGCGCCGTACCGCATGGGCACCGACTCGTTCAACCACATCTTCACCCCGAGCACGCTGGCCTCGTCGTCGACGTCGACCTCGTCGGGCGTTTCCAGCGCCTCGACCACGACCGACAGCACGATGATCCCGCTGTCGAGCGTGGTGCACACGACGTGGACGAACGTGTCGCCGAGCCTGACCCGCTACAACGGCTACTCGGCGGTGGAAATCGTGGGTAACCAGGCCCCGGGTTATTCGACCGGCCAGGCCATGGGTATCGTCGAAGGCATCGTGAATGACAAGCTGCCGAAGGGCTTCGGCTATGACTGGACCGGCCAGTCCTACCAGGAAATCCTGGCGGGTAACTCGGCCACCATGCTCATGGTGCTGTCCATCGTCATCGTGTTCCTCTGCCTCGCCGCTCTGTACGAGAGCTGGTCCATCCCGGTGGCCGTGCTCCTCGTGGTGCCGCTCGGCATGCTGGGTACGGTGGTGTTCTCGCAGCTGCGTGGCCTGCCGAACGATATCTTCTTCAAGATCGGCCTGATCACCGTGATCGGCCTGGCCGCGAAGAACGCGATCCTGATCGTCGAGTTCGCGGTGGAGCAGCAGGGCCACGGCAAGACGCTGAAGGAATCGGTCGTCGAAGCCTCGCGCCTGCGACTGCGCCCCATCCTGATGACGTCGATGGCGTTCATCCTCGGTGTGTTGCCGCTGGCGATCTCGACCGGTGCGGGCGCCAACTCCCGCCACGCGATCGGTACCGGCGTGATCGGCGGCATGCTGTTCGCCACGATCCTCGGCCTGCTGCTGATCCCGGTGTTCTACGTGATCGTGCGCCGCATGCTGGGCGACAAGCTGGACGAGGTCTCGCACACGATCCGTCACCACGGTGACGGTGGCGACGACGGCCACGACCCGCATGGCGGCGGCAACAACCCGCACGGTGGCGGTACCCCGCCGGTGAACGCGGCGCCCCACGCACCGAACATCGGTGACGTCAGGGCCTTCGATTCGGATCCGCGACGCGGGACGGATCGGCCGTAAGCCGCATCACGCAAAACCAGGAGCCCGGCGAAAGCCGGGCTCTTTTTTTGTTCACGCGATAGCCCCGGTTGACATCCGCCCCGCGCACCCCCAGCATGAAATAACGATCTGGCCATCCAGACGTCTCACCGGGCCAACCACACGAGGCTTACGTGACCCCGACCATGCAGCACGCCATCAACACGCCCTCCCTGCCGACCACCTCGCTGGTCGCGGCGTGTTGTTGCTGTTGTCGGGCCTAAGCCCCCGCCGCTCCCCGTAGGAGCGCGCTCGCGCGCGATCGGCGCTACCTAGCCGCCGGTTTCGCCCCCTCCCCCTCCGTTTCTACAAGCCATCGCCCTCACCGGCGAGCTAGCGTCGTTCGCGTGTGTTTACGCGAATGGCGCCGCTTACCCATCGCTCGACCACCAGGATCGCCCCATGCCTTACGCCCCGAACCGCCGCCTTGCCCTGCCCCTCCTGATCGCCGCAGCGCTTGCCACGCCCGTCGCGGCTGCGCAGGAGACACCGCCCGACACGCAGGGCAAATCGCCCACCCAACTCGAATCCGTGGTCGTCACCGGCACGCGCTCGGTGAACCGCAGCCAGGAAAGCTCGCTGTCGCCGATCGACATCGTCACGGCGAAGGACCTGCAGTCGGCGGGTGATACGCAGCTCGCCGCCGTGCTTTCCCGCCTGGTGCCGTCGCTGAACTTCCCGCGCGCACCGGGCAACGATGGTTCGGGCATCGTGCGGCCGGCGGCTCTACGCGGCCTTTCGCCCGACGAGACGCTCGTGCTGGTCAACGGCAAGCGCTGGCACACGACCGCGCTGCTCAACCTGCAAGGGGCGCTGGGTCGTGGCTCGGCTCCCGCCGACCTGAACTCGATCCCGATCTCGGCGATCGACCATATCGAAGTGCTGCGCGACGGCGCCTCGGCACAATACGGCTCAGACGCGATCGCGGGTGTGATCAACATCGTGCTGAAAGGTGCGGCGAAACCCGGAAGCAATGAAGCGAGCATCACCGCGGGCCGCTACAGCGCGGGTGATGGCAAGCAATACCAGGGTGAGGCCAGCATCGGCGTGCCACTCGGCGGTGATAAGGGCTGGGCGCGACTGAGTGTGGTTCAGGGCCATGCCGACGCGACAAACCGCGGCGGCCTCGATTTTCGCGACCCCACGTCACCGGTCTACGGCACACGTACCCAGCGCATTGGTGAACCCGACATCAGCAATCATCAGGCGTTGCTCAACGTCCAGTACGCACTCACACCGCATGCTGATTTCTATGCGTTCGCCAGCACGAGCAGCCGTGAAGGCACCTCACCCGCGCTGTTCCGCGCCTACAACAGCACGCGGAACGTCCCGGCGATCTATCCGAATGGCTTCCTGCCGCTCAATGACGTCCGTTCGATCGATAGCGCGCTGGTTGCCGGAGTTCGCGGCACCACGGCAAGCGGGTGGCGCTGGGATATCAGCGGCAACTATGGCCGCGACCACGTAAGCATCGATCCCATCCACACCTTGAACCGCGACCTCGGCGCGGCGAGCCCCACGAGTTTCAACGCGGGGCGGCTGATATCGACGCAGAAGGCTTTCGACGTTGATATCGCGAAGGATATTTCCGTCGGGTGGCTGGAGAATCCGGTCACGCTGGCGTTTGGCGTCGAGTACCTCTACCAGCGTTATGGGATCGAAGCCGGCGATCCGGCCTCTTACTTCGGCACGGGCTCGCAGGGCTTCCCGGGCTTCACGCCGGGCGATGCGGGATATCACTCGCGTCACGACGTCGCCGAATACATCAGCCTCGAAAACCAGATTACCGACAAGCTGAGCGGATCGCTGGCAGTACGCCATGAGGATTACAGCGACTTCGGCAACACCACGTCGGGCACGCTATCTGCCCGTTACGACTTCACCGACACGTTCGCCCTGCGTGGGACGGCGGGCACCGGCTTCCGCGCTCCATCGCTCGCGCAGCAGTTCTACACCACCACGTCGACAAATGTGATTGGCGGCGTCCCGACCCAGATCCGCAACTTCGCGGTAAGTGACCCCGTGGCGCGCGCCCTGGGTGCCGAGCCACTGAAGGCCGAGAAGTCGCATAACTACACACTGGGCGCTACGTACTTGCCGGGCGCGTGGACGTTCTCACTGGACGTGTACCAGATCACGATCGGCGATCGCGTCGTCCCGTCCGAGAACCTCGTGGGCGATGACGTACAGGCCTACCTCACCAGCCAGGGCTACGCGAACATCCAGGGCGGCAGTTACTTCACCAATGCGCTGAAGACGCGCACGCGCGGCGTGGACCTGAGCAGCGGCTATCGCCTGGATCTCGGTGCGTCGGGTATCTGGCAGTTCACGGCAGCGTACAACCGCAACCACACGTCCATTCTCTCAGTTGCGCCGAATCCACCGCAGCTAGCCCAGAATGGCCTCGAACTGATACGCGTTGGCCACATCGCGCAGGGGTACATCACCAACGGCGCACCGCGCGACAAGATCGCACTAGGTAGCGACTACACACTCGGCAGCTGGGCCTTCCACGGGACGCTGACGCGCTATGGGCAGTTCTCCCAAAACCAGGACCCGGTAAGCAACCCCGGCTACGACCAGACCTTCCCGGCCCGCTGGCTGCTCGACCTGTCCGCGAACTACAACGTCGACGGCTGGACGTTCACCGCTGGCGTCGACAACCTCACCAACGTCTATCCGCAGAAGTACAAGGCAGGTAGCGATGGCGCGGTAGGGGGCACGTGGCCATACCCTGACTACTCGCCGTTCGGCTACAGCGGCCGCTACCTGTACACGCGCGTTGCTTACCGGTGGTAGATGCTAGCCCGGACGATCGCGCACACAAATTGAGTCACTTCGTAAGGCCAACTTACCCGACACGACCTCGTGAGCGGCTCCTACACCGAGCCGCGTCACTCGCTGGCATATCGCAAAACGCGCTTAGAAGACGCTTGCATCTCGCCTCCAAAGCCGAATGCCATGCCGGTCACGTCACGCAATCGTTTACTTTTATCGCCGCTATGTGGCCACATGCGTCGCGACCTGCTGTGAACAGGTCTGCGTTCGAATGGGACGTCCACAAGGCTCGAAGCAACGAATCGAAACACGGGGTTTCGTTCGACGACGCGACTCTCGTCTTCCGGGACAAGTGGGCGTCCGAGCAAGCAGATGATGGTGACCATAAAGAGGAAAGGCGTCGCGCCATTGGCTCGGCAAGCCATCAGATCCTGTTCGTCGTCTATACGGCGCGTCGCAACGCCATCCGAATCATCTCAGCCCGCAAGGCAACTCGCCATGAATCCGAAAGCTATTGGAAGAACCGTTTACTACACGCTCGATCTTGACGCTCCCCCGAGCGAGGAAGCCGTTGCGCGACTTGACGCACTGAACGATCGGCCGATCGATTTCAGCGACATTCCGCCACAAGTCGTCGACGAGACCTGGCACCGACCCGAGTGGGCGCTCGCACTCGCGGAGCGTCATTCGGCGTTAGGCGACCGAGCCCTTAGTGGCCACATACAAAAGCTGCAGCATGGAGACACTGCGTTGTAGAAGAACCTGATGTACATGACTATAGTGAAAACCGTCACTTCGCCACTGGGCTCGCGAACACACAAGGACTGCGCGTCAGGTACTGTCAGCCTTTCTCACGCCGACCTGCGGCATTCCCCGCTTCACCTCGAAGTGGAAGATGTAATCCATCGAGAACGGTACGGCTTTTGCCGCAACACGGTGCGTGCTTCCATCCGGGCCATCAACCCAATCGGTCAGGAGCAAGGGGTTGTAGCGCCACGCACCGACAGCCGCGACCACCGCATCAAAAAGAACGATGGAGTCACGGTCCCTGACGCTATCGACATTACCGCTGCGAACTTCCGTCACCTCGCCGGTGGCGCTCACGATAACCTTTACGCGAATATCCCGCGGAGGTAGCCCGCGTTCGAGAAGCTCGGGAGGATAGATGGGGGATGCATGGTCGATCGGGGCAACCGCGGTCGCGGCCTGCTCGGGCTTGAGCGTGTAGCGCGCCTGGCCCATGTCGACGACAGCTTTCCAGTCGACACCGCCCTTGTTCGCACCCTGCCTTGCCGTCGGGGCGGCGCAGGAACCCAGCATCAAAGCCGACACGATGCTCATCGCTGCCGCGCAGAACTTCACCGTCAATCCACTCATCCCTGCTCCCCTTTGGGTGTCACCGAACCCGCCGAAGCTTGCGAAGAACGTGCTCGAACTCGGACGTGTCGGCTGTCTCGCCCAAGGCTACATCACTAAGGCTACTAATGATCGCCATTACAGCGAGCATCGCAATGTCGCCATCGGAGTCGCGGACAAACAGACGCTGTTTGGGGTACGAGCTTCCATGGGGCCGGGTATACCGGCCCTTTTTTTGCGACCATCTGCCACACGGGCACGGCTATGGATCACTACAACCTGGAGGTAGTACATGCGAGTCACCCTTTCCCACGCAATCGGCGGCTACGCGGCCGTGATGACCCTGGCGGTCATCTGGCTGGGCACATCGGCCATGGCAGCACCGGCGCCGCAGCCGGCGGCATCGAAGTTCACGACGATCGACGTCCAGCGCATCAACGTGCGCGAACCGGATGGCACCCTACGGTTGGTGCTATCCAGTCGCGGAGCCCTGCCGGGGATCATCGTCGGGAATAAGGAGTATCCCCACCCGAATCGCTCCATGGCAGGCATGCTGTTTTACAACGATGAGGGCATCGAAAACGGTGGCCTCTCCTTCGATGGCGGCATGAAGGATGGAAAGCCCACTAACAGCGGAGGCCTCACTTTCGATCGTTACCGCCAGGATCAGACGCTGGAACTCGTGAGTGAGGAGGACGGAAGTGATCGCAAGGCCGGCCTCGCCATCAACGACCGCCCTGACGGATTCATGGATATTCAAGGGGTGCTGGACGCGGCGAAGTTGCCACGCGACGAGGCCATCGCAGCAGCCAGGAAAGCCAATGTCGGGATTGCACAGCGAGCATGGCTAGGTCGAACGCGCGACGGCAAGGTGTCGCTCATCCTCAGCGATCCGCAAGGCCGGCCCAGGCTAACCCTCGGCGTGAGCAACGACGGTACACCGAGCGTCGATATGCTGGATGCATCGGGGAAGGTAATGCGTTCGCTCAAGTAACCAGCGTCTACTGCGTACAGATGTCGATCCTCTGAAGCAAAAACCCCGGCACGTGGCCGGGGTCTTTGTGTATTGCTATAACGGTTCGCTTAGCGCAGCCCCGTCTCCGCACGGGCGATCACCATGCGCTGGATCTCGCTCGTGCCCTCGTAGATTTCCGTGATCTTCGCATCGCGGAAGTAACGCTCGAGCGGCATTTCCTTCGAGTAGCCCATGCCGCCGTGGATCTGCACGGCCTGGTGGGTGATCCACATGGCGGCTTCGGAGGCGACGAGCTTGGCCATCGAGGCCTCGGTGCCGAAGCGGCCGCCGGTCTTCTCGACCTGGCCCTTGGTCCACGCGGCACGCAGGGTCAGCAGCAGGGCCGAATCCAGCTTGCACTTCATGTCGGCGATCTTGGACTGCGTCATCTGGAACGTACCGATCGGCGTACCGAACGCCTTGCGGTCGCGCGACCACTGCAGCGTGGCTTCATACGCCGCGCGGGCGACGCCCACGGCCTGCGAAGCAATGCCGATACGGCCGGCGTCGAGCACGCCCATGGCGATACCGAAGCCCTTGCCCTCCGCGCCGAGCAGGTCTTCCGCCGGGCAGACGTAGTCGTGGAACTCGATTTCGCAGGTGGCCGAGGCGCGGATGCCGAGCTTCGGCTCGGTCTTGCCGGCCAGGAAGCCCGGACGCTTGGTATCGATGATGAACGCGGAGACGCCCTTGGCACCGATCCCCGGCGTCGTCACGGCGAACAGCACGATGTAACGCGCCACCGGGCCGGAGGTGATCCAGCTCTTCTTGCCGTTGATGACCCAGTCACCGTCGGCGTTCTTCACCGCGCGGGTGTGCATGTTCGACGCATCGGAGCCGGACTGCGGCTCGGTGAGCGCGTAGGCACCGATGGCTTCGCCCGAGGCGATGGCGCGCACGTACTTCTGCTTCTGCTCTTCGGTGCCGTTCTTCAGGATGCCGTTACAGAAGAGCGAGTTGTTCACCGACATGATGGTGGAGGTAGCAACATCCGCCGCGGCGATCTCGACCATGGCCAGAACGTAGGCAACCGGATCCATGCCGGCGCCGCCGTACTCTTCCGGCACCTCGATGCCCATCAGGCCCATCTGGCCCATTTCCTGGATGTTCTCGAGCGGGAATTCACCCTTGGCGTCGAACTCGGCGGCCACCGGGGCGATACGCTTCTGGGCGAAATCGCGGGCGATGGACTGGATCGACAGCTGGTCGTCGGTGTAGCGGAAATCCATGGGTCATACCTCGGGCCGACAGGCGGCTCGGTTAGTCTTTGGGGAAAGCGATCCGCCCATTCTAACGGTCGTTCGAGGTTTTCCCGCCCTGCACCGCAACATCCCAACTTGACGTTGGGCCCGTTCAGCCCCATCCTTAGTATCTCTGTATCGCGATGAAAGGATGTGGGATGGATCTGACGACGGCCTCGACGGTGTTGCGGCTGCTCGCCGACCCCACCCGGGTGCGCCTGCTGGCGCTGCTCGATCGCGAAGAACTGACCGTGGCCGAGCTGGCTGCCGTCCTGCACCTCGCGCAGCCCCGCGTCTCAACCCACCTTGCGAAACTCAAGGAGGCCGAGCTGGTGCGCGATCGCCGCGCCGGGGTGTCGGCCTATTACCGGGCCAACAGCGAAGCCGACCCCACCCTGGTCGCCCTCGTCGGCACGCTCCGCGACACCCTGAGTGACGCCCTGCTCCGCGAAGACGCCGAGCGCCTCCCGGCCGTACTGGCCCAGCGGGCGAGCACGGAGGGATGGGCGGACACCGTTGCCGGCGACATGGAGCGGCACTATTCCCCCGGGCGCACCTGGGAAACCCTGGCTCGCTCACTCCTGCAGCTGCTGGAGACCGGCGACGTGCTCGATATCGCCTCGGGCGATGGCGTCACCGCCGAACTGCTCGCACCGCATGCTCACTCGATCCTTTGCGTCGACAGTTCCGACCGGGTGGTCGAGGCCGCCCGGCAGCGCCTGGCCCACTTCGCCAACGTAGAAGTGCGGCAGGGCGACATGCAGCAGCTGGACCTGGGCGAGCGCCGTTTCGACCTCGTGCTGATGATGCACGCCCTGACCTACGCCGAGCGCCCGGGTGACGTCTTCCGCCAGGTTGCCGGCGTGCTCAAGCCCGGCGGCCGCGTGCTGGCCGTGACCCTGGGCGAACACGACCACCGCGCCGTCGTCGAGCCGTTCGACCACCGCAACCTGGGCTTCAGCCGCGACGGGCTCACTGCCATGGCACGCGACGCCGGGCTGGACGTGGTCAGCTGCGACCGCCTGAGCCGCGAGCGCCGCGCACCCCATTTCGAAGTCATCAGCCTGCTCGCACGCAAGGCCTGAGGAGAGCACCCATGAGCAGCCTTCCCTGGCTCCACCCCGAGCGCGTCGCCCTGATCCAGAAGGGCCTCGCCGAACGCATCATGATCCTCGATGGCGGCATGGGCACCATGCTGCAGAACCATAAGCTGGACGAGCATGGCTACCGTGGCGAACGCTTCGCCGGCGGCCACGACAGCACGCACGACCACGGCCATGACCACCCGGGCGAGTGCGACCTGAAGGGCAACAACGACCTGCTCCTGCTGACGCAGCCGCAGATCATCCAGGGCGTGCACCAGGCCTACCTCGACGCAGGTGCCGACTTCGTGGAGACCAACACGTTCAACGCGACGCGGGTGAGCCAGGCCGATTACCACCTGGAACACCTCGTGCCGGAACTCAACCGCGAAGGCGCCCGCCTCGCGCGCGAGGTATGCGACGCGATGACGCTGAAGACACCGGAAAAGCCCCGCTTCGTCATCGGCGTCATCGGCCCGACCAGCCGCACCGCATCGATCTCGCCCGACGTGAACGACCCAGGCTTCCGCAACGTGACGTTCGAGGAGCTCAAGGCGAACTACGTTGAAGCTGCGCGCGCGCTGATCGAAGGCGGTGCCGACACGATCATGGTGGAGACCATTTTCGATACGCTCAACGCCAAGGCAGCTCTGTTCGCACTCTCCGAGCTGTTCGACGAGCTCGGCGCCCGTGTCCCCGTCATGATCTCCGGCACCATCACCGACCGCTCGGGTCGTACCTTGTCCGGGCAGACGGCGGAGGCGTTCTTCTACTCGGTGGAACACATCCAGCCGCTGTCGGTCGGGCTGAACTGCGCGCTTGGCGCCGAGGACCTGCGCCCGCACGTGGGCATGCTCGCGCGCATCGCCAACGCTGCGGTCAGCACCCACCCGAACGCAGGCCTGCCCAACGCCTTCGGTGAGTACGACGAAAGCCCCGAGAGCATGGCGGCAACCATTCGCAGCTTCGCCGCGGATGGCCTGATCAACATCGTGGGTGGCTGTTGTGGCACCACGCCGGCGCATATCGCGGCCATCGCGGCCGCCGTCGCGCCCTACGCCCCGCGCGCCCCCAAGAGCACCGTCGAAGCCGCATGAGCATTCGCTACACCCGACTCTCCGGCCTCGAGCCGCTGGTCCTCACGCCGGACCTCAACTTCATCAACGTCGGTGAACGCACCAACGTCACGGGCTCGGCGCAGTTCCGCAAGCTGATCAAGGAAGGCCGCTACGAAGAGGCCGTGGATGTCGCCCGCCAGCAGGTGGAGAACGGCGCGCAGATCATCGACATCAACATGGACGAAGGCCTGATCGACTCCGAAGCCGCGATGACGCGCTTCGTGAACCTGATCTCGTCGGAGCCGGATATCGCGCGCGTGCCGATCATGGTGGACTCCTCCAAATGGAGCGTGATCGAGGCGGGCCTGCGCTGCATGCAGGGCAAGGGCATCGTCAACTCCATCTCGATGAAGGAAGGCGAAGCGCTGTTCCTCGAGCATGCGCGCAAGGTCCGCCAGTACGGCGCGGCCGTGGTCGTCATGGCCTTCGACGAGGCGGGCCAGGCCGATACGAAAGAGCGGAAGGTCGAGATCTGCTCGCGCGCGTATGAACTGCTCACCGGTGAACTCGGCTTCCCGCCGGAAGACATCATCTTCGACCCGAACATCTTTGCCATCGCGACCGGCATCGAGGAACACAACAACTACGCCGTCGACTTCATCGAGGCCACGCGCGAGCTGAAGAAGCGCTTCCCCTCGTCGCATATCTCCGGCGGCGTCTCCAACGTCTCGTTCTCGTTCCGCGGCAACAACCCGGTGCGCGAGGCGATCCACTCCGTGTTCCTGTACCACGCCATCGCGGCGGGCATGGACATGGGCATCGTGAATGCCGGCGGCCTGTCGATCTACGACGACCTGCCGGAGGAACTGCGCGAGCGCGTCGAAGACGTCGTGCTGAACCGCCGCCCCGACGGTACCGAGCGCCTGCTCGATATCGCGGACAAGTACAAGGGCGGCAAGGGTGCCGTGGTCGTGGAATCCGCCGCATGGCGCGAGAAAGGCGTGCAGGAGCGCCTGAGCCATGCGCTCGTCCACGGCATCGACCAGTACGTGGTTGAAGACACCGAGGAGGCCCGCCAGCAGGCGACCCGGCCACTGGATGTCATCGAAGGCCCGCTCATGGCCGGCATGAATGTCGTCGGCGACCTGTTCGGCGCGGGCAAGATGTTCCTCCCGCAGGTGGTGAAGTCAGCCCGCGTGATGAAGAAGGCCGTGGCCCACCTCATCCCCTTCATCGAGGAAGAAAAGAAGCTTTCCGGCGAAGCCGTGCGCAGCAACGGCAAGATCGTGCTGGCGACGGTGAAGGGTGACGTCCACGACATCGGCAAGAACATCGTCGGCGTGGTGCTCCAGTGCAACAACTTCGAGGTCATCGACCTTGGCGTGATGGTGCCCACGCAGAAGATCCTGGACACCGCGCGGGCCGAAAACGCCGACATCATCGGCCTTTCCGGCCTGATCACGCCGTCGCTCGAAGAAATGAGCCAGGTGGCTCGCGAGATGCAGCGCCAGGACTTCCACGTGCCGCTGCTCATCGGCGGTGCCACCACCTCGCGCGCGCATACCGCCCTGCGCATCGAGCCCCATTACAAGTCGCCCACCGTCTGGGTGAAAGATGCCTCGCGTGCCGTAGGCGTGGCCCAGTCACTGGTCAGCAAGGACCTGGTGGACGAGTTCATGGCGAAGGTGCGTTCGGAGTACGCCGAGGTGCGCGAGCGCCACCGCGGCCGCGGCACCGGCAAGACCCTGGTGGCGCTGGACAAGGCCCGTGCGCAACGCTTCACGTGTGACTGGAGCGCCTATGCGCCGCCCGTGCCGAAGACGCCGGGGATCACAGTATTCGATGACTACGATCTTGCCGAGCTGCGCCAGTACATCGACTGGTCACCGTTCTTCAACGCGTGGGAACTGGCGGGCAAGTTCCCGGCGATCCTTTCCGACGAGGTCGTGGGAACGCAGGCGACCGACCTGTTCAACGACGCGCAGGCGATGCTGGACAAGGTCATCGCCGAGAAATGGCTCACGGCCAAGGGCGTGATCGGCTTCTGGCCGGCCGCCCAGTCGGGTGACGATATCGAGGTCTACGCGGAGCCTGGCACCGGCGAAAAGCGTAAACCCATGGCCGTGCTGCACCAGTTGCGCCAACAGGTGGACAAGCCGGTCGAACGGCCCGACTTCTGCCTTGCGGATTTCGTCGCGCCCAAGGCCAGCGGCGTGCAGGATTGGGTCGGCGGCTTCGCGGTCACGGCCGGCATCGGCATCGACGCCCATGTAGCTCGGTTCGAGGCCGCCTACGATGATTATTCGGCGATCCTGCTGAAGGCATTGGCGGACCGACTGGCCGAGGCCTTTGCCGAGCGCATGCACGAGCGCGTGCGCAAGGAATTCTGGGGTTACGAGCCGGATGAGGCGCTGGATAACGAGGCGCTGATCAACGAATCCTACCGCGGAATCCGCCCTGCCCCCGGCTACCCGGCCTGCCCCGAGCACACCGAGAAGCGCACGCTGTTCGCGCTGCTCGATGCGACGAAGCACACCACCGTCGAACTCACCGAAGGCATGGCCATGTACCCCACGGCCGCCGTTTCCGGCTGGTACTTCTCACACCCGGACAGCCAGTACTTCGTGGTCGGCCGCCTCACCCGCGAGCAGGTGGACGACTACGCGAAGCGCAAGGGCTGGGACCGCCAGGAAGCCGAACGCTGGCTGGCCACCAACCTGGACTACGACCCGGATTGAGTCTCACCCGTGGGAGCGCGCTTGCGCGCGATGGGGATGCCGCGGCGCCCATCGCGCGCAAGCGCGCTCCCACAGCAGCCGGGTCAGGTCTCTTCCGGGCCGCCCGGCTTCACCGTTTCCTTGTTGTCCTTGTTCTTCAGGTGCGCGAACACGTTGTAGAAGGACACGAGCATCGGGAAGGCGGTCTGGATGATGCCGACGGAATCGTTCTTGCCCCAGATGAAATAGGCCAGGGTCAGGACGCTGCCGCTGACGGACAGGTACCAGAACGACATGGGTACCGTGACCTTCTTGTTCTTCTTCGTGGCGTAGAACTGGACGAACCAGCGCGCGGTGAAGAGCAAGGTGCCGATAAGGCCGATGATCTTCCACGGGGTAAGGGTGATCAGGTGGAGCTCGGTGAGGGCTTCGTGCATGGCGATGTCCTGGGGCGTGCGTCCGGCGATTCTAAGGGCTGGCGCCTTCCCCGGGGCTTAGGGAACGGCGGGGCAAAAAAAACCCGGCGCGAGGCCGGGTTTTCAAGGATTCGATGGTGGGCGGTACAAGGATCGAACTTGTGACACCTGCCGTGTGAAGGCAGTGCTCTACCGCTGAGCTAACCGCCCATCGAGCCGCGCATTTTACGGGGGAGCGACCGGCACGTCAACGGCCCCGGGCTACAGGGTGCAGGCCGCCGCCGGGGCCAATTCGGCGATCGAGACCCCTCCGGATGGATTCAGGGAAACCTGCCGGCCCGGGACTTCCGCCGTGCTCTCCGCGCCATCTCCCGACTTGTTGAGCACACAGATGACGAAGTTCTCGGCCGTGCGCCCGTTGTTGGTCACGGGCAGGCCGCTCTGGTTGAACGTCAGCACCTTCTCATCAGTGGCCGATATGGAGGTCCGGTCATCCCCTTTCGATGCACGCAGGAGCGCATGCGCGGGGTCGGCGGTGGTGCTGTAGGCCTGGTTCGGACCCGTGCTGCCCCCGTCGTAAGCGTAGATAAGCCAGCCGGTGGCGTACGAACTGGATGTGCCGGTATCACATGTCTCCGCATCCGTGGAACGGCAGATCGAGACATATTTGTGCCGCCCGGCCGCTTCGGCTCGAGCGTAGGCCAGGTCACCCGCAAGGTCGTTGGTCGTATTCGAAACGTACCCGCGACGCATCGCCGTGCGCAACGACGGGACGGCCACGGCCAACAAGATCGCAAGCACGAGGATGGTGATCATCAGCTCAACCAGCGACAAGCCGGCGATCTCGCGAGAATGCATGGGCATCCGGGATTTCACCAGCACCTCCCATTGGCGTTGTCTTGTCCGCTCTGCGATTTGACGCCGAGGGAGTTGATCGTCAACTTCGCGCACGTGTCCTTCGCCTGGCCGGCCTGCGGCGTAGCCGTCGCTATGTAGTCGGTGGTGATGTCCTTTATGGCCGCCAGGCTGATCTGGTAGTAACCATTGTCCGTGGTATCCGTGCCGAACTTCAGATCCCCCGTCACCGAGGTCGCGTACTTGTTGTAGGTCGCGTAGTAACGCTCCTGCGCCGTAGCGACCCGCATCAACATGCCTTGCGCATCCGTACGGCGCGCGCGAAAGGCATATCGGTTGTAAGACGATACGGCGATTGCCGTAAGGATCGCGATCACCGTGACCACGATCATCAGTTCGAGCAGGGTAAAGCCGCCCTGCCCGCGTTGCCCCCTGTGCTTCGTCATGATCAATTGTTCCCGTTATTGAGCACGCGCCACGAACGACGGCGCCAGATCGCATCGCCGAAGCCGAACGTCGCACCGCTCTTGGAGAGCGAGATGCCCGGCAGGTAGATCTGGCCGCCGCCCACCTGGGTCGCCGCCGGCAACTGGCCGTTGGTGGGCACGTTGGTCACGCGGGCACCTGCCTGGGAGTAGCCATCCGGCCAGTTCTTGATCGTGCCGAAGCCAACTCCTGCACCCGCGCCGCCGGTGGCAGCATCGATGACCAGCACCGCACCCTGGCGATCGGGCTCGCACGGATCGCTACCGGTCGGGATCAGCGTGGTCACGATCGCGCGGCCGCTATCGAACAGGGCCGTCGGATCGACCACGACGCGCTCGCCGGCATCGGTGACTTTGTTGTCCGCATCGGTCACGACCAGGTCGAAGTACCAGCCACCCACCGCATGGCCGTCCTTGTCGACGAGTGGCACTGGGTCCGCCTTGAGGCCACGGATCTGGTCGACCTCGGTCATCTTCTGCTTGATCAACGAGGCTTCCTGAACCGCCGCCTGGCCAGGCTTGCCGGGTTCGCGAATACCGTACACACCCTGCACCGGAGTCGTGGAATCGATGGTGTTGTCGCTACCACCCAAGTACTTGCCCGTACCGAAGACTACGATGAAGTTCTGCGTGTTCGGGTCGGCGAACAGGCGCGGCATGACGGTAATCGGACGCTTGCCAAGGTTGTCCGAGGAAGGATTGTAGGCCAGATCGACCGCCCACTTCTTCGGATCCGGATCGCTAAGGTCGAAACGCCACAACTGCCCCTGCAGGTCGCCGGCAAAGGCGACGTCATCCACCTGATCGCTGTTGTAATCGCCGAGCACCGGGGACGACAGGCCAAAGCTCGTGGTGCCCGCCGGCGTCGTGAGCTCCTTGATCAGCTCGCCCGTCTGCGCGTCCACGACGAACAGCGAGCTGGTCTTGTTGCATGCCGCGGGAATGTCCTTGCAGTCCGTACCCGTCGGGAAGTAGCCGCTCGGGATCAGGACCACCCACTTCTTGTTCGCGAGCCGACCGACGTTCGGGCGGCCATAGGTGTAACCCAGGTTGGCCGGGTTACCCGCTGTCGTCGACGCCACGGAGCTGTTGAATTCCCAGAGCACCTTGCTCGCGGCTCCCGCCTCGGTCGCCCCCGGATCGGTGATATCGAGCGCGTAGACGCCACGGCCACCCATGCGCAGGCCGCCGATCAGGATCGAATGCCAACCCTTGGTGCCCGAGGAGAAGAACACATCACGGACCACCGGGGTAGCATCCACGGTGGGGATGAACTTGTAGTTCGTCAGCACCGTCTGGTCGTAAAGGTGGTTGAAGACCGCGTTGGGAATGTACGCCCAACGCTCCTGGCCGGGCGACGGCGCACGATCCACGGTGTCCGCGGGCGTCCCCGAGTACTTGTCGCTGGCGAGCGTGGCATCAAACGCGTGGAGCATGCCGTCGTTGGCACCGACGTACAGGGTCGGGGCACGCTTCGCCCACGTGTTGGCGAAGGTCGTGTAGCTGTACATCAGCTTATTCGACGAGTCGAGCTGGGACTCGGGATCGCCGGACGGCCAGGTATCGGAATAGCCGGCAGCCGGGTATGCCACATATACGGCCTGCGAGTCGATGATGGCGCCCACGACCGAACCGCGCGCGCGGAACAACGTGTTCTCGTCCGTACGCACGCCGCGGAGGTAATCCGTACGCTTTTGCGCATTTTTGTCGGACGTATAGCGGGGATCGACAGCCTTCAGGTTGACACCGAGGTCGCTCGAGTCACTCCAGGTGAACGCCGTTCCCACGAGCTTCTTGTCGCTGTTGAATGCGGAGGTAAGGATCACGCGATTGCTAGGCACACGTGCATCGAGCAGCGCCGCGGCATCCCAGAGCAGCGCACCTACGTTACCGCTTCCATCCACGCTCTTCGCGACGACCGAACCGGAGTAGTCCGTACTGTTGAAGCCCGTCACGTAGGTCACCGCGTTCACACCGAGCACGGCAGTATTGAGTGCACTGGCGACGGGCGCCGTTTCGCGGGTGACGATGCTGTTGATCACGGCCAGCAACTGATCGACCAACTGCTGCGGATTGTTCGCGCTGAACATGGCGCCGCGGCTATTTATCGCCGCATGCCACGTATCGTCGGCTTTCGCCGGCACGTCGACGTTCTCATTATTGGTGCCACCAGCAACTCGCCATGCCGACCACTGCTTGGTGCCATTCCGGAGATTCGGAAGATCTCCCGGGAAACTCAGATTGCCGCCCAGCCCAAAAGCCACGATAAACTGCACCAGGTGAGGCCAGGTCGCGGGATCGTTGGAAGGATTGAAATAGACTTCATCGGGCAACTTGGTTGGGTCGTTACCGATCGCGCCCGTCACGGGAGCGCCCAGTTTACCGGTGGTCTTGTCAGGGATATAGGGAACGACATTGTTCTTCGCGAAGGTGCGAAGCGGCGTCGCCCAATAGTAGAACGCCTGGTCAGCGAAACCAGCATGACCTTCCTGATCCGGTCCGTTCGAATACACCTGCGTATAGGGTGACGACGGATCGTACTTGCGGCCGTCCGGTAGATCATGAGACGCCTGATCTACATTCTGGGGATCGACCGCTACTTTGGTGTCGACCGTCGTCAGCGAATAGCCCACGTTGGTCTTGTCGTCATAATCGTCTTTCCAGCCGCCATCAGTTACGAGCAGGTGGTAGTTGCGTCGGCACGTCAGTTCCTTCTGATAGAACGTGTCGTAATACGGATTCTTCTCATCATTCGAGTTATTGGTCGGACCCAGGAACCGCATGACGCGCTCCGTGGTGCTTCGCGTAGCGGTACCACCACTTGCGCCCGATGCATAGAGAAAGGTGAAGAAAGACTTGCGCTGCGCATCATCCGACAGCGGCTTCAGCACCGATTTCCCCGTCGTGAACGAGCCCGTATTATTGTTGATACGTTGCCACTGAACGCGAATATTGCTCGGAATGGACTGGAAGGCGCGGGACACGCTGCTCCGGGCCGCAAGCGTGCGATTTCGATAATACGAATACCAGTTCGCGAAGTTCGTCTTCTCAGTATCTGAGAGCGTCGTGACGTCGACGGCAGTATAGTTCGTCGGCTTGTACAGCTCCGCTGTCTTCGTCGTGTCAACTGTTGATTTCAGTTGATAATAAAACGCGTGCGGACCAACAGGGTCGTCCTTGGCCGTCCCCAATTTATCGACGAACGGAAACGCCATGTAGCCGTCCGTAGGGTTACATGTCGTAGATACCTTATTGCCATTCTTGGTAAGGGGCGTGGCCATCCTGATGTTATTCGGCTTCGGGGTCGTAGACGAACCAGCCCAGGTCACGTAGTACGCGTTTGCGAGATTCGTACTACCCGTACCCGCAATGCCGTCGGTCCACGCCGCGGTGAACGTTGAGTTGCTCATCTGCGTACCATCAACCTTCCTCGGAGGAACATAGGTGACGGTGGGATCGTAGTACAGGGTGTTGACCGCCGAAGAAAAGGCCCACGGGTGTATGCCTGGCACGGGATCGTTGGCGACGCCGTACCACGAACACATCTTGGTGTTCGTCGCCGGGTCCGTAATCAAACCCTTGTTTGCGCCCCACTTCGGATCGCCGTCACCGAGGATGCCTGGCACGTACGACACGATCATGCTGCCCGAGTCGTCGTACGTCAGGATGAGGTTAGGCGCGACTGCCAGCGTCAGGTCAGGCGGTGTCGAGCTAAGGTCGACCGTGTTCGGCGTGGTTTGCGCGCCAACCGCCCCCGAGAGCGTGAGAAGCAGCGCGACGCCGAGAGCCTTCAATTTGGACGAATGCGTGGTCATAGGAGGTCCGTTCGTCAGTCCGACTTTGCGGCGAAGGTGGTTTCGAGGACACGCACGGCGTTTTCGCTGTTGCCGACGCCGCGGGCGGTCACGCGATAGATGTGGCGGTTGGTGCTGGTGTAGCCCGTGCCCGTGCCGCCGGTGGAGCCTGATTCACGCTGCAAGCCGGCACCCTGCGGCACTTCGCGTCCCAGGTCTTCAATGAGGTAGTACGGGTTATGCGCCAGCTTGAAGCTGTTATCTGCCGATTCGTCGGTGAACTTGTCGCCCGTCGATACGTACTCCGTGCCGCCGTCGGTGAACCAACCGGCATTAGAGCGGAACTTCGCGGCAATCGTGCTCGGCGTCGCGGCGTTGTAGGAAATGCAGTCGCTCAACGCCCCCTGGGTGCACTTCATCAGCGTCGTCGGGTCACCGCTGGCGCGCCACAGGCGCCACTCCGCCCCACGCAAGGCCGACTCAGCCGACCACTCGGCCAGCTGTGAGTTGCGCAGACCGCCGGCGAGGCGCTCCTGCATCAGCGAGGTGCCCGAGGCGGCGACGGCGAGCAGGGTCACCAGCAGCAGGAAGATCAGCGCAACGACCAGTACGACGCCGCGTTGCTGCCGGGGATGGAACGAAGAAGGAGACGTAGCCATGGCGCGTTACCTTTAGGGGTTGTAGTTACGCATCATCACGAGCACGTTGAACTCGCGGCGCATCATGTGATCGTCGAAGCCCTGGTCGGACGGTTTGACGGCGAAGCCCGAGGACGAAGGCGCTGCCGGGGTGGCGATGCCATCCGGGCGGTACGAGTGCGCCAGGTCCGGCTCGAGGAGCGAGTACAAGGGCTTCTGGCCATCCATCAGCAGGTGCAGTTCCACCGCCTTGACCGCGCGCCACAGGCAACCGGCGTCCGGTGTCAGCTGGTTGGCGGCACCGGGTGGGCACGCCAGCGTGCCGCCAGCGGTCGCCGTATCGACTTCGTTGGCCGTGAGGTAGCGGACCATGCCGTTGGCATCCTCCACCCCGTAGCGGAAATCCATGCGCTCCACGCCACGCGCGATTTCCTGGCAAGGATCGGTGTTGTCGTTATCGCAGCGCATGAGCGCACCGGTCTTCTTACCCGTCGCGGTACCGTCGTTGCTGACCACCTGCAGGTAGTACGTCACCGTACGGAAGGCGCGTGAGAAATCGAAGAACTTCGGTGCAGCCTGGTCGGTCAGGCGTACGGCACGCGGCACCGCGAGATTGTTATCCGCGTCGGGTTTGAAGTTCCCATTGCCCGTTACGGCAAACACGGTGGCGTTCGAGCAGTCGGCCACCATGCCCAGGTCGCCCGCCTTGAAATCGGTGAGCGGCGGTTCGCCAGTTCCCGGCGTGATGCTGACATCGGTGATTTCGCCATTCACGGACGTCATGGTGCTCGCACCACCGAGCGCCCAGCCTTGTGCCGAGTCGAGGTAGCGCACGGTGAGCACGGCGGCACCTACCACGCGGTTGCCGATATCCGTACCCATCTCCGGGATCTCTGCCGGGGCGGTCGGCGTACAGGTACTCGTGTCGCAGTCATAGCCACGCATGAAGAAGAAAGACGGCAGTGGATAAGGCGCTGCGGGCGTGTCTGGATAGGGAGAGCCCCACGGTGTGGTGTTGTGCAGCGGCGAGAACGTCTTCGCGTACACGATGGGCGTACGCAGGCCGTCGAGGTAGACACCGCTACTGGTGGTATTGGCGACGCCACCCGTGCTGCTGCAGTACTGCGCATTCACCATGTTCAGGTCATCGGTAAGCCGCTGCACGGCAAAGCGGCCCTCTTCCTGCAGGCGAGCCATCTGCGTCTGCGCGCTGTTGCTGCTGGACATCGAGAGGAACACGCTGATGATGCCGGCCGCGACCAGCAGGCCAAGCACCATCGCGACCATCAGCTCGACGAGGGTCACGCCACGGGCGGACCGGGAAAAGGACATCGAGCTCATGGCTGGAACACCCAGGTGAAGGATTGCAGGCCGTCGGTGGCATCCGCCGTGCGGTCGTCGTTGCCGGTAATGCCGCGCTCCGCCCAGGTGATGGTCATCTTGCAGGAGCCACCGTACGGCGGCCGCATGCCGATCTGGCTCGAGGGGTTGTAGCTAAGCCCGTCGTTGGAGCAGGTGATCTTGGTCGTACCCAGCCCAGGCACCGTGTCCTTCAACATGTCGCCCCACTGGAGCTGGTCGCGGAGCGCCACCTGGTCAGGGGTGCAGGGATGGGCACCATCGCACTTCGGATCGGTTCCCGCCGACAACGGATAGCTGCCGTTGTATTTCAGGCCCCACAGGCCGTAGGGGTTGGCCCGCATGCGGTCGGCCATGTTGTTGGCCAGGAACGCGACCTGGGTACGGACGTAGGCCGTATGGTTTGACTTGGTCGCCACGATCAGGAGCCCGGCCACGCCGATGAGGCCGATGCTGAAGATCAGCACGGCCATCAGTACCTCGATCAGGGACGCACCGCGCTCGCCGCGCGGCGTCCTGGACTTACTCAGATGCATTTCCCCTACCCCTTTTCTGACGGCCTTAAAATCAGCTAAAGCCTGGCGCAATGCCAGCGCGCGCCGACGTGCGGTCAGAGATTTCCGACAAACGGTAGGGGGTGCCTGAGGCTGCCATGTGGCCGTAGCTTACGGATAACACAGCGGTCACGACCTGGCCGGGACAATAGCACCGTCACGCAGGAGCCCGACCGTGCAAGCCCAGTACGTCCACACCGCCCACGACGCCATGTTCCGCATCGTCAGCCACGGTCATCGTTGGCGCGCATTGCGCGCCGATGCGGAACTGGGCCGGTTCGATACCGCCGAGGACGCCGTGCGCGGGCTGTGTGAATGCCTGCCTGGCACCCGGCTCCCCCGCCGCCTGGCCGACTGGCGCTACCTGCCCGCCGGCGCCCTCGCCCATCTGCCCCCGCCGACGCCGGCCGCCCTGGCCCGGCTGGCCAGCGCCGCCTGAACTCAGGCCTCTTCGCCGATCATCTTGTCGATCGCCAGCCTGGCGTGCGGCAGGAAGTCGTCGGTGGACTCGCAGTCGGCGAGTAGGGTGTCGGCATTGCCCGTCCCCATGCTCAGCACTTCGATGCCGCCTTGCAGGATGGTGTAGCCGGAGCGGCTGCAGAGGATTTCATAGCCCCTGTAGTGGTGCACTGGGTGATCCATGGCGTTCGTTTACTCGAGTTGGGTTACCCGGCGCCGCCCGTCCGACCGGTAGCAGCCAGTGTAGGGATCACCCGGATGAATGCCCTGTGTTCCAGCGCGCCTGGGGCTTGCACATTTCAGGCAAAACACCGGCCGCGGTTCAGCCGGGCCGCCGCCATTCGCGCGCCAGCATGGCGTAAATGACGTCGTCCACCCATTCGCCCCGGAAGAAATAGCTCTCCACGTGGTGGGCCTCCTGGCGAAAGCCCAGTGACCGCAGCAGCGCGATGCTGGCCACGTTGCGCGGGTCGACCGAGCCTACCGAACGGCGGTAGCCCCATTCGCCGAAGGCCAGCTCAAGCATGGCCGCCAAGGCTTCGCGGGCATAGCCCCTGCCCTGCCTGTCGGGACGCAGCGAGACGCCGAACTCGATGGCGTCACTGGTGGATGCCGGGAAATGCACGCCAAGGTCGCCGACGAGTTCACCGGTGGCACGGTCGCGGACGGCGAGCTGGCACCACGCATCCGTGGCGGGGAACGGCAGGTCGGCCTGCCCGGCGATGAACGCCTCCGCCTCGGCCAGGCTGGCCGGTTTCCAGCCCTGGTAGCGGGCGACGGCATCGTCGCCCCGATAAGCAAACAATACGGGCGCGTCACCCGGTTCCAGCCGATCAAGGCGCAGGCGCGCCGTATCGATCGCCATGTCTCGTGTCGCTTGCATGCATCCCTCGCAAATGTCTTTACGCAGGCATTACCCGAAAACCGCCCAGGTCGGGCAGTGTTATACGCGTGCGGCCAAGATACTGGCCGCACCTTTCCATGGGAACTTCGGACAGGCAAAAAAAAACCCGCGTCAGCGGGTTTTTCCGTTGCTTCCACGAACGCGCCACGGCAATCGGGGAAGTGTTTGGTGCCGGAAATAGGAATCGAACCTACGACCTCATCATTACGAATGACGCGCTCTACCAACTGAGCTATTCCGGCGAGACGCGGAATTCTAGGGGACGCGAGCCCCCTGCGCAAGGCCTCAGGAGGCCAGGCGGAGTTCCTTCGGCAGGGCAAACGTGATGTTCTCGGCCTCGCCGTCGAGCTCACGCACGTCACCAGCGCCCCACGACTGCAGGCGGGCGATGACTTCCTTCACCAGCTTCTCGGGGGCCGAGGCGCCCGCCGTGACGCCGATCCGGGCCTTGCCATCGATCCAGGCCTTCTCGATGTGCTCCGCGCCATCGATCAGGTAGGACGGGACGCCCTGCTTTTCCGCCAGCTCACGCAGGCGGTTGGAATTGGAGCTGTTGACCGAACCCACCACGAGCACCAGGTCCACCGCGTCGGCGAGACGGCGCACCGCGTCCTGGCGGTTCTGCGTGGCGTAGCAGATATCGTCCTTGCGCGGGCCTTCGATCGAAGCGAACTTCGCGCGCAGCGCGTTGATGATCGCGATGGTGTCATCCACCGAAAGCGTGGTCTGGGTAACGAAGGCCAGCTTGTCCGGCTGTACCGGCACCAGCTCGGCGACGTCTTCGACCGACTCGACCAGGTAGATATTGCCCGGATTGGCCCGGTTCCACTGCCCCATCGTGCCTTCAACTTCCGGGTGGCCGGCGTGGCCAATCAGGATCACGTCCTGGCCGGCGCGACCCAGGCGGGCGACTTCCATATGCACCTTGGTGACCAGCGGGCAGGTGGCGTCGAACACGCGCAGCCCGCGGCGGTCGGCTTCCTCGCGCACGGCCTTGGGCACGCCATGCGCGCTGAAGATCACCGTGGAGTTATCCGGTACCTCGTCGAGCTCTTCGACGAACACGGCGCCATCGGCGCGCAGGCGCTCGACCACGTAGCGGTTGTGTACCACTTCGTGGCGGACGTAGATCGGCGCACCGTACGATTCGAGCGCGCGCTCCACGATGGCAATGGCGCGATCGACGCCGGCACAGAAGCCGCGGGGGTTGGCGAGGATGATATCCATGCCGGGGATTATCGCACGGGATGGGGGTGTTCGCGGTCCATGCCGGGCATCGCGCGCAAGCGCGCTCCCACGGGCTTATGGGCGGGGTCAGGCCTTCTTGGGGTTGGGCTGGAACAGGCTGAACACGATCAGGCCGGCGGCGCCCACGGAGATCGCGCAATCCGCCACGTTGAACACCGGGAACGGGTAGCTGCCGAAGTACACGGAAATGAAATCCGTGACTTTCGCGGCGTACAGCCGGTCGATGAGATTGCCGAGCGCCCCGGCGATGATCATCGCCAGCGGTGCCGCGGTACGCCAGTCGCGACGCGGCGTGCGGGCCAGCCAGGTGGCCAGGACAGCGCTGATGGTCACGGCGAGCAAGGCGAAGAACCAGCGCTGCCAGCCGGCGCTGTTGGCCAGGAAGCTGAATGCGGCACCGGTATTGAACGTCAGCGTCCAGTACAGGAACCCAGGGATCACCGGGTGCGGGGTCTCCGCGGGCTGCAACGCGACCAGGGCCCACCACTTGGTGAGCTGGTCGGCCACGATCAGGCCCAGGGTGAGCCAGAGCCAGGCGAGCGCATTCGGGCGGGGGCGTTCAGTCATGCGAAAAGCCGGTAGTGATGTCGAGACTGTGGGAGCGTGCTTGCGCGCGATGGGTGCTCGCGGCAAGCCGATCGCGCGCAAGCGCGCTCCCACGGGTGTTTCGTAGCTTAGAACCAGCGGCGGTCTTCGCCGGGCCCTGCCACGTTTTCCACGCAGCGGCCGCAGATTTCCGGGTGGGCCGGGTCATGGCCCACATCCGCGCGGTGCTGCCAGCAACGGATGCACTTGGCCCAGTCGGTGACCGCGGCCGAGACATACACCTCGCCCTCCTCCAGCTCCACTTTCTCGGCGTTGGCCGGGCGGCCTTCCAGCGGCGCCAGGGTCACGTCGGAGGTGATGAAGAAGAAGCGCAGCTCATCCGCCGATTCCGCCAGGGCCGACTGCGTGGGCAGGTCGGCGTGCAGGGTCAGCGTGGCATCCAGCGAGGCGCCGATCTGGCCGGCCTTGCGCATGCCTTCGAGCACGCGGGACGCCGTCTCGCGGATCGTGAGCAGCTTGCTCCACCACGCGCGGGTCTCGGCATCCTGGCGCACGTCCAGGCCCTCGTAGAAGGTCTCGAACAGCACCGATTCGCTGCGCGAGCCCGGCAGGTGCTGCCAGATCTCTTCCGCGGTGAAGCTCAGCATCGGCGCGATCCAGCGCACCATGGCCTCCGCGATGCGGTACATCGCGCTCTGCGCACTGCGCCGCCCGAGGCTTTCGGTCGGCATGGTGTACAGGCGGTCCTTGGTCACGTCCAGGTACAGCGCGCCCAGCTCGTTGGTGCAGAAGTTCTGCACGCGCTGGACGATTTCCGGAAAGTCGTAACGCTCGTACGCGGCGATGATCGCGGCCTGCGTATCGGCGGCCTGCTGCACGGCCCACTGGTCGAGCGGCAGGCATGCCGCCGTGGCCAGCAGATCCTTGTCCGGGTTGAACCCGTCGAGGTTGCCGAGCAGGAAGCGCGCCGTATTGCGAATGCGGCGGTACGTGTCCGCCACGCGCTTCAGGATCTCGTCCGACAGCGACATTTCGTTGCGGTAATCGGTCGACGAGATCCACAGGCGCAGGATGTCCGCGCCCAGCGTCTTCATGATGTCCTGCGGCTCGATGCCGTTGCCCAGCGACTTCGACATCTTGCGGCCCTGCGCATCCACGGTGAAGCCGTGGGTGAGCACATGGTCGTAAGGCGCGCGGCCGTGGATGGCCGCCGAGGTGAGCAGCGACGACTGGAACCAGCCGCGATGCTGGTCGGAGCCTTCCAGGTACATGACCTTGTACTCGCTGGCGTTGCCGGCCTGCAGTTCGGGGCGCTGGCCCACGACCGCGAAGTGGCTCACGCCCGAGTCGAACCACACATCGAGGACGTCGGTGACCTTCTCATACCTGTCGGCGTCATCGCCCAGCAGCTCGCGCGGGTCCAGGGTGAACCAGCAATCGATGCCTTCGTGCGCGACCTTCTGCGCCACCTTCTCCATGAGCTGCACGGAATCCGGGTGCGGCTCGTGGGTGTTCTTGTCCACGAACAGGGTGATCGGCACGCCCCAGGTGCGCTGGCGCGAGATGCACCAGTCCGGGCGGCCCTCGACCATGCCGCGGATGCGCTCTTCGCCCCATGCCGGCACCCAGCGCACGCTCTTGATCGAGGTGAGCGCGGTATCGCGCAGGCCAGCGGTTTCCATGCCGATGAACCACTGCGGCGTGGCGCGGTAGATCACCGGGGTCTTGTGGCGCCAGCAATGCGGGTAGCTGTGGGTCAGCTTCGCCGAGGCGAGCAGCACGCCACGGAAGCGCAGGAGGTCGACGATGGCGTCGTTGGCCTTCCAGATGTGCATGCCGGCGAACGTGGTGTCGCCCGCGAGCGGCAGGTCGCTGCGGTAGACGCCGCGGCCATCGACGTAGTTGAGCGTGCCGATGCCGTAGTGCTGGCCAACCGCAAAGTCTTCCGCGCCGTGGTCGGGCGCGGTATGGACGGCACCGGTACCGTCCTCGTCGGAGACGTGGTCACCGAGGATGATGGGCACGTGCTTGTCGTAGAACGGGTGCTTGAGCTGCTGGTTCTCCAGCGCGGCGCCCTGCTTGCGGGCCAGGACGTTCGCGCCCTCGACGCCGTAGCGAGCCAGGGCCTTCTCCGCCAGCGCCGACGCGATCACCAGGAGCACGCGCTTGCCACCGCGCGACGGGCCTTCGACCAGCGAGTATTCGATCTCGCCACCGAGCGACACGGCCTGGCTGGACGGTAGCGTCCACGGCGTAGTGGTCCAGATCGGCACGGCGACGATCGCATCGCCCACGTCCACGCCGAACTCCGCACCCATTTCCTTCGGATAGACGGCGTCGTACGCCACGTCCACGGCGGGCGAGGTCTTGTCGGCGTATTCGATTTCCGCTTCGGCCAGCGCCGAGCCGCAATCGAAGCACCAGTACACGGGCTTGGCACCGCGCACCACGTGGCCGTTATCCACGATGCGCGCGAGCGCGCGGATCATGTCGGCTTCGTAGGTGAAATCGAGCGTGCGGTACGGCTTCTCCCAGTCACCCAGGACGCCGAGGCGCTTGAAGTCGGTGCGCTGCAGGTCGATCTGCGCGAGCGCGTATTCGCGGCACTTCTGCCGGAACGCCGCGGCGTCGAGCTTGTCGCCCGCCTTGCCGAACTTCTTCTCGATCGCAATCTCGATCGGCAGGCCATGGCAATCCCAGCCCGGCACGTAAGGCGCGCGGTAGCCGGCGATCAGCTTCGACTTGACGATGACGTCCTTCAGCACCTTGTTCACCGCGTGGCCAAGGTGAATGGCGCCATTGGCGTACGGCGGGCCGTCGTGCAGCACGAACACCTTGTCACGGCCGGCGGTCTTTTCCTGGATCTGCTGGTAGCGGCCCACGCGCTCCCAGTTCGCCAGCCAGTTCGGCTCGCGCTTGGGCAGGTCGCCGCGCATCGGGAATTCCGTCTGCGGCAGGTTGATGGTGTTCTTGTAGTCCTGGGTCATCGCTGGCAACCGTGGTGTGTCATGCATCGGCAAGGATGGGGTTCATCCCCAGGGCCTGCCGGGCGTCCCGTTCGTCCTGGCGCATCTGCGCGACCAGGGCTTCCAGGCCGTCGAATTTTTCCTCATCCCTGAGCTTGCGAACGAACTCCACGCCGATGCGCTGGCCGTAGAGATCGCCGGAGAAATCGAACAGATGTGCTTCGAGCAGCGGCTCACGCACCTCGTTGACCGTCGGGCGGAAGCCGAGGCTCGCCACGCCAGGCCAGCTGCAAGGGCCATCGCCGATACCGATACGCACGGCGAAGATGCCCTGGATCGGACTCACGCGCTCGCGCAAATGCACGTTGGCGGTCGGGTAGCCAAGCTCGCGCCCCAGCTGCTTGCCGTGCTCGACGTGGCCGTCGATGACGAACGGGCGGCCGAGCAGCACCGTCGCGTCGGCGAAGCGGCTTTCGGCGAGCAGGGTGCGTACCTTCGAGGAGGACACGCGCTCGCCATCCACCAGCACCGCGGCCACGGCATGGGCGGTAAAGCCCAGTTCCGCGCCCATCTTCTCGAGCAGCGCGAAATCGCCGCCACGGCGGTGGCCGAAGCGGAAATCCTCGCCCACCCACACCTCGCGCGCGGCGAGCCGGCCGACGATCACCTTGCGCACGAAATCCTCGGCGGACATCTGCGTCAGGGCTTCATCGAAGCGCAGCGAGAGCAGCTCGACGATGCCCGCGGCCGCCATGCCCTCGGCCTTCTCACGGACACCGGAGAGGCGTGGCACGGGCTCCTTCGAAAAGAAGGCGCGCGGCAGCGGGTCGAACGTGATCACGGCGGGGGCCAGGCCCTTCGCGGCAGCGCGCTGGCGCACCTCGGCGAGGATCGCCTGGTGGCCCAGGTGCAGGCCGTCGAACGCGCCGATCGCCACCACGCTGCCCTGGGGGGTCAGGCACGCGCCGTCAACGTCGCGATGGAGTCGCAGCGTCATGCGCGGCCGCCTTGGGGTCGATGCGGAATAAAAGCCATCGGGCCAGTATAGCGGCCCCATTGCGCCGCACAATGCGTGCTCAGCCCTTGTGGGAGCGTGCTTGCACGCGATAGGGGCTGCCGCCAGTCCCGTCGCGTGCAAGCACGCTCCCACAGGGGGTGGCCGCTCAGCGGGCGCGCAGGTGGCTCGGCCGGAAACCCATGGCGAACTGGGTGGCCACGTAGGCGCCACCGCCGGCGCAGACCAGCACGGCAAGCCGCACCACGCGCAGGGTGTGGTTCACATCGCTCCACTCCGGCCACACGTACAGGCCCAGCAGCAGCACGGCGCTCATCACGCCGCAGGACACCGCCAGGCGCACGAGGTGCCGCGCCCAACCCGGCTGGCGCTCGTAGACGCCCGCCTTGCCCAGCCAGCGCCAGAGCAGGCCCAGGTTGATGTAGCTGGCGAGGGCGCTGGCGATGCCGAGTGCCATATGCAGGCCCGGGACACTGGCGATGCCCTGCAGCCACGGGGCCGCCTTCTGCTCCGGCGTGGCCCAGAGATAGAACAGCAGGCCCACGAACACCACGTTCAGCAGCATGTTGGTGACCAGCGACGCCACGCCGGCGCGCACGGGCGTCTTGGTGTCCTTGCGAGCGTAGAACGCCGGCAGCACGACTTTCACCATGGCGAAGGCCGGCAGGCCGAAGCTCAGCGCCGAGATCGAGAGCGAGGCCATCTTCGTATCGAACGCGGTGAAGCGACCGTTCTGGAAGATCGTGGCCACCAGGGGGAAGGAAAGGATCAAGAGGGCGAACATCGCCGGCACCGCGATCAGCAGCGTCGTGCGCAGGCCCCAGTCCAGCGCCCGGGAGAAGCCATCGCGGTCGTCGCTGACGTGGTGGCGGGAGAGCGACGGCAGGATCACGGTACCGAGGGCGACGCCAAAGACGCCAAGCGGCAGCTCGAGGAAGCGATCGGCCTGGGACAGCCAGCTCTGCGAGCCGGCGATCAGCAGCGAGGCGATGATCGTATCCAGCAGCAGGTTGATCTGGGCCACCGAGGAGCCAAACAGGGTCGGCACCATCAGCCGCATGATCCGGCGCACGTCGGGCGACTTCCAGCCCCAGCGCGGCAGGGTAAGCAGGTCCAGCTGGCGTAGTGACGGGAGCTGGAAGGCGAGCTGCAGGACGCCGGCCACGAGGATCGCCCAGCCCATGGCCATGATCGGCGTGTGCAGCTTCGGCGCCAGCCAGAGCGCGCCGGCGATCATGCACAGGTTGAGGATGACCGGCGTCAGGGCCGGCAGGCCGAACCGGTGGAAGCTGTTCAGGGCCCCGCCACTCAGGGCGGTCAGCGAGACGAAGAGAAGGAACGGGAAAGTCAGGCGGAGCAGGTCCACCGTCAGCTCGAATTTCTCGGGGGTGTCGACGGCGCCCGGCGAGAACAGGGCCGTGACCTGGGGCGCGAAGATGATCCCGATGGCCGTGACCAGCAACAGCACACCGCCGAGGGTACCCGAGGTGCGCGCCATCAGTTCCTTCAGGTCGGCGTGCGGGCGCTTCTCCTTCACCTCCGTAAAGACGGGCACGAACGCGGTGGAGAACGAACCTTCGGCGAACAGCCGGCGCATGAAGTTCGGGATGCGGAAGGCGACGAAGAAAGCGTCCGTGGCCGCGTTGGCGCCGAATACGTGGGCGATGGACATGTCACGGACGAGGCCGAGCACACGCGAAACCATGGTCATGCTGCTGAAGGACAGCACGCCGCGCAGGAGGCTGGGGGTTTTCATCCGTACCTGGGATTACCGGTAAACCCCTAGTTTGACAAAGCCGGCCGGTCAGCGGACAGTCCCCGTTCTGGCTTTTCCGGGGCACCGCCCCGGGGCCCTTCCCGCCCGGGGTTCCCGCGCGGGGCCTAACCTATTGACGCAGCCCCAGTTTGGCCGCACAATGGGCGTCTTTTTTAAAACCCACCGAACTCTGGAGCTTTACCTTGGCCAACATCAAGTCCGCGAAGAAGCGTGCGCGTCAGTCGGAGCAGCGCCGGCTGCGCAACGTCAGCGCGCGTTCCATGGTGCGTTCCGCACTGAAGAAGGTCGTCAAGGCGATCGACGCCAAGGATAAGGCAGCCGCCACCACGGCTTACGCTGTCGCCGTGCCGGTCATGGACCGCTACGCTGCCCGCGGCCTGATCCACAAGAACAAGGCTGCTCGCCACAAGAGCCGCCTGAACGCGAAGATCCGCGACCTGGCTTAAAGCCTGCGCGACATCGCTGTTCACGAAAAAGCCGGCGCAAGCCGGCTTTTTTGTTGGCCCAGGATCGGAACGGCGATGCTGTTGTGGGAGCGCGCTTGCGCGCGATAGGCCTTGCGGCAAGCACCCATCGCGCGCAAGCGCGCTCCCACAACACCCGAGAGTTACTCGGTACGCATGCGCACGTCGTCGGTGGCTTCCTGCTCGAGCTTGCGGGCGGCGCGCTCGGCGTCGAAGAACTGCTGCACCTGCAGGCAGACTTCGCGCGCGCCCTGCTGGCCGGCGGCGGAGATCAGGAACGACGGACCCGTCCAGCCGAGGCGGTTGACGATGTCGTTTGCCGCTGCCTCGAGCTCTTCCTCGTCGTCGAACACGTCCATCTTGTTGATCACCAGCCAGCGCGGACGCTCGACCAGTTCACTGTCGAAGTTGGCCAGCTCGCGCTCGATGGTCTGCACCTGCTCCACCGGGTCCGAACCGTCGATGGGGCGGATATCCACCACGTGCAGCAGCAGGCTGGTGCGCGAGACGTGGCGGAGGAACTGGATACCAAGGCCCGCGCCTTCGGCGGCGCCCTCGATGATGCCGGGGATATCGGCAATGACGAAGCTCTGGTCGGTGCCGATACGCACGACACCCAGGTTCGGGTGCAGCGTGGTGAACGGGTAATCCGCCACGCGCGGCGTCGCCGCCGACACGGCACGGATGAAGGTGCTCTTGCCGGCATTGGGGAAGCCAAGCAGGCCGACGTCAGCGAGCAGGCGCAGCTCGAGCTTCAGGTCGCGCACTTCACCCGGCGTACCCGGCGTAGCCTTGCGCGGGGCACGGTTCACCGAGCTCTTGAAATGGATGTTACCCAGGCCACCGCGGCCGCCTTCGGCGACCTTCAGGCGCTGGCCGTTCGCGGTGAGGTCGCCGATCACTTCGTCAGTATCGACGTTGGTGACCACGGTGCCCACCGGCACGCGGATGGTGATGTCCTCACCGCCCTTGCCGTACATCTGGCTACCCATGCCGTTCTGGCCGCGCGGGGCCTTGAACTGGCGCATGTGGCGGAAATCGACCAGGGTGTTCAGGCCTTCGTCGGCCACCAGCCACACGGAGCCACCATCACCGCCGTCGCCACCATCGGGGCCGCCGAACGGAATGAATTTTTCGCGGCGAAAGCTGGCGCAGCCATTGCCGCCGCTACCGGCCGTGACTCGAATCTGTGCTTCGTCGACGAATTTCATGGGGAAAACCTGGGCAGTGAATCGGGGAGCCTTACAAACGAAAAGCCCCGCCGTGGGGCGGGGCCTTCGCTATCGCGTCGTGGCGAATTACGCCTGGACGACGTCGACGAACTTGCGACCCTTGTCGCCGCGGGTCTTGAACGACACAGTGCCGTCGACCAGTGCGAACAGGGTGTGGTCGCGGCCGAGGCCGACGCCCACGCCAGCGTGGAACTTGGTGCCGCGCTGACGAACGATGATGTTGCCGGCTTCAACAGCCTGGCCGCCGTAGATCTTCACACCGAGATACTTCGGGTTCGAATCGCGACCGTTACGGCTGGAACCTACGCCTTTTTTATGTGCCATGACTCATATCCTCCGGCGACTCAGGCGTTGATGCCCGTGATCTCGATTTCGGTGTAATGCTGACGGTGTCCCTGCGTGCGCTTGTAGTGCTTGCGACGACGGAACTTGATGATGCGGATCTTATCGGCGCGGCCGTGTGCACGGACCTTGGCGCTGACAGTGGCGCCGGCGACGAGCGGGGCACCAACGGTGATCGACTCACCCTCGCCGACGAGGAGAACCTCTTCGAACGTGAAGGTCGAATCGACTTCGGCGGGGAGCAGCTCCACGCGCAGGACTTCGCCCTGCATCACGCGGTACTGCTTGCCACCGGTCTTAATGACTGCGTAGCTCATGACTGTTCCTGGTTATGTAGTTCTTTTTAGGGTGTTGCGGGTGTTACGAACCGCGAATTATAGCGGCAGGGAAAAGCCAAGGTCAATCAGGTGGTTAAGCTTTGGACAAATCGTGACCATCCAAGACCATTCCTTGCAAATCAATGACTTGGAAAACCCTTGTGGGAGCGAGCTTGCGCGCGATGGGGGTGCCGCAAGACCCATCGCGCGCAAGCGCGCTCCCACAACGGAGTGGTTATTTCTTTTTGGCGGGCGCCGGGGCCGGGGCGGGCGTGGCCGGCTTGGCGGCGGCGCCGGTGGCCGGGCACTGGCCCTGGGCGTTCAGGGTGCCCTGGCTCTGGAGCTGGCTGATCATCTGCTGGCCGCGTTCCTGGCCCCACTGCTTGCCCACCTGCATGCCCTCGGCCATGGTGGCCGGCATCTGGGTGATGACCTTCTGGCCCAGCGGTGACTTGTAGAACTTGAGCAGGCCGTCGATATCCTCGGCCGTGAAATGCTTCTGGTAGACCGGGACCATGCGGCCGATCAGCTGGTTGGTGGCATTCGCATCCACGAAGCCCTGCCAGTAGCTGGCCGGCACGCAGGGCAGCGCGCTGGCCATCACACCGGCCATCTGGCTGTTCATCTGGCTGAGCATGCGCCCCATGCCCACGGCATCCATCAGCTGGCGCACCTGCGCCTCGGTCGGCGGCGCGGCCATGGCCTGGCCGGTACAGACAGCCAGCGCGAGGCCGGCGGCGATCCCTTTCCACTTACGCATGCATATGTCCTCATTCACGGTGGAGTGCCCTGCCCCTCCCCGGGGCCGGGCCATGGTAGCCGGGCGGCGACCATCCCGACACAACGCCTGTGATGAACCGTCACAAGTGCAGGCGGGATGAAGGCTTGACGGCCTTGGTATAGTCGTTCTCTTCCCCCATTTACGTCGGCACATGGACAGCATTCGCATCCGCGGCGCCCGCACGCACAATCTCAAGAATATCGACCTCGACCTGCCCCGTGACAAGCTGATTGTCATTACGGGGCTGTCCGGTTCCGGCAAATCGTCCCTGGCTTTCGACACCATCTACGCCGAAGGCCAGCGTCGCTACGTCGAGTCACTGTCGGCCTATGCCCGCCAGTTCCTCTCGATGATGGAAAAGCCGGACGTGGATACGATCGAAGGCCTCTCGCCGGCCATCTCGATCGAGCAGAAGTCGACGTCCCATAACCCCCGCTCCACCGTCGGTACGATCACCGAGGTGTACGACTACCTGCGCCTGCTTTACGCGCGTGTCGGCACGCCCCGCTGCCCGAACCACGGTATCCCGCTGGAAGCCCAGACCGTCAGCCAGATGGTCGACACGGCGCTGGCGCTGGATGCTGACAAGCGCTGGATGCTCCTGGCACCGGTGATCCGCGAGCGCAAGGGCGAGCACGTCCAGGTGTTCGAGCAGCTGCGCGCGCAGGGTTTCGTGCGCGCCCGCGTCGACGGCGAGGTGTACGACCTCGACGCCGTACCGCCGCTCACGCTGCGCCAGAAGCACACCATCGAGGCGGTGATCGACCGGTTCCGTCCGCGCGACGACATCAAGCAGCGTCTCGCCGAATCGTTTGAAACGGCCCTGCGCCTGGGCGACGGCATCGTCATCCTGGTCGACATGGATGACGCGAAGGCCCCCGAGCAGCTGTTCTCGTCGCGGTTCTCCTGCCCGATGTGCGACTACTCGCTGCCCGAGCTCGAGCCGCGCCTCTTTTCGTTCAACTCGCCCGTGGGCGCCTGCCCCACCTGTGACGGCCTGGGTGTCACCCAGGTGTTCGATCCCCTGCGCGTCGTCGGCCACCCCGAGCTCAGCCTCGCGGGCGGTGCCATCCGTGGCTGGGACCGTCGCAACGCGTACTACTTCCAGATGATCATCTCGCTGGGCAAGCACTACGGCTTCGACCCGGAGACCTCATGGCGCCAGCTCACCAAGGCCCAGCAGAACGCCGTGCTGTACGGCTCGGGCAAGGAGCTGATCCCGTTCCGTTACATCACGGACCGCGGCGGCAAGGTCACCCGCGAACACAAGTTCGAGGGCATCATCAACAACCTCGAGCGTCGCTATCGCGAAACCGAATCCACCGCGGTACGTGAAGAGCTGGCGCGCTACATCGCGGACCACCCGTGCCCCGATTGCGGCGGCCAGCGCCTGAACCCGTCGGCGCGCAACGTGTTCGTGGCCGACAAGGCGATCCCGGAGATCACCGGCCTCGCGATCGATACCGCGCTGAAGTTCTTTGCCACGCTCAAGCTCACCGGCTGGCGCGGCGAGATCGCGGTGAAGATCATCAAGGAAATCCGCGAGCGCCTGACGTTCCTCAACGACGTGGGCCTCAACTACCTGACGCTCGACCGACAGGCCGATTCGCTCTCGGGCGGCGAAGCCCAGCGTATCCGCCTGGCCAGCCAGATCGGTGCCGGCCTGGTCGGTGTCATGTACGTGCTCGACGAGCCCTCGATCGGCCTGCACCAGCGCGACAACGAGCGCCTGCTCGGCACCCTCACCCGCCTGCGCGACCTCGGCAACACGGTGATCGTGGTCGAGCACGACGAGGATGCGATCCGCGCGGCCGACCATATCCTGGACATCGGCCCGGGGGCCGGCGTCCATGGTGGCGCCATCGTCGGCGAAGGCACGCTGGACCAGGTCATGAAGTCACCGAACTCGGTGACCGCCAAGTACCTGAGCGGCGAGCGCGGCATCAAGGTGCCGGCGAAGCGTCGCGAGGCGAAGGATGGCCAGTGGGTCGAGCTGAAGGGTGCCACCGGCAACAACCTGAAGGACGTCGACCTGCGCGTGCCCGTGGGCACGTTCACCTGCGTCACCGGCGTGTCCGGCTCGGGCAAGTCCACGCTGGTCAACGACACCTTCTATCGCATCGCGGCCATGGAACTGAATGGCGCGAGCGAGCAGCCGGCACCGTATGAATCCATCGAAGGCCTGAACCTGTTCGACAAGGTCGTCGATATCGACCAGTCGCCGATCGGCCGCACGCCGCGTTCGAACCCGGCCACGTACACCGGCCTGTTCACCCCGCTGCGCGACCTGTACTCGCAGGTTCCCGAGGCGCGTTCGCGCGGTTATACACCGGGCCGTTTCAGCTTCAACGTTCGCGGCGGCCGCTGCGAGGCGTGCGAAGGCGATGGCATGATCAAGGTGGAGATGCACTTCCTCCCGGATGTGTACGTGCCCTGCGATGTGTGCCACGGCAAGCGTTACAACCGCGAAACGCTCGAAGTGCTCTACAAGGGCCACACCATCGCCGACGTGCTCGACATGACGGTGGAAGACGCGTTCAAGCTGTTCGAGAACGTGCCGGTCATCGCGCGCAAGCTGGAAACGCTGCGTGCGGTGGGCCTGGATTACATCAAGCTCGGCCAGAGCGCGACCACGCTCTCGGGCGGTGAAGCGCAGCGCGTGAAGCTCTCCAAGGAGCTCTCCAAGCGCGACACGGGCAACACGCTGTACATCCTGGATGAGCCGACGACCGGCCTGCATTTCCACGACATCGAGCAGCTGCTCGAGGTACTGCACACGCTGGTGGAGCACGGCAACACCGTGGTCGTGATCGAGCACAACCTCGACGTGATCAAGACCGCCGACTGGCTGGTCGACCTCGGTCCGGAAGGCGGTGCCGGCGGTGGCCAGATCCTGGTCAGCGGCACCCCGGAAAAGGTCGCCGCGACCAAGGCATCCCATACGGGCCGCTTCCTGCTGCCACACCTGAAGCCGACGGCCGCTCCGGCGGCGCCGGCCGCTGCGGCAGCGAAGAAAGCAACCGGCAAGGCGCCTGCGAAGGCGGCACCGGCAGCCACGAAGAAAGCCACCACGAAGGCGGCCCCGGCCGCGAAGAAGAAAAAGACCGCATGACCACCGAAGCCGCACAGACGCCCGCGCCGAACCCCATCTTCATTACGCCGATGGACGTGCGCTGGCAGGACCTTGACGCCTACAACCACGTCAACAACGCGAACTACCTCGTGTACCTGCAGGAAGCGCGCCTGAAGTGGCTCATGAACCTGCCGGACCCGTGGTACAGCCCGGAGGCCGCACCGGTCATGGCGCACAGCGAGATCAACTACCGCCTGCCGATCGAATGGCCGGCGGATATCCAGATCGAGCTGTACGTGAACCGCATCGGCAGCAGCTCGATGACGGTCGGCCACCGCATCGTCGACAGCGAAGACGCTACCCGCATCCACGCGGATGGCAGCGTCACGATGGTCTGGATCGACACGAAGACGGGCCGTCCGGTGCCACTGCCGCAGGCTATCCGCGACGCCGCCGCCGCGGCGTAGGCGTGGCCGTGCCGTCGCCTGTACCGCGGGCGACGTAGCCTCCTACCAGCGCGACGAGGGCATCCTCGATCTCCTGCCGGGTGGCTGGTGCGGCGCCGCCAAGCAACATGGCTCGCAAGACGCCCCTCACCGCGTGGGCGAGGACAAAGGCCTCCGCCGGTGACAGCTTGCGCACCGGCGGCGCATTGGGCCGATGCTCCCTGGACAACTCGCTCGTCAGGGCGGCCATAAGCGGCGCGAGGCCGCCGCTACCGCCTTGCGCCAGTGCATAGGCCAGCACCAGCCGGTAAACCCGCGTTCGGCCACCATAGGTCTTCATGGCTGCGGCCACCACGAGCCGCACCCGCTCCCCGGGAAGCAGCTCCCGCGAGCCGTGCATGATGGAAAGCACACGCTCGGTCAGCGCCGTCATCTCCCGGTCCGCCAGGGCATTCAGCACTGCCTGCTTGCTGCCGAAATACTGGTACAGCGTGCCGATGCTCACCCCGGCACGCTCGGCGATGGCGTTGGTCGTCAACGCTTCCAGCGAGCCTTTGTCGATCAGTTGAATCGCAGCCTCGAGGATAAGCGCCACCTTTTGCTGCGAACGCTCCTGCAGTGGTGTACGGCGCCTGGCACTGGGCGGATTGTCGGATTTGGCGGATTTCATCAGGGCTCAGAACTTCCAGTCGACGTGGGCGATACCCGAGCTGGCATGGTAGCCGCTGCCGAAACCGAGGTTGTAGCTGACGCCGAAGTCCACGTGCCTCCAGTTGGCGAGGGTGACGCCCACGCCGATCCGGCCGTACGTGCTGGGTTCCCGGGTGCGCACGTCGAAGGTATCGGACGATGTCTCGCCATCGAACTGCGCGCGGTTACGCCAGTCGCTACCTCCGGCGGACTCCACCGCGCCACTGGCGTACACCTTGAGCGCGGCGCCATTTTCCAGTGCAAACTGCTTGCCCACTTCGGTACCCAGGCCACCGCCGATCGACGACTGGCCCTGTGAGGCGACCGTCAGGTTGAAGGGCGAATGGCCCTGTTCCGTATAGCCGCCCGCATGGACGTGGATCGCGCGCAGTTCGGCGAACGGCATGAGGTAGCCACCGTCAAAGTCGTACGTATAGGTGCCCCTGGCATGCAGGCCCATGTTCCACGCATCCGGCTTCGCCGTCGCCTGGTCGATCTCGCGACCCACGATGACGGACCGGGAGCTGTTGTACGTGCTGTAACCGCCATCGAGCATGCCCGTTACCGCAAACGGCCCGTGGGCGTAGCGAAGACCGATGCCGGCCAGCAGGCCGCCGCCATTCACACTGCCCGTGCCGTCGGCGTCACGGAAGTGATCGTTCTCGTAGCCCACCCCACCAGCGAGGGTCAGCTCATCGCCCAGGGCGTGTTGCATGCCCATCTCGTACGTCTGCGTGCTGGCGCTATAGCCCAGGGCGCTGGCCGTCTCGCTCTGCCGGCTGGATCCCGCCTGCACCCTGCCCCACGCACAGTCGTCGGCATCCTGCCCGCGCGCGCAACCCTGGTTGAGATCGCCCACGAAGTTACGGCTGCTCTCCGAGCGGAAGGCCCCGACGCTACCGAGCGCCCGGCCGGCCATGCTCCGCAGCGAGGTCTCGTAATCCGCCTGCGTACCCACCTTCGATAGCGCGGTGAATCCCGCATCCATCGGCACACCGCTATCCCAAAGCGCCTGCAGGTGGTCGGCGACCGCGCGACTCGATGCATCGAGGGCCGAGGCCTGCTCGCTGAAGCGGGCGACCGGCGTGGCGTAGAGCGTGGTGGCGTCGTGGTCGAGCCGCGTGGCGAACAACTCCGTTGGCGTGGCTGCAAGCTGAGGCTGCAGGGTCAGGCCCTGGTCCGCCGTCAGCAGCGGGACAGTCGCATTGCGCATGGTCGTCGGACGCACCGTCACGCTGCCGGCGACGTCCGCCGCACCCGTCACCGCCAGGCGATCCGCCTTGCCGCCAGCGTAATCGGCATCGAATACCAGCTGGCCATTGCCGTGGTAGTTGCCGGTCAGCGTCGTCGTACCGCTGCCGGTGCCATGCACGCTGACCACGCCTGTGTTCTCGAGCGTGCCACCGCCGAGGTCGATCACGTCGCCGCTTTCGATCAGGCCCTGGTTATCGATCGACGACGGCCCGACCGGCGCCTGGTCGCCACAATCACCGCCGCATTTCTTGCCGATGCTGCCTGACACCACCGCCCCGCTCTCGTTCGTGACCTTGAATGATTTGTTGACCGAGTTGATCGCATAGCCGCCCGTACTATTCATGCCGTCGATCACGCCGGCGTTCACGACCGTGTTGGTCCCGGTGCCGTTGATGAGCACCGCGCCGTCGGCATTCTTTTCCGCGATGACCCGCGCGCCGTTGGCGACATTGAGCGTCGCATTGCTCTGGTCGATGCTGGGCGCGTTTTCCTGGGTCTGGAAGCTGACGTATTCAGACTCCATGACCACGCCCCAACTGTGCGCACCCTGCACGGTGATCGTGCCGGCCTGCAGGTTGACGTTGACCGCGCCGCCGCAGTCACCGCCATTCGCGACCGACTTCCCACCGCAATACATGGTTTCGCCCATGCCGCTGCGGAACACGAGACCCGTGCCGTCGCTGCGACCGATGACACCGCCGGTACCCGATGCCACCTGCGCGAAGATGCCGTGTGCGTAGGCGCCCGTCGTGGTGATGTCCGAGTTGTTGTTGACTGTAACGGCACCGCCCATGCCCATGTCCCAGCGATCCTGGTAGACGCGCGACGCCTCCGTGTCCACGTTCACACCGTTGAAGCCATTGACGAGCACGCCCGCGCCGCCGAGCGACTGGGCGACGATGCCCACCGCGCCCGCGCCGTTCGTGGTGATCGAGGTGCTGCCCTGGGTCGTCACGTTGACGAGGCCTGCCTTGTTGCCGCCCGAGGGAGCGTAGTTGTCCGGGTTCGGTGCGAGCTGGTTCACGGAGACCTGGTTGTTGGGGTCGACGACCATCAGGCCACCGCCACCGCCGATGGATTGCGCCAGTACGCCAAGCGCGTTGATGCCCTGCGTCGTCACTGTTCCACCGCTGTCGAGCGATACGTTGACGTTGCCGCCAATGTTCTTCGTCGCGGTGTAATTGGCCGCCAGCGTCGGCGTTACCGTGCCTTGCGCCAGTGTCTGCGTGGTGGAGTGGTACAGGCCGGTCGCCGTGTCCTGGCTCTGGCCGGTGACCGCGACCGTGCCACCACCGCCGCCTACGCTCTGCGCGACCATGCCGATCGCATTGTCGCCAGTCGTAGTGATCGCGCCGATATTAGTTGCAGTCACGGTGCCGCCCTTTCCGGACACCTGGCTATCCGCGTCGACCGACGCCGCACCGAAGCTGAGGGCCAGGGGGTTTCCGAGGCCCGCATTGGGCGTGGACGCGCCGCCTACACCACCGCCGCCACCGACCGACTGCGCGAAAAGGCCGAACGACAGGTCGCCACTGGTTTCGATATCACCGTCCTTCAGATTACTCAGGTTCACGCTGCCGCCATCACCACCACGGCCACCGGTACCGCCCACGGCGACGGACGATTCGATCACCGAATCGTGCAGCTTGTCATTTGAAGTGACTGGCGCCGCTCCACCGCCGACGCCACCGCCGCCACCGACGCTCTGGCCGAACAAGCCGTAGGCCATCGGCCCATGCGTAACGACAGAGCCTGCGGAGTCCAGCGTCACGGTGCCACCATCGCCACCCGCCCCGCCCTTGCCACCCGCGCCACCACCCACGTCGATCGTCAGGTTGGCGCCGGTCAGGCCCGAGTAAATCGGCTTCGGGGCCTCGTTGAGCTGATTCGTCGTGTCGTACAGATTTTGCAGCGTGTTCTTGTCATCCCACGCGCCCTTGACGTTGTCCTTCCAGTCCCAGATGTCATCCGTGACTTTCGTGAAGGCGCTCGGGTCCTTCGTGTTGCCGCCGCTCGCCAGCGTCACAGCGAGCTTCGGGAACGCGTACTCCGGGTCATCACCTGAACCGGTGACCGCATTGCCACCCGTGCCACCACCGCCGCCGACGCTCTGGCCGAACACGCCGTACGACTGCGCGCCGTACGTCTGGATCGCGCCGCTGCCGTTGTGCACGGTCACGTTGCCACCATTACCGCCGGCACCGCCGCTGCCGCCGACCGCGACATTGACGGTCACCTGCCCGTTGCTGCCCTTGCCGGTGGCGTCGCCACCGTTTCCGCCACCGCCGCCAACCGACTGCGCGAAGATGCCAGCCGCCATGTCGCCCACCGTCATGATGCCGCCGGCGCCGGTAAGGTCGCGGTTCGACAACAGGCCGGCATCGCCGAAATATGCTGGATCGGACGTATTGGCACTCACCATGTTGTTCACGAGCACGTCGTTGCCATCGCCACCCACCGACTGGGCGAAGACAGCGTGGGCATTGCCGCCCAGCGTCTGGACCTGGCCGAGGTTGTACGCATCCGCTTCGCCGCCATCGCCGCCCGTGCCCCCTTTGCCGCCGACGGCGACCGATACGCTGACCTGCGCACCAATGGCGCGCGAAAGCGCGCCACCGCCACTGCCGCCGCCACCGCCAACGCTCTGGGTAAAGATGCCCGCCGAGTGCTGGCCTTGCGTGCTGATGAGGCCGAAGTTCACCGCCTGCGCAAGGCCGCCATCACCGCCCGTGCCACCGGAACCACCGATCGTCACCGACGAACCGAGCGCGGTGTTGGTCGCATCGCCACCACGGCCACCGCCGCCACCGACGCTTTGAACGACCATGCCGCGCGAGTAGGTGCCGGTCGTGATGATCACATCGCCCGGGTGGAAAGCCGCCTGCATGCCATTGGTCGGCGGCGGATCGTAATAGCCATTGCCGATATAGGCGTTCTTTCCATCGCCGCCATTGCCACCTTCGCCGCCGATATAGACGGAGAACGCGCCGCCTCCCGAGCCATCGTTGAGATCGCCCGAATAGCCACCGCCGCCGCCCACACTCAACGCCACCAGCGCGTCGGCATCGTCGCCCGCCGTCGTGACCTTGGCGTACGGCGTCGCGGTGTCGTTACCGACGAGGATTTGTGCCTGCCCGGCCATGCCACCGGTGCCGCCCTTGCCTCCCTTGCGGAAATACACGCCGTTGCCGGAATCGCCGTCGCCACCGTTGCCTCCGGCGGATTCAGCCAGCACGCCGAAGGCGTTGTAGCCCGTCGTGCTGATCACTGCATTGTTGTTGAGCACGCCGAGGCTCGAGCCGCCGATGTTGATGGTTACGTCACCACCCGCGCCGCCCGCTGCACCGTTGCCGCCCTTCGTCGCGGTGCCGTCCACCGTACCTGCGGTACCACCCACACCGCCCTGGCTCTTTGCGAGGATCGCTCCGGCGCTGACCGAGGTATCCAGCGGTACGGTGTTCGATGGGTCGCTCGCGCTGTCGAAGTTCTGCTGCGTACCCGTACCCGCGTGGTCGGGGCCTTGCGCGGTCACCGCGCCGCCCGTCACGCTGATGTTGATGGCACCGCCACTGCCGGCATCGCCACCGTTGGATCCCTTCGTCTCCGCCAGCGTATAGCCGGTGGCATCGCCACCGGTGCCGCCGTCGCCGCCCTGGCTGAGCGCAACGATGCCCGAACCGCCCGCGTAGCCGTTGATGTTCGCGGCAACGGTCGCATCGATTTCGCCGCCATTCCCGCCCGCGCCACCCTTGCGGCCAACGACCGTATCGGTCGTCAGCACGGAGGAACTCTGCCCGCTGTCGCCTCCGTTACCGCCCGCCGAGTAGAGGTTTACGGCGGCCCCGGTTGCCTCGATGAACGTAAGTTCCGTGGGCTGGTTCGGATTGATGGGCGCATTGAACACCACCTGGCCACCATTGCCGCCCGTACCGCCGACGCCGCCGTTACCGTTGTTCTCGTTCTGCTGGCCATCGCCGGCCGTGCCGCCGACGCTTGCCAGGGATACCCCGTTACCGTTCGCCGCAGAGTTCTCCAGCACCGAATACGCACCCGCGTCGGAAGGCGCATCGAGCGTTAACGTGAGCGCGCCACCGGCACCACCAGCGCCGCCGAGCGGACCGTCATGGTTGAGATCGGCGTTCGATTCGCCTCCCGCGCCGCCGTTGCCACCGGTGCTGGCGAGCCCGACGAGCGACGCTGCGCCGCCACCCTTGATCGTCTGTGTCGTCTGCGCATCAACGTTATAGCCGGCGCCCGCGCCACCGACCGTGCCATTGACACCGACCGTGGTCTGGTCTGGCGGCGTGATGCCCGTATTGGTGTAGGTGATCGGGTTGGTGTTACCCGCGGGCACGGTCTGCGCGAACGCGGCGGCGGGGAGCACGCTGGCGCCCCACAGGGCATAACGGAGTGCCGTGGCGAGCGGCCGCGGCTGGCTGGGGTGGCACGAGGTCATGGCGACGTCCTGGGAAGTAGGAAAGAAGGTTCATCGTCATAATATGAGTCATGCTCATGTTTCAGTACTCGCCTTCCAAGCCCCACAAGAGACGCCAAAAACGTCAATCATTTCCATGGGATATGTCGCACAGGCGCCGCGCGCCACGGCGCTGCGCGGCACGATCGCTCATGTTTACCGCAGGCCCCCTGTTCATCTCAGCCCGGTATGATCCCCGTGCGATCCACACGGAGATTTCCCATGCGCCGCACCCTGGTCCTCGCCATCGCCTGTGCCGTTGCACTGCCTGCCCTGGCGGCAGACGAACGTACTGCCCTCACCCTCTACCGCGCCGACGGCGACCAGCTGTTTCAAACGAACGGTGAAGCCGTTTCGGGCGATGGCTATGCCGTCGTCCACGAGCGCCGCGCCTTCGATCTGAAGGGCGGCACACAGGATCTTTCCATCGGCGGCCTGCCTTCCGCGCTCGATAGCGAAGCCCTCACCCTGCGCTTCCCCGGCAAGGGCACGCGCGTGGTCTCGCAGCGCCTGCTCCTGGGCCAGGGATTCGACAGCGCCGTCGCGGGCCTCGTGGGCCAGCAGGTCGATGTGGTGGGCACGAGTGGCCAGAGCCTCGCATCGGGCACGCTCGTGCAGGGCGGCACGCCGCTCGTCGTCCGGAATGCCTCCGGCCAGGTGACGCTGGTGCGCGATTACGCCGCGCTGCGTGCCAGCAGCCAGGACGACATCGCCAGAGGCTCGACCCTCCAGGTGCGCATCGATGGCGGGAGCGCCGGGCGTACGACGGCGCAGCTCGATTACCCCACCTCCGGCCTCGGCTGGCGCGGCGCGTATGTCGCGACCCTGGCCAGCGGAACGGCTTGCAATATGGCCTTTGATGCGAACGCCAGCATCGCCAACCGTAGCGGCCGCGACTGGAAGGATGTGTCGCTGAAGCTCATCGCGGGCGATGCCCAGCGCGCCAAGGCGCCGCCGCAGCCGCGCATGTACGCCGCGCGCGCGCCGGTCGCCATGATGGCCATGAAGGCGGACGCAGGCATGAGCCAGGACACGTTGGGTGACCTGCGGACGTACACCCTGCCCCACGCCGTCGACCTGCCCGATGGCAGCGTCACACAGGCACCGCTCTACGACAGCCGGCAGCTGGCATGCGAGCGCGAGACCGTCTACGACAACGGCACGCGCTTCTTCGTGCAGGCGCCGGTCATCGAGAAGGACAATGGGCTGCCGCCGAGCGAAGGCGTGCCCGTGACGACAAGCGTCAAGTTCAAGGCCTTCGATAGCCTGCCGGCCGGGTACGTCCGCGTGCTGACCACGGACCGTGATGGCAACGCCGAACTGCTCGGCGAAGGTCGCGTGGCGGATACGCCGAAGGGCCAGGACGCTACGATCGCACTTGGCAACGCCTTCGACCTGCGCGCGAAGCGCGAGCAGACGTCGTTCACCGCCGCGCCCCACCAGATTGACGAAGGCACCCGCATCACCCTCACGAATGCCGGCGAAACCAGCCGCGTCATCACCGTGCGCGAGCGCCCCTATCGCTGGCGTGCGTGGAGCCTGGTGTCGTCTTCGGTGAAGCCGTCGAAGAACACGCCCGAACTGCTTGAGTTCAAGGTCGACGTACCGGCCCATGGCCAGGTCAACCTGGACTTCGCCGTACGCTACACCTGGATCGACGCCGATCTCCGGCCCAACTAACCGACCGAGGCACGCACATGCTGGATATCCTTCCCCACGACGGCGACATCCTCGAGATCCGCATGGCGCGGCCGCCAGTCAACGCGCTGGACACCGCGCTCGTCCGCGCGCTGCGCGACGCGATCGCGGAGGCTCCCGTCAATGGGGCACGCGGCATCATCCTCTCCGGGGCGCAGGGCATGTTCTCGGCGGGCGTTGATGTCCCCGCCCTGCTCGCGCTGGACAGGGCGGGTGTCGAAACGTTCTGGAACGACTTCTTCGCCCTTTGCGGCAGCATCGCCGCTTCGGCCGTGCCCGTGGTCGCCGCACTCACCGGCCACAGCCCCGCGGGTGGCGCGGTCATGTCGCTGTTCGCCGATTACCGGATCATGGCGCACGGCGTCTACAAGATCGGCCTCAACGAGGTGCAGGTCGGCCTCTCCGTGCCCGAGCCCATCCAGTTCGCGATGCGCCGCATCGTCGGGCCGTATCGCGCCGAACGCCTGCTGATCGCCGGCGCGATGGTCGATGCGGAAACCGCGCACGGCATCGGTCTCGTCGATGAGCTCGCCGCGGTGGAACAGGTGGTGCAGCGCTCGGCGCTCTGGCTGGGTGACCTGCTGAAGCTGCCGCCGCACGCCATGTTGCGCACGCGCGCCATCGCCCGCGCCGACCTGGTGGATGTGTGGGGCGACACCACCGGCCTGCTCGATGCGGGCTTCATCGATGATTTCTTCGCGCAGGAAACGCAGACGGTGCTGAACGCACTGGTCGCGCGCCTGAAGAACAAGGCCTAACCGTTGTGGGAGCGCGCTGTGGGAGCGTGCTTGCACGCGATCGGTGCTCGCGGCACACCCCATCGCGCGCAAGCGCGCTCCCACGACAAGACCCAACCAGAACCTCGCCTCAGCGGCTCCAGAAGCCCCTGATGCCCGCCACGCCCTGCGCCGCATGCATCCGCGCCATCGGCACATCCGCCGGGCCCAGGCCGCCTAGCGCATACACCGGCAGCGATGCGTTCTCGACCCACTTGGCGAAGCGTGGCCAGCCGAGCGGCGGGGCGTCCGGATGGCTGGCGGTGTCCTCGACCGGCGACAACGTCGCGAAGTCGCAGCCGAGGCCCGAGGCGAGCGCGAGCTCTTCGGCGTTGTGGCAGGAGGCGCCGACCAGCATGCCCAGGGGTAACGGGCGTTCCTTCAGTTCATGCAGCTGCGCCGCCGAAAGGTGGACGCCGACTCCCAGCGCACGTGCCCCTTCGATATCGCGGTTCAGCACCAGGCGAGCGCCGAAGCGCGCCACCTCCGGTAGCATCGCGGCAGCTGCCGCTCGCGCCTCTTCGACGGAAACGCCTGGCAACCGCCACTGCACCAACCGCTCACCACGCGCCAGCGCTGCGCGCACCAGCGTCGTCGCCTCGGCCACCGAAGCTTCAGCGGGTGTGATCGGATAGTGCTCGGGTAGCCACAGCGCAGCCAGGATCGGCCGGTCGGCGGGCGCCAGCATCGCCGGATCGATGTCGTTGGGCAGGTGCCAGGCGATGGCCGCCGCGTCGAGTGCCTGTGGCTCGCCGCTCCAGGCGCGCACGACCACCGCCTGCAGCAACATGCCGCGCTCGCCGTAGTTCCACGGAACGCGAATCAGCTCTTCGAACGAGAGCGGATCTACCGCGATGCCGAGTTCTTCATCGAGCTCACGTTCGAGCGCAGCGAGCGGCTCCTCGCCGGGCTCGACCTTTCCACCCGGGAACTCCCACATGCCCGCCAGGTGCTTACCCGGCGGGCGTTGCGCGATGAGGATGCGCCCGGCGCCGTCCATCAGGACGCCGGCGAGCACGTGCATCAGACGTTCCTGACGTATTCGACCATGTCGAACGCGTGCGCGTGCTCGGCGTCCGCCTTGTGCTTGACGCGCGAGACCTCCGTCCATTCCTTGAAATCGATGCCCGGGAAAAACACGTCCGCGCCGTCCACGGCTGCATACACCCAGGTGAGGTAGAGGGTGCGTGCATACGGGAGCGCTTCGCGGAAGACTTCGCCGCCACCGATGACCATGAGGCCGGTGTGGCCGCAACTCGCCTGCGCCTCGGGGATGGAACGCACGGTGATCTGGCCGGGATACGGCGCCTCGCCCTTCTTCGAGAGCACGTAGTTCACGCGATCCGGCAGTGCACGGCCGATGGACTCCGCCGTCTTGCGGCCCATCAGCACGGCTTTGTCCGTGGTCAGCGTCTTGAAATAACGGAGGTCGTCGGGAAGGTGCCAGGGCAGTCCGCCCTGCTTGCCGATGGCAAAGTTTTCGTCGAGCGCGGCAACCAGGTGAACGGACATGGGGCTTCCTTCGCAGATTCTTGAGGAACCGGGCACATATTCGGCCCGTACGTGCAAATAGTAGTCCTAGGAATGTGATGGTGGAACAAACATCCGTTTGAAGTTGCACGCAGACGTTTGTGACGGTGCGCTGGCCCCACGTTGCACACCCCGTTGATGACGGCGGTGCGACACAGGACCCACCCCATTCCGGAGTGCACCCATGAACGCCGCAAGCCGCTTACTCGCTACCGCCCTGGTCGCCGCCATGCCGTTTGCCGCCCAGGCGGCGCAGGACACCGCCAAAGGCGCACCCACCGCCGACGCAGCCTTCGTCAAGGAAGCCAGCGCAGCCGGCCTGGCCGAAGTCGCGCTTGGCCAGATGGGTGCCAGCCAGGGCCAGTCCAGCGAGGTAAAAACGTTCGGCCAGCAGATGGTCACGGACCACGGCAAGGCGAACACCGAGCTGAAGGGCATCGCCGACACGAAGGGGCTGCAGGTCTCGACCTCACCGACCAGCAAGGATGAAGCCGCCAGCAAGGCGATCGGCGCGAAACCCGGTGCCGACTTCGACAAGGCCTTCGGCCAGAAGATGGTCATGGACCACCGCAAGGCAGTGGCGCTGTTCGCGAAGGAAAGCACCAGCGGCAAGGATCCGGAGCTCAAGGCCTTCGCTACGAAGACCCTGCCCACGCTGAAAGAGCACCTCGACATGGCCCAGAAGCTGCCCGGCGCCAGCATGAGCCATGCGGCGAAGGCGGAGACGCCGTAAGCGGGCTAATCAGTCCTTCACCAGCCGCCGGTGCAATTCCTCCACCACGTGCCGGGCGCGACGCGGCAGGTCCCACTCGGCTCGGTGGATCAGCCATAGCGTTTCCACAACGGAACGGTCGCCGTCCAGCACGCGGATCGCCTCCGGCCGGCCGAACGCACGCCGGGCATGGCGTGGCATGACACTGAAACCCAACCCACGCGACACCGGTTCGAGGATCAGCGCGATCTGGTTGGTAAACCCGCTGATGGGGATATCAGAAAGTCCGCGCCTGCCCGGATAGCGACGCGACAGCAGGCGCGTCGCCATGGCATGGCCATCCGGGTGGTCGATGAAACCCAGGCGGACGAGGTCATCCCAGCCTTCGACTTGTGCATCAGCCGGCACGACAAGCTCGAGTGCTTCTTCGCAGAAGCGCTCGACGGTGAGACGTTCGTCGTCCGGCTTGTGCGAGACGATGCCCATGTCGGCGCGGTTATCCAGGACGGCCTTGAGCACATCCTCTTCCGGTGCAAAGCGGTGGCGGATGACCAGGCCGGGGGTTTCGCCCTGGATATCCAGCAGCCGCGGGTACGTCGAAAGGCCGACACTTCCAGGCGTGATGATCGATACCTCGCCTTGCAGCGCATCGCTATCGGACAGGCGCGAGGCGAGGCAACGTCCCGCGCGCTCGACCTCTTCGCAGTAGGCCAGCAGCGCATGCCCCGCGGGCGTCAGCTCGACGCCACGCGGGCGGCGGATCAGGACCGGACCCAGTTGCGCCTCGATCTGGCGGATGTGCTGGCTCACCGCAGCCTGGGTGAGTTCCAGCGATTCCGCGGCGCGGGTGAACGTTCCCTCGGCGGCAAGGGTGCTGAATGAGCGGAGCCAGGCGGGACTTAGCATAATGAATTCTTATGGAAACCATTAGGTAGCGGTTCTTTTCATTATAGCTCTTCTCCCCTATCGTCTGCTCCCTTCCCTGCTTCCCCCTGGGCTCAGCCATGTCTGCTCTGTTCTCCCCCTTTACCCTGAAGGACATCACCCTCCGCAACCGCATCGCCATCCCGCCGATGTGCCAGTACCGCGCGGAAGACGGGTTCACGAATGACTGGCACCAGGTGCACTACCCGGCCATCGCCCGTGGCGGTGCGGGGCTGGTCATCGTCGAGGCGACCGGTGTTTCGCCGGACGGCCGGATCACCCCGGCCTGCCTGGGCATCTGGGACGACGCCCATGTCGAAGGCCTGGCGAAGATCGCCACGTCGATCAAGGCGTCCGGCGCCGTTCCGGGCATCCAGATCGCCCACGCCGGCCGCAAGGCGAGCGCGCAGCGTCCGTGGGAAGGCGATGACCACATCGACGACGCCGATCCGCGTGCGTGGGAAACCATCGGTCCGTCCGCGATCGCCTATGGCAAGGGCTTGCCGAGGGTTCCCCGGGCCATGACGCTCGACGACATCGCCCGTGTGAAGGCCGATTTCGTCGCCGCCGCGAAGCGTGCGCGCGCAGCCGGCTTCGAATGGCTCGAACTGCACTTCGCGCATGGCTATCTCGCACAGAGCTTCTTCTCCGCACATTCCAACCAGCGCGACGACATCTACGGCGGCAACGCGGAGAACCGTGGCCGCTTCCTGGTGGAAACGCTCGCCGCGGTCCGCGCCGTGTGGCCCGAGAACCTGCCGCTCACCGCGCGTTTCGGCGTGCTCGAGTACGACGGTCGCGATGAGGAAACCCTCGCGGAATCGATCGAACTGGTGCGCAAGATGCGTGGCGAAGGCCTCGACCTGCTCAACGTCAGCGTCGGCTTTACGATTCCCGAGACGAACATCCCGTGGGGCTCCGCGTTCCTCGGCCCGATTTCCGAGCGCGTACGGCGCGAAGCCGGCATCGCCGTCGCCTCCGCATGGGGCATCGACGATCCGCAAGCCGCCAATCGCGTGGTGGCCGATGGCCAGATGGATCTCGTGATGATCGGCCGCGCCCATCTCGCCGACCCGCACTGGCCGTACAAGGCGGCCATGGCGCTCGAGGTGCCGCGACCGTCGTGGACGCTGCCGCCTTCGTACGCGCACTGGCTGGAGCGTTACGCGCCGATGCGCGCCTGACCGCAGGCGCACTCCTGCCTCATGGCGGGACTAGACCCGGCGGCTCCTCCTCGATGTTTCCGCCGGGAGGTCGCCGCCCCGACGCGTCTGCACGGACGTACGCACGCGATGCGCCGTCTGCGCGCGCATCCCGCGTGCACCGCGCCATTCCCGTGGCGTCACGCTTTCGTGCTGCTTGAACACGGTGGCGAAGTGGCCCTGGGTCTGGAATCCCACGGCGATCGCGATATCCATGATCGTATCGCTCGTCTTCTCCAGCAGGTGTTTCGCGCGGTCGATACGCTGGGCCAACAGGTAATGGTGCGGGCGCATGCCCGTCGCGGCCCTGAACTGCGCGGCGAAGTGCATGGGGGAAAGGCCCGCGGCCTTCGCCATGTCCGCCAGGCCGATGGCGCCGTCCAGGCGCTCGCTGACAAGCTCGGTAACGCGGCGGAGCCGCCACGTCGGCAGCGGAAGTTGCCGGCTCGGCGGCAGCACCGAGTCACGACGCGAAAGCACCGCGAGGCGCAGCGAGATGGCCTCGACGATCGGCTCACGCACGCAAGGGGCAAACACCCGCGACGCCGTCGATAGCACATGCACCAGGCTGTTGATCACCGAATCGGCATCCAGCTGGAGCACGGGCGCCTTGTCCAGGCGGGCGATCAGGACGTCGAACCGATGCTCGGCCAGGCCGGCATCGATCCCCAGCACGACGCCTTCCGGCTCGCGGTGCCCGGTGACACGGAGTGGCCCGGGCAGCCGGGTGACCACGATGCCGCCGCGGTACAGCACACGGACATCGAGCCACAGGCCAGCAACCTCGCGCTGGATCACGCACGGCCCGGGCAACACGAAGACGCGGAGGCCGGCGTGATCCGGGGTCACGTCCTGGATGCCATCCAGGGGAAGGCAGGTGATGCCTGCCTGCGGCAAAGGCGCTTGATCGGGCATGGAAGAAGAACGGACCATTCGTTTTCCCCTCGAGACAGCAAGCTGGCGCGGCGCGGTGCGCGTCGGTAAGCGGCGAATCGTAGGGATAGCCGGCGCGGGACTCACGCTCGACATATCGCGAGTTCTCCCCATTTCTCTCATTTCCAGCTGCCAACCGTCGCGTGGCGGCGCGCCAACCCGGTCTTTTCAAGGGCTTGCGCCTATATTAGGCTCCATGAGGGAGTTGTAGCCCGGGGGTTCCACGACGTCGTTGTTAAGGGACCGGTCACGTATGAGCCGCTTAGGGGCATCAAACGGCAGTCTGGCCATCGCGCTCCTGGAGGACGACCTGGTCCTCAGGGACCGGATCCTCGTGCCGCAGCTGGCGGACTACGGGCTGCCTGTCGAGCCCCTGACCACCGCCGCCGAGCTCTACCAACGGCTTGGCGAGGCCGAGTTCGATATCGTCGTCCTGGACGTCGGCCTGCCCGACGAAGATGGCTTCGCCGTCACCCAGCGGCTCCGCACGCTACGGCCCGGGATTGGCGTCGTGATGCTCACGGGCCGCAACGACACGACGAACCGCGTACGGGGTCTCAGCGAAGGCGCCGATGCCTACCTGACCAAGCCGGTCGAAATCGAGGTGCTGGTCGCCACGCTGCAAAGCCTCGCCCGCCGCATTCCCGCGGGCGCGGACGCACCGCCTCCCATGCTGAAGCCCGCCCACTGGTCGCTGGACCCGAAAGGCTGGCGGCTGGTCGAGCCGGGTGGCGCCGCCATCCTGTTGACGAAATCGGAGCGGAAGTTCGTGGCCTGCCTCCTCGAGCACCACGATGACGTCGTGGATCGCGAGACGCTGGCGCGTGCGTTGACGACCGAGGTGTACGACTTCGACCTGCATCGCCTCGACAACCTCTTGCACCGGCTCAGGCGGAAGGTCAGGCAGGCAACCGATGTCCCGCTTCCCGTGACCGCCGTACACGGTGAGGGCTACGTCTGGGTTTCGGGCTGAGGGATGAAGCGATGCATAACCGGATCTGGCACTGGCTGAGCCATACCCCCACGCCGAACGAGGTCGACCGGCGTAACGGGGCGTTCTTCCAGCTGTTCCTCGTGTGCTTCAGCGTCACCATCTTTACCCGCGAGCCGTCGCGGTACATCAACGCGGATGTGCAGCGGGAATTCCTGGCCAAAGCCTGGGGCCACATACTGCCCTGGCCCCGCGTCGGCATGTATATCGATTTCGCCAGTGACATCGCGATCGGTATCGCCTGCATCGCCGCATTCGCACTCGTGCGGAAGGGCAGCTTCCGTAAGGGCGTCCGGCTTTTCCTGGGATCGATGCTCGGGATCCTGACCGTAGGCTACCTCGTTTTCGGAAGCCTCACCGGCGTGGATTACGCCCATGCCCTGCTGATCGTCGCGGCCCTGTTGCTCGGCCGGAAAGCCTTGTGGGTCGTCTACGGTGTAACCATCGTTAACTTCACGCTGGGTATCTGCGCGGACTCGTTCGCCCACTTCTACCGAACGGGACATCACGGTTTCGATTATCCCCGCATCTTAAACACGGCGGCGAACCTGTTTGTCATCACCGCTCTGCTCGACCAGGCGGTCAAGACCATCCGCGATAGCCTCACCGAAGCGGAAAAACGCGGAGACCGTCTCGCGGCGGAGATCGTCGAACGTGAGAAGACCCAGCGGCAGGTCGTGCATCTCGAGAAGATGCGCGTCGTCGGCCAGCTTGCCGGCGGCACGGCGCATGACTTCAACAACATCCTTGGCGTGATCCTGGGCTTCGCGCGGGAGTGTCGACGCCCTGGCAGCCACGCACCCGCAACGGCGCGCGAACGCGCCCTCTGTGAGGCACTCCAAGGCGTGGAGGTGGCGGCGCGGCGAGGTGCGAACATAAGCCGCAAGCTCCTCGATTTCAGCCGCACGGAGGTCACCCAGGCGGAGGCGTTCGATGTGGTCCAGGCGCTTGGCGATGTCCAGCCCATGCTCCGCCAGCTCCTGCCCGAGAGCGTAAGCCTTTCGATACGAACCCCGCCAGACGAGACGATCGCGCACTTTGATCGCGGTCAGTTTGAGCTTGCCCTGTTGAACCTGGCGGCCAATTCCCGTGATGCGATGCCCGATGGCGGGAGGTGCGATATCACGCTGGCACCCGAGATGGACGGCTGGATAGCAGTTTCGATCGCCGATACAGGTGAAGGCATGTCGGAAGAAACGCGGCAGCGCGTGTTTGAACCCTTCTTCACGACCAAGCCAGTCGGCATCGGTACGGGCCTGGGACTGAGCGTCGTCCATGGCCTCGTTGAAAGGAACGGGGGCCGCATGTCGATCGAGAGCGCCCCTGGCAAGGGAACCTGTGTCACGCTGTGGCTGCGTCGTGCACTGCATGCCGATGCGACGGCGCAGCCCATCGGAGATGGCGACATCCGTGTCCTGCTGATCGATGACGACGACCTGCTCAGGGGCATCCTGGTGTCGTCGCTCGAAGACTACGGCTATCAGGTCAAGGCCGCGCATGACGGGCGTTCGGCACTCAGGTACGCCGATGAGACGCGCGATCCACCTCACGTCATCGTCTGCGATCACCATATGCCGGACATGGACGGCACGACCGTCATGCGCCACCTGCGTGATCGCTTTCCCGGCGTGCCGGCCATACTCATTTCCACGAACGCACCAGCCGATGCCGACGGCGCACCGTCCCATGCGCGGAACTACCGGCTTCCAAAGCCGTTTTCACCGGACCGGCTGGCGACACACATCTATGACATCGTCGGGCAGAAGAAGTAGCTACGACGTAGAAGTCGCACTACCTCAGCGGGCGCGCATATGCATCGACGCCTCACTCACCCCAGCGCCAGTCCTGCTCCAGCGCCTCGGCGCAGAACGCGACGAACGCACGCACCTTCGGCGCGAGATGTTGTGCGTTGGCGTATACGGCATGTAGCGGAGCTGCCGGGATCGCATGGCTGGGCAGCAAGCGCACCAGGCGCCCCGTGCCGAGGTCGTCGCCCACGTCCCAGATGGACTTCTGGACGATGCCGCCGCCGGCAAGCGCCAGCGCATGCGCCGCCTCACCGTCGTTGGTGACATAGGCCGGATTCACGCGAACGGTCGTTTCGCCATCGGCATGCTGGAACTGCCATTCACGCGTCGGGTGCTCGCCGAAGATGATGCAGTCGTGAGCCGCCAGGTCTGCCGGCTCCTGCGGCATGCCGCGTCGTGCCAGGTAGGCCGGCGCCGCGCAAAGGATCCGGTAGTTCGGCGCAAGGCGCCTGGCGATGTGCGAGGAGTCGGCCAGCGCGCCGAAGCGAATGGCGACGTCGATGCCGTCTTCCACGATGTCCACCAGCGCCTCGCTCAGGGTGAGCTGCACGCATACCTCGGGATGCAATGCGCGGAAGGCCACGGCCAGCGGTGCAATGCGCCGCCGGCCGAAGCCGCGCGGCGCGGCGACGCGCAGCACGCCGGTGACGGCATCGCGCGTGCGGGAGACTGCCGCCTCGGCCTCTTCAACCTCGGCCAGGATGCGCACGCACCGGGCATGGAACGCTTCGCCCTCCTGCGTCAGCGATTGCCGGCGGGTCGTGCGCTGCAAGAGGCGCACCCCCAGCCGCTCTTCCAGCGCAGCCAGCCGTTTGCTGACGACCGCCAGCGAAAGATCCAGGTCCCTGGCGGCGCCCGACAGGCTCCCCGTGGCCACGATCCGCGCAAAGATGGTCAGCTCGAGGAGGTTATCAAGCATTGTCGCTCGTCCGGAAAAAGTGATTCTGGGCCCGGAGGGTTCTCCGGCTGGGACCTCGGCAGCATAGTGCCTGCACATCGTCCTTCCTTGCAGAGACCCTCCATGAACACCTTCACTGACCAGAACGTTCTTGTCGTCGGCGGCAGCTCAGGCATTGGCCTCGCGACCGCCCAGGCCTTCGCCCATGCCGGTGCCAGGGTGACCATCGCGTCACGCTCGGCGACCAGGCTCCAGGAGGCGGCCAACCATATCGGGCACGATGTGCGTACCGTTGCGCTCGATACGGCCGACAACGAGGCTGTCGAGTCGCTGCTATCGGGCCAGGAATGGGATCACGTGGTGGTCTCCGCCGCCCAGACGCCCGGCGGCCCGGTCCGCAAACTGGGCCTCGAGGACGCCTACTCGGCAATGGAGAGCAAGTTCTGGGGCGCCTACCGCGTGGCCCGTGCCGCCCGGATCCGCGACGGAGGGTCGCTGACACTCGTCACCGGCTTCCTTTCCGTGCGCCCCAGCGCCAACTCAGTCCTGCAAGGTGCGATCAATGCCGCCCTTGAGAGCCTCGTACGCGGGCTGGCGCTCGAGATGTCGCCGGTGCGGGTCAACGCGGTATCCCCGGGCGTCGTCCGCACGCCGCTGTGGGGTGGCATGGATGACGCCACGCGAGCTGCGTTCTTTGCGACGGCTGCCGGCAAGCTCCCAAGCAAGCGCGTGGGTGAACCGCAAGACATCGCCAACGCGGTGCTCTATGCGGCGGGCACCGGTTTCACCACGGGCTCGACCATCACCGTCGATGGGGGCGGCTCGATCGCCTGACGCTCAGACGGCAACGGGCGCCTTGATCGCCGGATGCGGATCGTAATCAACGATCGACACATCCTCGAAGCGGAAGTCGAAGACGTTCTTCACTTCGGGGTTCAGCACCAGCTTCGGCAACGCACGCGGTTCACGCGCCAGCTGCTTCTGCGCCTGCTCGATATGGTTCGAGTAAAGGTGCGCATCGCCCAGCGTGTGCACGAAGTCGCCCACTTCCAGCCCGGTGACCTGGGCGATCATGTGGGTGAGCAGTGCATAGCTGGCGATGTTGAACGGGATGCCGAGGAAGATATCGCCCGAGCGCTGGTACAGCTGGCAGCTGAGCTTGCCGTTCGCGACGTAGAACTGGAACATCGTGTGGCACGGCATCAGCGCCATCTTCGGCAGCTCGCCGACGTTCCACGCGGAAACGATGAGCCGGCGCGAATCCGGGTTGCGCTTGATCTCTTCCACCACCCAGGCGATCTGGTCGACCACCTTGCCGTCGGCCGTGGGCCACGCGCGCCACTGGCGGCCATAGACCGGGCCGAGATCGCCATCCGCGTTGGCCCATTCATCCCAGATGCTGACCCCGTTCTCCTTCAGGTAGGCGATGTTGGTATCGCCCTGCAGGAACCAGATCAGCTCATGGATGATCGAGCGCAGGTGCAGCTTCTTCGTGGTGACGAGCGGAAAACCCTTCGCGAGGTCGTAGCGCATCTGCCAGCCGAACACGCTGCGCGTGCCGGTACCGGTGCGGTCGGCCTTGTCGGCGCCGTGGTCGAGGACGTGGCGGAGCAGTTCGAGATAGGGCTGCATGGGTTCGACGATATCAGGCGGCGGTAGCGGTAGGCGCTGCGACCGGCGCGTAGGGCGCGCGGCGCGACATCAGCAGCCACAGGATGCCCAGCGCGATGAGCGGCAGCGACAGGATCTGACCCATGGTCACCCAGCCGAAGGCGAGGTAGCCAAGCTGCGCATCCGGCACGCGCACGAACTCGATGGTGAAGCGGAACAGGCCGTACATCAGCGCAAACAGGCCGGAGACGGCGTAACGCGGGCGCGGCTTCATGGAGAAGACCCACAGCACCACGAACATCACCACGCCCTCGAGCGCGAACTCATACAGCGGGTTCGGGTGGCGCGGCAGCGCATCCGGCGCGTGCGGGAAGATCATGCCGATCGGCAGGTCGGTGGGCTTGCCCCACAGTTCACCGTTGATGAAATTGCCGAGGCGGCCGAGGCCCAGCCCCAGCGGCACCAGCGGTGCCACGAAATCCATGGTGTCGAAGAACTTGACGCCGTTGCGCCGCGACCACCACATGCCGGCCACCAGCACGCCAAGCAGGCCGCCGTGGAAGGACATGCCGCCATCCCATACGCGGAAGATGGCCAGCGGGTCGGTCCAGATCCAGTTGATCGCCGTGTAGAACAGCATGTAGCCCACGCGGCCGCCCACGACCACGCCCATCATGGCGTAGAACATGAGGTCGCTGAAGCGGTCGGAGTTCACCGGCAGGCGACCCTGGCGGCGGCGGTACTCGCCAAGCGCCCAGCCGCCGAGGAATCCACCCAGGTACATCAGGCCGTACCAGTGCACCTGCACCGGGCCGAGGGCGACGGCGACGGGATCGAATTTGACGACGAACGGATCGGCCATGGAAGGGCACGCTAGAGGGGCGATCCCCAAGTGTACCGCCCCGGCATGCGGCATGCCGCCTTGTGAAGACGGGGCCGTTGGGCTATAGAGCGAGCCGGAACGCCGTCCGGGGGGACGGCGGGTATGGATGCTTCACCAGGGGAGACACCGAGATGACCCACCGCCTTGCCCGGCCGCTGCTGGCCGCGCTGTGCCTTGCCGCATGCGCCCACGGCGCCATGGCAGCCGACCTGATCCCGGCCGCCGACTTTGCCCGGCACCCGCCGATCACCGACCCGCACCTGTCGCCCGATGGCCTGCACGTGTCGGTTTCGTACCACGATCCCGATGGCAAGACCCACGGCGTCGCCATCTTCGACATCAACGACATGAGCAAGCCCATCTCGCTCATCCGGATGCCCCCTTACGAACTGCCGGCGGAGGTCCTCTGGACCAGCAACACCCGGCTCGTGGTCGCCCGCGGCAAGGTCGATGGCTCGATCGGCAACACGTCGCGCACCGGCGAGATCATGGCGATCGATATCGATGGCAAGAACCCGGATTACCTCTACGGCTACGAAAGTGTCGGCAAGCGCGCCGGCACGCGTGCGCTCGACCGCGGCTTCGGCGAGATCGAGGGGCGCCCGCAGCAGGCCAACGGCCACTTCTACATGCGCACCACTTCGTGGACCGATAGCAATCGCAGCACCCTGTACGACGTGGATGCGAAAACCAGCGCTCGCCGGCAGATGACCGACATCGGCATCGGCCAGATGGGCTTCACCCTCGACCCGCAGGGCGTGCCGCTGTTCACGTATGGCGTGGACCTGGAGCACCACTGGGTCCTGTTCCGGCGCGATGCCAATGGCAACTGGGCCAAGATGCCCGTCGGCCGTGAACACTCCCGGATCACCCCCCTCGCGCAAGTCGCCGGCGGCACGCGGATCTACGCCCAGTACAGCCCGGATGGCGTCGGTGGCGCGCTGGTCGAACAGGACCCGGATGGCGGCAACCCGCGCGTGATCCGCACGGATCCGTTCAGCGAAGTCACGTCGAACGGCCTGTGGACCGCGGCGCCGTTCCGCCCGTTCGCCACCCGCTCGGAGATCGGCCTGCCCACGGTGAGCTACGTGGACGCGCAGGATCCCACCGCCAAGCTGCACATGGCGATCTCGCAGAAATTCCCCGGCTACGCCGTCAACTTCGTCTCGTACAGCGAAGACGGGACGGAGCTGATGTTCAGCATCTGGAGTGACCGCGATCCGGGCCGCGTCATGCTGATCAACACGAAGACGTACAAGGTCAGCTCGCTGTTCACGGTCGCACCGTGGCTCGACCCGACAAAGCTGTCGGAACGGCGCCCCATGCGTTTCAAGGCGCGCGATGGCCAGGAGATTGAAGCGATCCTGACCTTCCCCAAGGGCAAGCCCGAGACCAACCTGCCCATGGTGCTGCTGCCGCACGGCGGCCCGTTCGACGAGAAGGACACGTGGGGCTTCGACGCGGATGCGCAGTTCCTGGCGAACCGGGGCTACCTGGTGCTGCAGGTGAACTTCCGCGGCTCGGCGGGCCGCGGCCAGGGCTTTGTCCAGGCCGGTTACGAGAAGTGGGGCACGCTGCTCCAGGATGACCTGATCGATAGCGTGAAATGGGCGACCGGCGAGCACTACGCCGATGCCTCGCGCGTGTGCGTGTTCGGCGCCAGCTTCGGCGGCTATTCGGCGCTGATGGCGCCGATCAGGGCGCCCGGCATGTTCAAGTGCGCGGTGGGCTATGCCGGTCTGTACGACCTGCCCATGATGTACGACAAGGGGGATATCTCCGAGTCGAAGGAAGCCACCAGCGAGCTGCGGCTGACGTTGGGCACCGACCCGGCCATGCTCAAGGCCAACTCCCCCGCCCGCATGGCCGACCAGCTGAACCTGCCGATCATGCTGGTCCACGGCGAGGACGACGAGCGCGCGCCGTTCGCCCAGTTCAAGACCATGAAGGCGGCCCTGGATGCCGCGCACAAGCCGTACGAGACGCTGACCAAGCCGGGCGAGAAGCACGGCTTCGTCAAACCGGAGAATGTGGAGGAGCTCTACAACAAGCTCGCCGCCTTCCTGGACCGTAACATCGGCGATGGCGCAGCGGCGAAAGCGGCGGCCCCCTGACCGGCCCGGGGGCAACCGCCGTGACCCCTGGCGGTTGCCCCTTGCGCCCGCAAGCGTTATGTTCGCGTGATCGCTGGGCCCGGGTGGTGCCTGGCGAGGATCGGGAGGTTGTCGGGGTATGGTCGTCAGTTGCTGGCAGAAGCGCCACGTCGCGGCGCGGCGGGCGGTGCTTGCCGTGGCGCTGCTCGGCTGCCTCGCGCCCGCTACCCTGCCCGCGCAGGAGGCACCTGCGGGCCAGGAAGCGGGTTCGCCGGCGGAAATGCTCGCCCCGGTCAATGTCACCGTCACCGGCTCGCGCATTCGCGGGATCGACGTCGAGACAGCCCAACCCGTCTTCACCATGGACCGTGCGGCCATCCGGGCCACCGGCCTGACGAGCCTGGGCGACATCGTGGCGCGCATGCCTTCGGCCGCGACGCCCGAGGTCACCCCGCAGGACACGCTCTCCTCCAGCAACGATGCCGGTGGCCGTTACGCCAACCTGCGCAACCTGGGCGCCGTGCGCACCCTGGTGCTGGTCAACGGCCGCCGCTGGACCACCAGCCTGGGTGGCCTGACCGACCTCTCGACCATCCCGGTTTCCATCATCGAGCGCATCGAGGTGCTGAAGGACGGTGCCTCGTCCATCTATGGCTCCGACGCCATCGGTGGCGTGGTCAACATCATCACCACCGACCGCTTCGAAGGCGCCCTGGCCGATGTCCAGTACGGCGTGAACGGCAAGGGCGACGGCGCGCAGAAAAACGGCAACTTCACCTGGGGCCGCAGCACCGAGCGCTCGTCGCTGATCCTCGGCGCCAGCTATGAAGATGGCGACACGATCGATGACAGCAAGCGCACCCTGACCAGCACGGCCTATGGGCCGCGCCACCCGCTCGATGGCTACAACATGGGGCCCTACGGTGGCATCACCGATCCGCGCGCGGCAGGTACCGCCGGCGCCGGCGCTTACGCGGCCGATGGCAGCTGGGTGCCCAACCAGTACGTGATCAACCATGGCGCCACCGCTAGCGGCGACCTGGCGAATTACCACGCGTACGACGTGAACAGCACCGCGGACAAGTACAACACCCAGCGCGACATGACGTTCCGCTCGGGCAGCAAGCTGCGCAACCTGTTTGCCACGGGCCGCTACAACCTGACCGACGACATCACCCTGCGCGGCATGGCGAACTACGGCGTGCGCGATACGCGCACGCAGGCCTCCGGCTACCCCCTTCAAAGTCCCACGGGTCGCGCGGAAGGCCTGTTCATCGACCCGGCCAACGCCTACAACCCGTTCCCCGGTTACGACACCTCGTTCTTCCGCCGCACGGTGGAACTGCCGCGCATGATCTGGGCGAAGTCGAAGGTGTTCCATGCCGACGCCGGCGTCGAGGGCACCTTCAGCCTGGGCGAGCACAACTGGAACTGGGACGTTACGTACGCCTACTCCGAAGACCGGGCGAGCCGGACCACCAGCGGCAATATCAACCTGGTGAATGCGCGCAAGGCGCTGGGCGCGACCACGACGATCGATGGCCAGGTCGCCTGCGCCGATGCCGCCGATCGCGCGGCGGGCTGCGTGCCGTGGAACATCCTGGCTGGACCTGGCGCCACGCCGGATGCGGTGTGGCGCTACGTGGCATCCACCACCACGGCGCACGAAACCACGCGCACCAATGATTTCATCGCCAACCTGACGGGCGGCCTCGTCGACCTGCCCGCGGGCACCCTGCGGGTCGCCGGCGGCCTCGAGCATCGCCAGGAAGATGGACGTTACGTGCCTGATCCGGCGGATTCCGCCGGCCTGACGACGCAGCTCGCCAGCGATCCGACGAACGGCGGTTACATCGTGAACGAGGCCTACCTCGAGTTCGACGTTCCGCTACTCGCCGACCTGCCCATGGCGCAGGAGCTGGCGATCAACGCATCGTCGCGCTATTCGCACTACACCGCGTTCGGTGGCCGCACGAACAACAAGTACAGCTTCCGCTGGAAGCCGTTCGATGACCTGTTGCTTCGTGGCACGTATGCGCAGGGTTTCCGCGCGCCGACAGTGTCCGACCTGTACGCAGGCTCGACCGAGAGCTTTGAAAGCTTCCTCGACCCGTGCGACAGCGCGTTTGGCGCCTCCGCGACCGATGCCGCGGTGCGCTCGCGGTGCGCCGCCGCAGGTGTGCCGGCCAATTACCGCCAGGTCGACCAGTCAGGCGCCCAGGTCACGTCGAATACCGGTGGGCAGAACCCCACGGCATTCCGCGCCGGCGCCAACCCGCGCCTGAAGCCGGAATCCTCGATCACGCGCACCGCCGGCCTCGTCTACAGCCCCGTTTACCTCGACGGGCTCGACATGACGCTGGATTACTACAAGGTCGACATCCACGACGTGATCACGCCGATCCTCGCGGGTGACATCCTCAATTTCTGCTACGTACGCAACGACCCGACGTACTGCGGCCGGTTCACCCGCGCGCCCAACGGCACGATCACCGCGCTCGACGAAACCCTCGTCAACCTGGGCTCGCTCCGTACGGAAGGCTACGATCTCGGCCTGCATTATCGTTTCCCGCAGACGCGCTACGGCGAGTTCACCCTGCTCTCCGATAGCACCTATCTGAAGGACTACACCCAGCGCAGCAGCGCGAGCGCCGAGCCGCGCCAGCTGGCTGGCTACATGAATGGCGTGCAGGGCCTGTACCGCGTGCGCTCCAACCTTTCGCTCGACTGGACCTGGCGCCGCTTCGGCGCCACATGGACCACCCGCTACTACTCCGGGTTGAAGGATTCCTGCTGGTCGTCGACGGTCGAATGCAACCAGCCCGACACGTTGAACGTGATCAGCGGCGTCAGCGGCGTGAGCCGCAAGGGTGGCGTCGCATTCAACGACTTCCAGTTCCGCTGGATGGCGCCGTGGAACGGCAGCGTTCGCGTGGGTATCAACAACGTGTTCGGGCGCAAGGGGCCGTTGTACTACAACGTCTCGAGCGCGGGTGGCGGCAGTCCGCCGTATAACCCGGCGTTCGATATCGATCGTTACTTCTATATCGGGTACCAGCAGCGGTTCTGAGAACCACTCGCATTCCCGGCGCGGGCGTAACTGCTTGCGTACGCAGCATTATCACGTGATAAACCCCGTAAATGCTTGCAGTCATATGACGACGGCGTTATGTTCGTGTTACGTCGCCATTCGCCCAGGGGTTGGCGCGACGTCGGTGTCCCCACGCCGTTTACCTCACACACCCACAATCGAGTGCCGTCCCCGCGGCGCTACTACAAGCTGTTCAGTGCCTTGCTGAAATACGCAGGGCCAGGGAGTTTTTGACCTCATGACAAGCACCACCCTGCTCACGCGTTCGCGCGTGCTGAAGCGCACTGCGCTCGTTTCCGCGCTGGGCGCCTGCCTTCTGGCTGGCACCGCGTACGCCCAGAGCACCGTTGGCGACATCTACGGCACCGCCTCGGCTTCGCAGACCATCCAGATCCAGAACCTCGGCTCGGGCGCATCGCGCTCCGTCACCGCTGACCAGGATGGTCACTACCGCGCCTCGTCGCTGCCGATCGGCAGCTACCGCGTCAACGTCATCGAAAACGGCGCGACCGTTTCGACCCGTGACATCAACGTCGTCGCCGGCCAGTCGGCGCAGCTGAACTTCGCCTCCGCCACCGGCGGCAGCAGCAGCGCGCAGGCCCTCGATACCGTCACGGTCTCGGCCAACGCCCTCACCGCGATCGACGTCGCCTCGGTCGAGTCGCGCACCAGCTTCACCGCCGACAAGCTCGACAAGCTCCCGGTCCCGCGCAACGTCGTCGACGTCGCCGCACTGACCCCCGGCACCGTCAAGGGCGATTCGGCCTTCGGCAACCTGCCGTCGTTCGGCGGCGCCTCGGTCGCTGAAAACAGCTACTACGTCAACGGTTTCAACGTCACCAACCTGTACAACAACCTGTCGTTCTCGGAAGTGCCGTTCCAGGCCATCCAGCAGCTCGACGTGCAGACCGGTGGCTACGGCGCGCAGTACGGTTTCTCGACCGGCGGCGTGACCTCGGTGATCACCAAGCGTGGCACCAACGAATGGAAGGGTGGCGCATCCTGGGTGTACACCCCGGCATGGGGCCGCGAGCAGCAGCCGACCACCTACACGAAGGACGGTAACCTCTACCGCACCTACCAGAAGAACAGCGACAACGATAACGTCTACTCGGCCTGGCTGGGCGGCGCGCTGATCAAGGACAAGCTGTTCTTCTACGGCATCTTCCAGTCGCACAAGGAATCGACGACGACCTACCCGTCGACCGTTTCCACGACCCCGGCGTCGCGCAACGACTACGATGATCCGTTCTATCTCATCAAGATGGACTGGAACATCAACGATTCGAACATCCTCGAATGGACGGGGATGAACAACACGCAGCACACGACCAACCAGTACTACAACTCGGAGATCGATGCCGACGGCAAGCCGTCGACCACCGATTACCTGGGTCGCAAGCACCTCAAGACCGGCGGCGCGGTCAACATCTTCAAGTACACCAGCTACATCACTGACGACCTGACCGTGTCGGCGCAGTGGGGCAAGATGAAGTCCAAGAACTCCTCGGACTACGTCTCGGCTGACGGCACCACCACGAAGTACGATGGCAACATCAACGGCGCCAACTCGGGCTGCCCGTACGTCATCGACCGTCGCAGCAGCACCCTGAGCGGCGCCACCGCACCGGTCAACTCGTGCTACCTCGACAGCACCATCGACCGCTTCAACGGCGAAGACCAGCGCACGGCCTACCGTGTCGACCTCGACTGGAAGGTGGGCGACCACGACCTGTCGGGCGGTTTCTCGCGTGAGAAGTGGAGCTCGGACGCTGGCCAGGAATACGCGGGTGGCGCCCTGTGGTACTACCGCACCGACAAGACCGGCCAGGACTACGTGACGGCCTACAACTACCGCACCGGTGGTTCGGTCGCGATCGACCAGAAGTCGTGGTTCCTGCAGGATAACTGGCAGGTCACCGACAAGGTGCTCGCCTACATCGGCGTCCGCAACGACTCGTTCAACAACAAGAACGGCGCTGCCCAGAACTTCGTTCGCCAGGGCAACATCTGGCAGCCGCGCCTGGGCTTCTCGTGGGACGTGTTCGGCGATTCGTCGACCAAGGTCTTCGGTACCGCCGGCCGCTACTCGCTGCCGATCGCCGCGAACGTCGCCCTGCGCGCCGCCACGGCCTCGTACTACACGATGCAGAACTTCGCTTACTCGGCCATCGATCCGGTGACCGGTACGCCGACCCTGGGCGCTCCGCTGAGCGGCCAGAGCATCGTCAACGGCGAGAACGGTTCGACCCCGGATCCGCGTTCGGTCGCCACGAAGGACCTGAAGCCGTACTCGCAGGATGAGTTCATCCTGGGCATCCAGCACCGCATCACCAGCGACAACGACTTCCTGAACGACTGGGTGGTCGGCGCCAAGGCGACCTACCGCAAGCTCAACAACGCCATCGACGATACCTGCGACTGGCGTCCGTTCTACGCTTACGGCAAGTCGATCGGCCTGGACATGGACAAGAACGGCGACCAGTTCACGCCGCCGGCGACCATGCCGGGTTGCTTCATCTACAACCCGGGCAGCAAGGTGTCGGTTGACGTCGATCTCGACGGCAGCGGCCAGCTGCGCAACGTGACCCTGCCGGGCGTGGCGTTCGGCGAGAAGGCCAAGCGCACGTACGAAGCCGTCACCCTGTCGGCCGAGAAGGCCACCGACAACTGGTACGTCAATGCGTCGTACACCTGGTCGAAGAACCGTGGCAACACGGAAGGCCTGGTGAAGTCGGATAACGGCCAGAAGGATACGGGCACGACCAGCGCGTTCGATTACCCCGAACTGATGACCGGTGCGACCGGCTACCTGCCGAACGACCGTCGCCACAGCATCAAGGTGTACGGCGGCTACCGCATCACCCCGGAATGGCAGGTTGGCGTGAACGGCCTGCTCGAGTCGGGCCGTCCGTCCAGCTGCTTCGGCGGCGGCGACGAGACTGTCGGCGGTATCCCGGGCTACAACTCGGAGTTCTTCTACTGCGACGGCCAGATCAAGTCGCGCGGCACGGCCAAGCGCCTGCCGTGGCAGTGGTCGATCAGCCCGAACGTGGTCTACACCCCGGCTTACGCCAAGGGCCTGACCGTGCAGCTCGACGTGCTCAACCTCTTCAACAACGACACCAAGACCGCCGTTGATGAAGTGGGCGAGAACGGCGCGGATGCGACGTACTACGGCTCGACCTACCGCGTGCCGACCTACTACCAGACGCCGCGCTCGCTGCGCCTGCTGGTGCAGTACGACTTCAGCCTGTAAGAAGCCGTACCGCTGCACTTGTGTGAGAAAAAGGGCTGCCTTCGGGCAGCCCTTTTTTTGTGCGTGTTTCGCAGCCGGGAATCGCGCGCAAGCGCGCTCCCACAAGCGGTTACGCAGGTCTCGGGTGGGAGCGCGCTTGCGCGCGATGGCCGTGCGTCAGAGCAACAAAGGTTGGTCCGGCAACTCGTTAGTACGCGGCGTGCCGTCGGACGGAAAGTGGCGGCCGAGCAGCGCGCCCACTTCGTCGACGCCGGTCAGCACAGCCTCGCGGAAGTGCCCTTTCGCGAATTCATCGCGCATGTGCGCCGTGATGGCGTGCCATTCATCCGGAGCCACCTTCGCGGCGATCCCGCGGTCGGCGACGATCTCGATGCGGTGTTCGGCGAGCAGGACGTAGAGCAGCACGCCGCAGTTCTCTTCGGTGTCCCACACGCGCAGGTGTGAAAAGAGTGAGGCTGCCCGATCGCGGGCAGTCACACCTTCCAGGACGGCGGCCAGTGGCAGGCGTGATTCCACAGCGACGCGCAGTTCGCCGCGGTGCGTGCACTCGCCGAAGCCCACGCGCTTTGCGATGTCATCCAGCGCTTCCTTCGGGAACTGCCTGCCGATCTGGAACCAGGCGCCGAACAGGTTGGTTGCGATCCGCTGCATGCCCATCACCAGCTCCCCGACGAACCGCCGCCGCCAAAACTGCCGCCGCCGCCACTGAAGCCGCCACCACCGCCGCCGAAACCGCCGCCGCCGAAGCCGCCACCACCGCCAAAGCCACCCCAGCCGCCCCAGCCACCGCCGCCGATGGAACGGCCGGCACCCGCAGGGATGGCCATGAGCAGCGCGCCGCCGATCAGGCCGAGCGCGCCGAAGACCAGGGAGTTCAGGAGCAGCCAGCCAAGGCCACCGGCGATGATGCCGCCGATGGGCATGCGCACGCCCAGGGGTGCCCGGCCGAGTACGCCACGCAGGAACAGCACGCCGAACAGCAGCGGGATGAGGAAGTGCCCTCCCCCGTTGCCGCGACGCTCGTGGCTTTCATCCGGGTTGACCGGTGGCGGCAAGGTCTCGCCGTTGACGATCTGGGTGATCGCGTTGAGCGCCTCGGTGATGCCACCGTAGTAATCGTTGGCGCGCAGCTTCGGCGCCATGTACTCGCGGATGATCCGCGAAGCGATGGCGTCGGGGAGCGCACCCTCCAGGCCGTAGCCCACCTCGATGCGCACACGGCGATCGTTCTTCGCCAGCAGCAGGAGCACGCCGTCATCCGTGCCCTTGCGGCCCACCTTGTTGGCCTCGGCCACGTTGATCGAGTAGCTCTCGAGGTCGTCGGGCTGGGTGGTGGGCACCATCAGCACGACGACCTGAGCACCCTTGGCCTTTTCCAGGGCGACCAGCCGGGCGTCCAGCTGGTTGACCTGGTCGGCGGTGAGGGTGCCGGTCAGGTCGGTGACGTGGCGGGTGAGCTTCGGGACGGCCGCATCGTCGGCCAGTGCCGCCAGGGGCGGCACCAGCAACGCAAGGACGAGCAGCAGCCGTGCCGCGAACCGGCGCATCAGTGCGCGGCCGAAGCCGCCGGTGCCGGCGCCGGGGCGCTGTTGAAGTCGACGGTGGGCGCCGTGGAGATGGCCTTCTCGTTCTCGACGCTGAAGTTCGGCTTCACCTGGTAACCCATGACCTTGGCCGTGAGGTTGTTCGGGAACGAACGGATCAGCGTGTTGTACGACTGCACGGCATCGACGTAGCGCTTGCGGGCGACGGTAATGCGGTTCTCGGTGCCCTCGAGCTGGGCCTGGAGGTCACGGAACGAGCCATCCGCCTTGAGCTGCGGGTAGTTCTCGCTGACCACCAGCAGGCGCGACAGCGCGCCGGAGAGCTGGCCCTGGGCGGCCTGGAACTTGGCCAGGGCTTCCGGATCGTTCGCCTGTTCCGGCGAGAGCTGGACCTGGCCGACCTTGGCGCGGGCGGCGGTGACTTCCGTCAGCACGCGCTCTTCGTGCTGCGCATAACCCTTCACGGTATTGACCAGGTTCGGCACCAGGTCGGCGCGGCGCTGGTACTGGTTCAGCACCTCGGACCAGGCGGCCTTGACGGCCTCGTCCTCGCGCTGGATCGAGTTGTAGCCGCAGCCGGACAGGAACCCGACAAGGGCGACGAGGGCAAAGGCGCGGAGGAATGTCTTCATGGCAGCGGGTTCCTTGGGTGTGCGGGGCACACGGTAACCCAAGTCGGCGCCCGGCGGATTGTTCCATCGGGCCCAGGCCAGCCCCGAAGGGCGGGCACGCGCCCATCCCCCGCAGAGGGCTTCAGAAATACCGGGGAACGAGGATCAGGGCCCAGCTGACGACGACCATGACCATCATGAGGAACACGGCGGCGGAGCCCATGTCCTTGGCGCGGCCGGCGAGCTCGTGGAACTCGGGGCTCACCTTGTCGACCACCGCCTCGATGGCCGAATTGAGCAGCTCCATGGCCAGCACCAGCATCGGGAAGGTGATCAGGATGATCTTCTCGACCGCGCCCGCACCCAGCCAGAGACCCAGCGGGATGACCACGATGGCGTTGAAGACCTCCAGGCGGAACGAGGCTTCGTACTGGAAACAGGCTTTCAGGCCCTTCATGGACCAGCCAAAAGCCGTGTAGATCTGCCGCGGACCGCGGGGAACCGTAGATGCCATGGAGTTCAGGCCTGCCGCTGGGGCGCCTGGCGGGAAGCCCGCGAGGCCGGGTTGTAGGTGCACTGCGGCATGGATAGGCGCCGAAGGGTGTGGTGTGGCCCGATATGATGCCACAGGCGGCCTTTGGGCAGGCTTACCCCCTCCCCTTGTGGCGAATCGCCGCGCCCCTCTGGCGCTGCAACACAACCCGGCGGACCATTTGTATTACGCTTGAACGGTTGTGGCCCCGTTCAGGGTCATGGCAACGGGAACGGCCATTTTTGGCCGTTCGCTGTTTCCAATGTGTCCGGAAAATACATGGCAATTCAGAATCCACCCGTTTCACAGACCAAGTCGTTCAGCACGGTCTTCCTTATCGAAATGTGGGAGCGCTTCGGCTTCTACGGCATGCAGGTGCTCATGGTCACCTACATGGTCAAGAAGCTCGGCTTCGCCGAAGCCGACTCCAACCTGGTCTGGGGCGCCGCCGCTGCCCTGATCTACGCCACCCCCGCCATCGGCGGCTGGATCGGCGACAAATTCCTCGGTACGCGCCGCACCATGCTCACCGGCGCTGTCGTGCTGATGGTCGGTTACGCGTTGCTTTGGGTCCCCACCGACAACGCCATCTTCCTGTACGTCGCGCTGGGCGTGATCGTCCTCGGCAACGGCCTGTTCAAGCCGAACGCCGGCAACCTCGTGCGCAAGATCTACGAAGGTGATGCGGTAAAGATCGATAGCGCGTTCACCATTTACTACATGGCGGTGAACGTCGGCTCGACGATCTCGATGCTGCTCACCCCGTGGATCCGCGACTACGTAGGTGAGCACTACGGCGATGCGCTGGGCTGGCACACCGCTTTCGGCGTGTGCTCGATCGGCCTCATCCTCGGCCTGGTCAACTACTTCTTCATGCGCCACACCCTGGCGCATATCGGTTCGGTGCCGGACGAAACCCGTCCGCCGATCAAGAACGTCCTCGGCGTGGTTGTCGGCGGCCTCGCCATCATTGGTGTGTCGGCCGCCATCCTGCAGAACCAGACCATCGCCAAGATGTGCGTTTATGCGGCGGGCGTGTTGATCCTGTGCATCTTCGCCCACCTCATCCGCTCGGTTGAGCGGAGCGAACGGGCCGGCCTGATCGCCGCGCTGGTGCTCACCATCCAGACGATCTTCTTCTTCATCTTCTACCAGCAGATGTCGACCTCGCTGAACCTGTTCGCACAGCGCAACGTGGACCTCTCGTTCGGCATCTTCGGCTTTGAAATCTTCCGCTGGATCCCCGAGCAGTTCCAGTCGCTCAATGCGATCTGGATCGTGATCCTCTCGCCGATTCTTGTCTGGCTGTACAACACGCTGGGCAAGCACGGCAAGGATTTCCCGGTCGCCGCCAAGTTCGCGCTGGGTTTCGTCGCCGTGGCCGCCGGCTTCTTCATGTACGGCCTGGGCGCGCACACCGCCGTGAATGGCCTGATCTCCTCCTGGTACATGGTGTGGGGTTATGGCCTGTACTCGCTCGGCGAGATCCTGGTGAGCGGCCTGGGCCTGGCCATGATCGCCCGCTACGTGCCGGCGCGCATGGGCGGCTTCATGATGGGCGCTTACTACGTCGCGGTCGGCGTCTCCCAGTACCTGGGTAGCGTGGTCGCGAACTACGCCGCCATCCCCAGCGACATCAACGATCCGCTGCAGTCGCTGCCGATCTACACCAGCCTGTTCAACAAGCTCGGCTTCGTCGGCGTCGGCTGCACCGTGCTGGCCGTCCTGATGCTGCCGCTGATGCGCAAGCTCTCGCTCGACCACGCGCTGGCCGATGTCCCGCCGGTACCGCCGGTGCATAACGAAGACCTGTAACCCGACAAGGGCCGCCCTGACCGGGGCGGCCCTTCGTTCAAAGAGACCATGAGCGATCACCTGCACAGCCCCTCCTCCCGCTCCGGTCCGTTCGTCCTTGCACGTACCCTGGCCTGGCTGCGCCTGTGCGCCATCGCCGGCCAGAGCGTCGCGATCCTTTCCTGCGTCACGCTGCTCAAGCTCGACGTCCCCCTCCTCCCGCTGATGATCGGCGTCTGCGTGCTGGCGGTGTTCGCCGCCGCGGCATCGTTCCGGCTGGGCATGCCGTGGAAGATCAGCGAGGGCGAAGCGATCGTGCACATCGCTTTCGACACGCTGGTGCTCGGCTACCTGCTGTACTTCACCGGCGGCGCGGCGAATCCGTTCGTCAGCCTGCTGCTGGTACCCATCGCGCTTTCCGCAGCCGCACTTTCCATCGTCGGCGTCGCGCTGGTCTCGATCCTCACCGGCGTGGCCTACGTGTTGCTGGTGCCGTACCACCTGCCGCTGCCCACGCTGGGCAACAAAAGCCTCGACTTCGACCTCTATGTGGCTGGCCTGGGCGTCAACTTCGTCATCATGGCCATCCTGCTGGGCGTCTTCATCAGCAACCTGGCCAAGGCCATCCGCACGCAGCAGGGCGAGGTGCAGCGCGTGCGCGAACGCGCCCTGCGCGATGAGGGCATCCTTGCCATCGCGACGCAGGCGGCGGGCGCCGCGCACGAACTGAACACCCCGCTTTCGACCATGCGCACCCTGCTGCCGGAGATCCGCCGCGAGCACGCCGGCGATAACGCGCTGGGCGATGACCTCGACCTGCTGGAAGGCCAGGTGCAGCGCTGCCGCACGATCCTGCGCGAGATGGTGGCCTTCGGCCAGGCGCAGCTTTCGCAGGTGCCCGAGCGCCTTACCGTGGGGCAGTTCGTGCATGTCTGCATGGAACGCTTCCAGCTCCTGCGCCCCGAAGCCGATGTGGCGCTGAGCGTGGAGCCCGGCGCCGAACGCCTGGCGCTGCGCTCGCCACCCGGGCTGCGCCACGCGTTGATCAACCTGCTGAATAACGCCGTCGAGGCCTCGTCGCTCAACGGCAGTGCGTTCGTCGGCTTCGATATCCGCGTCGAAGGGCCGTGGCTGGTGCTCACCGTGACCGACGAAGGCCCCGGTTTTGACGAAGCGGATGAACTGGGGACGTTAGGCTTGTCCCAGAAGGCGACCGGGCTTGGCATTGGCCTCGCCCTCGCCGAAGCCACGGCGGAGCGCCTCGATGGCGAGCTGGCCGCGAGCAATACCGGGCATGGCGCGCAGATGCGCCTGCGCCTGCCCCTTTCGGTCATTGGAGACCACGCATGAACGAACTGATCCCGCCCGGCGGCCGCCCGCTGCTGATCGTCGATGACGACCCGACCTTCGCCCGCGTCCTTGGCCGCGCCCTGGGCTCGCGCGGCTTCGAAGTGATCACCACCGACAATGCCGACGACGCGCGCGCTCTCACCCGCCGCCACCAGCCGCGCTATTGCGTCCTGGACCTGAAGCTCGGCGATGAGAATGGCCTGCGCCTGATCCCTGAGCTGCAATCGCTGGTGCCCGATATCCGCGTGCTTCTGCTCACGGGCTACGCCTCGATCGCTACGGCCGTGGAAGCGATCAAGCGCGGCGCGCACGATTACCTGGCCAAGCCCGTCGATGCCGACGCCGTGGTGCGTGCGCTGCTCGATGGTGATGCGGGCCCCGCGGATGGCGATGATTTTGCAGACGCGCCGGACGCACCGCTGCCGCTGCGCCGGCTCGAGTGGGAGCATATCCAGCGCGTGCTGACCGAGTGCGAGGGCAATATTTCGGAGACCGCCCGCCGGCTTGGCATGCACCGCCGCACGCTGCAGCGCAAGCTGAGCAAGCACCCCGTGCGCGAGCGGCCGGACGAGAACTGATGAACGCCTGGTTGAGAGCCATCGCGCGCAAGCGCGCTCCCACAAAGGGTACGGCACGCTTTGTAGGGAGTATCGCGCGCAAGCGCGCTCCCACGGGGGATGTCGCGGGTCTTGTGGGAGCGCGCTTGCGCGCGATGCTCCTGCTCCTGGCGGTAACCATCCCGGCCGCCCATGCCCACGACATGGCAGGCATGGCCAACGAAGCCCCGCTCGGCTTCGATGCGGCCATGGATAACGCAGGCCACCTCTGGGTCGTCGACACGGTCGGCGAACATGTGCGCGTCCGCCGCTCGGACGACATGGGCCGCGACTTCGCGCTCTCGACCATCGTGAACCCCACCGGCGAGCGGATCTACGCCGAGGGCGAAAACCGCCCGAAGATCGCGCTTGGTCCGAAGGGCGAGCTCTACGTGACGTGGTCGCAACCACGCAAGGCGCCGTGGACCGGCTTCGTCCGCTTCTCGCGTTCGCTGGATGGCGGCGCGCACTTCGACGCGCCGAAGACGGTGCATACGGACACCGCCGAGATCACCCACCGTTTCGATTCGCTGGCGGTCGATGGCAAGGGCAACGTGATCGTGGCCTGGATCGACAAGCGCGACCTCGAGGCGGCGACCAGGGCGCACAAGCCTTACCTTGGCGCGGCCACGTATTACAGCTGGTCAACCGACCGCGGCACGACGTTCGCGCCCGAGCGGAAGATCACCGACCAGAGCTGCGAGTGCTGCCGCATCGCCCTCGCCCGTGCGCCAGATGGAAGCATCGATGCGTTCTTCCGCGCGATCTATGGCGACAACATCCGCGACCACGCGTACGCCACGCTTTCGATCGGCGGCAAGGTCGACGTGCAGCGCGCGACGTTCACCCAGTGGCATATCGAAGGTTGCCCGCACCATGGGCCCTCGCTAGCGATCGATGCGGCGGGGACCCGCCACGCCGTCTGGTTCAGCGCGGCCGATGGCAAGCCGCAGATCACCTATGGCCAGCTCCAGCCAGGCAAGGAGCCCGCGCATCAGGCCATCGTCGCGGGGAACGGGCCATCGCATGCCGACCTCGCCGTCGATGGCAGGCATGTATGGATCGCCTGGCACCAGATGACCGCGAACGGTCTCGAGTTGATGCTGCGCGAATCCGACGACGGTGGCGCGACGTTCGGTGAGCCACGCGCGATCGCGAACACCAACGGTGCGTCGGGCTGGCCGAAGCTGGTACTGCACGATCACCGCGCTTTTGTCGCCTGGAATCCTGGCGGGCAGTTCAGGATGGTGCCGACGGAGGCATTGCAGTGATCGCCTGGTTGCGCCGTCGCGGCGCATCGGCGGTGCTGTGTGCTCTTGCAGTGTTCTCGCTGGCAGCACCCGCGCGTGCGGCAGCGCCCACGCCCCTCGCGGCGGCCGAGGTGGGCGCGCTAGTGGCGGCACCGGCGAAAGGCAGCAAGGTGCTGGCGTTGTGGTCGCTCGACTGCGCCTACTGCGAAGAAAACCTGGCCGCGCTGCGCACCTATCAGCGCCAGCATGCGGACGTGGAACTGATCTACGTCGCTACCGATCCCATGGCCCAGCGCGATGCGCTGGCGCAGCGGCTGAAAGACGCGAAGCTCGATGACGTACCGGCGCGTGCCTATACGGACGCAACGCCCGACCGCCTCAACTTCATGATCGACCCGACCTGGGGCGGCGAGACGCCGCGCACCCTGGTGATCCGCGCGGATGGTTCGCGCGAGGCGTATAGCGGAGCGCTCACGCCAGAGCGCGTGACAAAGCTGCTCGGTCAACGATAAGCCAACTGCCACCGCCATCTTGTGGGAGTGAGCTTGCGAACGATGCCCTTGCGCGGGCCGATCGCTCGCAAGCTCACTCCCACAGGCGATGTGTCGCCCACAGGGTGGGCCCCTACGACGGCGAGCGTCAGGCTTCGATGGGCTGGGGGTTCGGGAAACGTACGCTGGCGACGCGTGACGCACCGGGCAGTGCACGCAGTTCCAGTGGCCACTGGAAGCGGTCCGAGAGGCGCCGCGCGATGGCGAGATCGAAACCATGCCGATCCACGGATGCATGGCGACGGCTTCCGGGCTCGGGTACATCCACGGCCGGGTTGATGACGCTCACGCTGCCCGGCATCACGGTGACGACGATCGTGCCCTGGTCGGTCTGCTGCAGGGCATGGCGGATGAGCTGGCCGCACAGCACGGCGAACACACGCGGCGACGCATGCAACGCGAACGCCGCCGGTTCGTCGAGGATCAGCTCGACCGGACGGCCGGCGATGAGCTCGCGGGCGTAGTCCACTTCCTGGCGCAGCACCTTGTTGACGATGAAGTCTTCCTCGGCGAGCCCCTGGTCGGACTCCCGCGACAGGATGAGGAAGGCTTCCACCAGCGATTCCAGCTCGCGCGTGGAACGGCGGATGCGCTCCAGCGAGCGATGGCCGAACTCCGACAGGTCCGTTTCGTCCGCCAGCATGTCCGACGACATCTTGATGACGGTGAGCGGACTGCGTAGCTCGTGGCTGGCATCGCGGGTGAAGTTCCGCTCGCGCTCGCCGAACCCCTCGATGCGGGACGCCAGTCCGTGCAATCCACGGACCAGTGACGAAATATCGTTGTCACCACCCCTGCCGCGCCCCTCTTCGGCAGCCAGGCCTTCCATGTCAGGGTGGTCGGGATCCCAGCCGTTCAACAGACGGGCCAGGGCCGCGATCGGCAGCCAGGCGCGCGAGACCGCCAGCCAGGACAGCGCGCCCGAGCACAACATGATCGCCAGCGCCGCGCCCAGGGGCGCGACGTCGTAGGCGGTCATCAACGAAGCGATGACCACCACGAGCGTCTGCAAGGAGAAGACGATGGCGATGCGGGCGCGGAACGATCCGCGCCAGCCCCGCCCAGTCCCCTGCGATGTCCTGCCTTCCATCGATTACTTCCAGCCCCGCACCTTTGCTCAGGCCGTCTGTGAAGCGGCAACCTCGGAATCGAGGTCGGCGAGGCGGTAGCCCGCCGAGTGGATGGTGTGGAGCAACGGCCGGTCGAACGGCTTGTCGATGACCCGGCGGAGGTTGTAGAGGTGCGAACGCAGGGTGTCCGAATCGGGCAGCGTATCGCCCCAGATCTCGCGCTCGATATCGCGGCGGCTCACCACGCGCGGCGATTCGCGCATGAGGATCGCCAGCAGCTTGAGGCCGATCGGCGAGACGGTCAGCTCCTGGCCGCCACGGGTCAGGCGCAGCGTCGCCGTGTCGAGGGTCATGTCGCCGACCGTGAGGACTTCGGACGACACCTGGCGACGGTCACGGCGGATCAGGGCGCGCAGGCGCGCTTCGAGTTCGCGCACTTCGAACGGCTTGACCAGGTAATCGTCGGCGCCTGCCTCCAGGCCCACCAGCTTGTCTTCCAGCGTGTCGCGCGCCGTCAGCATCAGCACCGGAGTGGACTTCTTTCCGTCCTTGCGCAGCTTGCGGCACACGTCCAGGCCGTCCATGCCCGGCAGCATCAGGTCGAGCACGATCACGTCATAGCTGTTGGACACGGCCAGGTGCAGCCCGCTCACGCCGTCGGCGGCGTAGTCGACGGAGTAGCCCCGGCGCTCAAGGAATTCGCCCACCATCTCGGCAATCTGACGGTTGTCCTCGACGAGGAGGATCAGGCCTGCTTGTTCGTCGCGGTTGCTCATCGCTCCACTCTCCTTCTCGTGATTCACAAATGTGAAGAGTTAACGGCCGGACCGGTGAGAACAGCGTGAAGACCGAAAACAGGTATTCATTCTGGGTAGGTAAACGTCGACGTTTCGTCGTTTACCTGAGTAGGGGTGCAAGCGCTTTCCATACATTCTCCGCCACGCGGGGCTCGCCCTTCGCGGTGGGATGCAGCCCGTCGTCCTGCATCAGCGCCGGATCCAGGGCCACGCCATCGAGGAGAAAGGGCACGAGGGCGACGTCGTGCTTCTTCGCGGCATCGGCATATACCTTGCGCAGCCCGTCCCTGTACTGCGGGCCATAGTTCACCGGCAGTTCGATGCCCAGCAGCAGCACCTTTGCCCCGGCGCCCTGCGCCGCGGTGACCATGGCATCGAGGTTTTCAGCCAGCTTGCCCAGCGAAAGCCCCTGCAGGCCATCGTTCGCGCCCAGTTCGATCACCACCACGCCCGGCTTCTCCCGGCCCAATAGCGCGGGCAGGCGGTTGCGACCACTCAGCGAGGTCTCGCCGCTGATGCTGGCATTGACCATTGCCCATGGTGGCGCCATGTTCGAAGTGCGCGCGTCCAGCAAACGCACCCAGCCGGCCTCCACCGGGATGTTGTGCGCCGCCGACAGTGAGTCCCCGAGCACCAGCACCTTGCGTGGCGAGCCCGCCGCGTGGGCCACGGCGCAGAAAACCATAAGCAGCAACAGGACCAGGCTACGACGCATGAGCGATTCTTCCCGAGTTCTTCTTGAAGTGGCGGATGTTAGCAAGTCGGTTTTCGGTCCGGAGGGCCAGCTGGATATCCTGTCAGGCGTGAACCTGGCGGTGGCCGCGGGCGAAAGTTTCGCCATCGTCGGGGCATCGGGCTCGGGCAAGACCACCCTGCTCGGGCTGCTGGCGGGGCTGGACGTGCCGACCGCAGGCACGATCCGCCTCGACGGCCAATCGCTCGGCGGCATGGATGAGGAAGCACGCGCGGCGGTGCGCCGCCGGCTGGTCGGCTTCGTGTTCCAGTCGTTCCACCTGCTCCCCGCGCTCACCGCGGAAGAAAACGTCATGCTCCCGCTGGAGCTGGAGGGCGACGACAACGCCCGAGACCGCGCGCACGCGGCACTGGATGCCGTCGGCCTTGCCGCCCGCCGTCGCCATTACCCCGCGCAGCTTTCCGGCGGCGAACAGCAGCGCGTCGCGCTGGCCCGCGCCTTCGTCCACCGGCCGCGCATCCTGTTTGCCGACGAACCCACCGGCAACCTCGACCAGCACACCGGCGAGCATGTCGGTGACCTGTTGTTCGACATGAACCGCCAGCACAAGACGACGCTGATCCTGGTCACGCACGATCCGCGCCTCGCCGCACGCTGCGCGCGCCAGGCCGAGCTGCGTGAAGGGCGCCTCGGGGTGGCTGCATGAACGTGACGCGGCTGGCGCTGCGCACGCTGCGTCGCGAATGGCACCTCGTGGAGCTGCGCACCCTGGCCGCGTCCCTCGTCCTGGCCGTGGTCGCGCTGGGCGTCGTCGCCACCCTGTCCACGCGCATCGAGCGCGGCATCCTCGCGAGCGCGGCCGAACTGATCGGCGGTGACATCGGCGTATCGGCGCCCGCACCGTTACCCGAGGCGATGGCCACGTCCGCTCGCGACGATGGCCTCCAGCTGACCCGCGGCGCGCAATTCCGCAGCGTCGCTTTCGTGGGTGAGCACAGCCAGTTGCTCGACGTGCTCGCCAGCGATGCGGCCTATCCGCTGCGCGGCACGCTGGAAGTCGGCGGTGCCGATGGCCGCACCCGCGTCGCACACGGCCCTCCGCGTGGCGAGGTCTATCTCGACCATCGGGCCATGGTCGGCCTGGGCATCCACGCCGGGCAACGCGTCCAGATCGGCGGGCTGGATCTGGTGGCCTCCGCGGAACTCGTGCGCCAGCCCGACGGCGGCGAACTCTTCGCGCTCGCACCGCGCGCGGTCATGAACCTCGACGATGCCAATGCCGCCGGCCTGCTCGGCGTAGGCAGCCGCGCGCGCCACCGCCTGCTCGTATCGGGGCCGCCCGCCGCCGTAGCGCGCTGGCGTACCGCCGTGGAAGAAGGCAGCCTGCCCGCCGGCGCGGACCTGATTACCCCGGAGAAGATGCAGGAGCGCATGCGCAGCGCCTTCGACCGCGCGAGTGCGTTCCTGCGCCTCACCGCGCTGCTTTCGGCCCTGCTCTCCGGCGTGGCCATCGCCCTCGCCTCCGCCCGCTACGCGCGGCGCAAGGCCGGTGAAGTCGCCCTGCTGCGCGCGCTGGGGACGCCACGGCGCAAGGTGGCGTCGCTGCTGGTCATGACCCTGGCGGCGCTGGCACTACCGGCCGCCGCGGTCGGCATCGTGATCGCGCTGGGTCTGACCGAAGGTGCGTGGTACTTCGCGCGCCAGCTCTTCGACAACATCCCGACGACCTTGCCACTCGCGCCGGCGTTCGCGGCGGCAGCGATGGGCCTGGCGGTGCTCGCTGGCTTCGCCCTCCCGCCACTGGTACGCCTGGCCGAGGTGCCGCCGGTCGCGGTCTTCCGCGAATCGATGCAGCGCCGCCTCCGCCGCTTCGACGTGCTGTACCTCGTGCCGCTCGCCACCGCGATCGGCCTGCTCTGGTTGCAGAGCGATTCGGCGAAGCTGGCGGGCATCCTCGCGGCGAGCCTTGCCGGCGTCGCGGCCGTCGCCGCGTTGCTGGCCGCCTTGCTGCTGGTCGTCGCCCGGCGCGTCGCACCGGGCGCGCATCCCGCGTTGCGCATTGGCCTGGCCGCGCTCGCGCGCCGTCGCGGGCTGTCGCTGGTCCAGGCCACGGCGTTGTCACTGGGGCTCTGCGCGTTGCTGCTGCTCGCCGTCATTGCCCCTTCCCTGCTGGAAGGCTGGCGTCGTGAGCTGCCGGCCGATACACCCAACTGGTTCGCGCTGAACCTGCAGGAAGACCAGCGCACCGCATTCGCCGAGCAGTTGCAACGCATCGGTGCGACCAAGACGAACATGATGCCGCTGGCGGTAGGCAAGCTCACGGCGATCAATGGCACGCCCGTCGATAAGCTGCCCTTCCTCGCGAATGACGAGGCGCGTGATGCCGCGGACCGCCAGTTGCGGCTCTCATGGACGGCGGACCTGCCGCCTTCCAACGAGGTAGTGGCCGGCACCTGGCCAGGCGCATCGCCTGGACAGGCTGAAGTCTCCGTCGACACCTCATGGCGCGACCGCTTCCACCTGAAGCTGGGCGACACGCTGCGCTTCGAGGTCGGCGAAGGTGCGCTTGATGCGCGCGTCACCAGCGTACGCAAGGTCGACTGGACCTCGTTTCGCGTGAACTTCTTCCTCATGCTGGACCCGGCCCATGCAGGCGACATCCCGCATACCTGGCTCACGAGCTTCTACCTGCCACGCGGCCACGGCGACCAGCTGTCGAAGCTCTCGCGCGACTACGGCAACCTGAGCCTGATCGATGTCGACGCCCTGCTCGACCGCGTGCGCGAAATCGTGGATCGCGTCGGCGGTGCCGTGCGCTGGGTGCTCGGCTTCAGCCTGCTCGCCGGCGCACTGGTGCTCACCGCCGCGCTTGCGGCGAGCGCACAGGAACGACGCAAGGAGGCTGCGTTGTTGCGCACGCTCGGCGCCACGCGTGCGCAGTTGCGCGCGGCGGCGGCATGCGAGTTCGCATTGCTGGGCCTGGTCGCTGGACTCACGGCCGGCCTCGGTGCCGCCGGTGCGGGCTGGTGGCTCGGCAAGGCGGTGTTCCGCCTGGAGGACTTCGTCCCGCCGTTGTGGCCGTTGCTTGGCGCCGCCGCCATCGCCGCGTTCGTCGTGATGCTGATCGGCCTCTTCGGTACGCGCCGCGTCTTGCGCACCTCGCCGATGGCGTTGTTGCGGGAGTGACGCGCGCCGGTCAGTCGGCGATATGCATCTCGAGCGCCATCACGATCGCCTCTTCCCGGCCGTTCTTCGCCGGGTAATAGGCGGGGCGGCGGCCGATCTCGGCAAAGCCCATCGACTCGTACAGTGCGTGCGCCACCGGGTTGGAAGGGCGCACCTCGAGGAAGATGCGCTCCGCCCCGTACCAGCGGGCGAGGTCGACCAGGCGGCGCATCATGCGCCGGCCGTAGCCGAGGCCACGGTGTGCGTCGCCGATGCAGACGTTCAGCACATGGGCTTCGCCGGCGGCGACGGAGAGGATGCCGTAACCTGCGATCTCGCCTTCGTGGATGATGACCCAGCAGTTATGCCCGGCCTGCAGGCAGTCGCGAAAGATGCCAGCGCTCCACGGGAACTCATACGACGCGTGCTCGATGGCCACCACCGCATCGAGGTCTTCGCGGCGCATGGCGCGCACCTCGGTGGATGGGCGGGCGACGGCGACCATGGCTCAGCGCCTGCCCAGCGAACGGCCCAGTGCACGCAGCCCGTTCCACAGGCGACGCTTGGCCGCGGCATCGGCGAGAAGCACGGAAGGCGGATCCACGAGGACGATCTGCGCGGCACTCATGACGGCGGCAGGCAGTTCGTGGCCCAGTGCGCGCGCCTGTGCCTCGCCGAAGACCAGGTAATGCGCGGCCACCGGCACGTGGCCCAGGCCACGCTCGCCGGCTTCGAGCCGCGCGGCCCGGCCCATGACGGGACCGAACGCGCGCAGCGCGCGGCCGACCAGATCCAGCTCGCGCTCGCTCGCGCCCGCCGGGAGCACGACGACGCAGGGCACCCGCTCGCCAGGACCGGCATCGTTCACGGCCGGCTGGTCGTCGACCGCCACGGCCGCTTCCGACCCGCGCAGGCGCCACGGGGTGACTCCCATGGCCTTGAGCAGGTGCGCGCGGCGCTCGGGCGAGACGGCGGACATGCTTATTCCGGCGCCTTGGCGTGGCGACGCACGCGGCGGCGATGGGCGGCACGCCCCCACAAGGTCATGACCGGACCCGAGACGACGTAAACCAGCGTGCCGATGAAGAGCACGCGCGGCGGGTCGATCACCAGCAACACGACGATGAGTACCGCCGCGATCAGCCAGATGAAGGGGACCCGATCGCTCCTGGGCCACGCCTTGAAACTGAAGTAGCGGACGTTGCTGACCATGAGCAGGCCGGCGATCACGGCCAGCGGCATGGCGAAGAACGCGACATCCGGCCCCGGCACGTCGAACCGGGTCATGGTCCAGACGAAGGACATGCACAGGACCGCCGCGGCCGGGCTCGCCAGCCCCTGGAAGTAGCGCTTGTCGGCGACGCCCACCTGGGTATTGAAGCGGGCCAGGCGCAGGGCCGCGCATACGGCGTAGATGAAGGCCGCCGCCCAGCCGATCTTCCCCCAGGTACGGCCGTAGTCGGCCAGGGAGGAGAGCGACCAGGTGTACATGACCAGCGCCGGGGCCAGGCCAAAGCTGACCAGGTCGGACAGTGAGTCGTACTGGACGCCGAACTCGCTCTGCGTATTGGTGAGCCGGGCCACGCGGCCATCCATCCCATCCAGGATGCCGGCGACGAAGACGGCCAGGGCGGCGGTACCGAAATTCCCGTGGATCGCGGACACGATCGCGTAGAAACCGGCGAACATGGCGCCCGTCGTGAACAGGTTCGGCAGGAGGTAGATACCGCGGTGGCGCGGCCCCCGGGCTTGGATCGGATCGCTCATCGGCTCAGTCGTCACTTGGGCCTCCAGTTTAGCCCAGCCGCCGTGAAGCGTCAGTCCGTGCATTCCCGGCAGAAAGCGCGAAGCAGTCGCTTGCGCGCCCCGGGGGCGGGTGATAGATGTGTCCGCCACATTCATCTTCGCCTGGGATACCCCCACATGCGCCGCTGCCTCGCCCTGGTCCTGCTCGTCGCCGTCTGCCCGCTCGCCTTCGCCCAGGCCTACAAATGGAAAGATGCCCAGGGCGTCACGCATTACTCGGACTCCCCGCCCCCGGGCCAGGAGGCCAAGGTCGAAAAGATCAAGATGAAGGGCGGCGTCTCGATGCCTTCATCGTCGTCCACGCCCGCACCTGCCCCCGCGGCCAGCGCCCCCAAGCCCGCTGCCGGCACGCCAGTCGCCGACAACCCGGCCAACCGCAAGGCACTCTGCAGCCAGCTGACCAAGAACATGGAGGTCCTGCAAAAGGAAGCCATCGTTTCCGTCGATGACGGCAAGGGCGGCACGCAGCAGCTGGATGCCGCCGGCCGCCAGCGCCAGGTGGAAACCACCCAGGCCCAGATGACCCTCTACTGCAAGTCGTAACGCCCTATAATTCCGCTTTTCCCCGACGAACTCCGCCCGATGCGCCTCAGCCAGTACCACCTCGCCACCGTCAAGGAAGTTCCCGCCGACGCGGATATCGCCAGCCAGCAGCTCATGCTGCGCGCCGGCATGATCCGCAAGCTGGCCTCGGGCCTCTACACGTGGTCGCCGCTGGGCCTGCGCGTGCTGCGCAAGGTGGAGGCCGTGGTCCGTGAGGAGATGGTGCGCGCCGGCGCGATCGAGATGCTGATGCCGTCGGTGCAGCCGCGCGACCTGTGGGAAGAGACGGGCCGCTGGGAGAAGTTCGGCGGCCAGCTCCTGAAGATGAAGGATCGCAAGGAGCAGGAGTTCTGCTACGGCCCGACGCACGAGGAAGTCATCACCGACTTCGCGCGCAACGAGCTGAAGAGCTACAAGCAGCTGCCGCTCAATTTCTTCCAGATCCAGACCAAGTTCCGCGACGAGATCCGCCCGCGCTTTGGCGTGATGCGTGCGCGCGAGTTCCTGATGAAGGACGCCTACTCGTTCCACCTCACCCCGGAATCGCTCGACGAGACCTACCGGGTGATGTACGACGCGTACTCGCGCATCTTCACCCGCCTTGGCCTGGAGTTCCGCGCGGTCGATGCCGACACCGGCGCGATTGGCGGCAGCGCCAGCAACGAGTTCCAGGTCCTGGCCGATTCCGGCGAAGACCACATCGCCTTTTCCGATGCCTCGCCTTACGCGGCGAACATCGAAAAGGCCCAGTCGCTCGCCCCGGCCGGTGAGCGCCCTGCCCCCTCGGCAGCGCTGCAGCGCGTGGATACGCCCACGCAGCGCACGATCGATGAGGTCACGGCGTTCCTCAAGGTGCCGGCCACGCAGGCGGTGAAGACGATCCTCGTCCGTGGCGTCGAGGGCCTCGTCGCCCTGTGCCTGCGCGGCGACCATGAGATCAACGAAGTGAAGGTGTCGCACCTGGCCGAGCTGGCAGGTGAGCCCGAACTGGCCAGCGAGGAAGAGATCCTTGCCGCCACGGGCACGCGCCCGGGCTTCATCGGCCCCGTGGGCCTGCCCGCGAACATCCCGGTCATCGTCGATCGCGACGCGGCCCTGCTCGCCGACTTCGTCTGCGGCGGCAACCAGGACGGTACGCATTACACCGGCGCCAACTGGGACCGCGATGCGCGCGTCACCCGCGTGGAAGACATCCGCAAGGTGGTGGACGGCGATGCCTCGCCCGATGGCAAGGGCACGCTGCGTCTTGCCCGTGGTATCGAGGTGGGACACATCTTCCAGCTCGGCCAGAAGTACGCGGAAGCCATGGGCGCCAGCGTGCTCGATGGCAACGGCAAGATGAGCACCATGTACATGGGCTGCTACGGCATCGGCGTCAGCCGCATCGTGGCGGCGGCGATCGAACAGCGCCACGACGAGAACGGCATGATCTGGACCGACGCGATGGCGCCGTGGCGCGTGGCAGTCTGCGTCATCAACCCGAAGAATGACGCCACGGTAGCCGAGGCGGCCGAGTCGCTGTACGCGGAACTCTCGCAGGCCGGCATCGATACGGTGCTGGACGATCGTGGCCTGCGTCCGGGTTCGATGTTCGCGGATATCGAGCTGATCGGCATCCCGCACCGTGTCGTGGTGAGCGGCCGAGGCCTCGAGGCTGGCACGTTTGAGTATCGTGCCCGTACCGATGCGGAATCGCGCAACGTTACGCGTGAGGAACTGCTGGCTTTGCTGAAGGGCTAAGCGGCCGCATCTGCTGCGTCGAAAAGGCCGCCTTCGGGCGGCTTTTTCGTGCACTGTTGCGCCCCCTACGCGCCTCGTCATCGGTTCATTCGCTGGCGCGAATGCATGTGACCAGCGGCTTGCGCCGCCTTAGGCTGGGAGTGTCGCGGTGTCGGGAGCGGTCAGGCCCTGGCGGCCGCCAGGCGCGGACCTGCGGACCGGGCCGTAGCTCCCTCTTCGCGAAACGCGTTGCCTCACGCGGCCCTCCGCTCATGTCGGCCGCCAGGGCCTGACCGCCCCCGAGTCGACACATTCCGTTTCGTACCGCACAAGCCGGTACACCGAAGCCGCGTCCCTTGTGGGAGCGCGCGCGTGCGCGATAAGCCAACGAAGCGGGGATGCGGGATCCCGTCCGGACTCCTGCGCGGCACACGTTGCGAGCTCTCCCACCGTGAACCTCACCGTTTGAGGCGCGGGTGGGCAGGCCCTTGGGGCCGACATGAGCGGAGGGCCGCGTGGCGTATCGATTTTCGCGAGTGAGGCGCTACGGCCCGGTCCGAAGGTCCGCGCCTGGCGGCCTCAAGGGCCTGCCCACCCGCAGCTTCCTCGACCGACAAAGGCGAGGCGGCGCTAGCCGCTGGTCACATGCATTCGCGCCAGCGAATGAACCGATCACGAGGTACAGGCGATGCCGTCGCAAGTTTTCAGAAAAGCCTCACAATTAATGAGGGCGATTACCCTATTCCCGTGTAGGGTTTTTCTGATATTAGATAAAAGATAATCAAACCACTCCCATAAACACATTTATTGCGCCACAATGCCGGGCAATGGCCATTACCTAATGGTCCGTCAATACCAACCCCCGGGAGGATGCCATGGCCGTCGATATCAAGAACCTCAACCACACCCAGCTCACCGAGCTGATCGCCAAGGCCCAGTCCCGCCAGGGCGAGCTGCAGAAGGAAAAGGTCACGAGGCTTCGCGAGAAAATCAACGCGATGATCAAGGAAGAAGGGCTCACATTTGACGATGTCTTCGGCGTCCGCGCGCCCAAGTCGCGGCGTGCTGGCACCACGGTCGCCGCCAAATATCGCAATCCGACCGATCCGGAACAGACCTGGTCGGGTCGTGGCAAGCGCCCGCGCTGGTTTAATGAGGCACTCAAGGCTGGCAAGAAAGAAAGCGATCTTCTCGCCTGATAATAATCCGCAGCACGCTAAAAGGCCCCGTTAATCCGGGGCCTTTTTGTTTCATGTGGGAGCGCCGGGGGGGGGGGGGGGGTGTGCGGCGAGCAGCCCGCGCGACGGTGCGGGCACGCAGGCGG
>NZ_JBVJMK010000001.1:217679-383477 GCF_055584245.1 Luteibacter sp. NPDC104163
AAACCGGGGCCTTTTTTGTTCCCTGGGGCCGCGCGCTGGCGCCCTTTGGTGTGTGCCCCACCCCCCCCCCCCGCCCCCCCCCGCTCCCACAAGGGGACGGGCGGGCTATAGGGAGCGCCGGGGGGCGATGATCAGGTCGCCGAACAGCAAGCCGGCCACGAGGGAGACCAGCAGGGTGACGCCGAGCAGGCCCGTGTCCATGCCCAGCGACGTATCGTGGTCGAGCAGGAACGACACGCTGCGGAAGCTCACCGACCCGGGCACCAGCAGGATGATGCCGGGCTCGCGCACCACCGCGCCGGGCTGCTGCGCGAAGCGAGCATACACGTTGCTCAGCGAGCCCAGCAGCACGCCGCCGATAAACACGCCGAACGGGGCGCCGGGCAGCGAACCGGAAATCTGGCCGCCCCAGCGCGTGGCGAGGTAGCCCAGGATGACCGCGCCCATGACGACCAGCCAGTCGCGCCGGGCCGCGCGGAAAAGGATCGCGAACGAGAACGCGCCGAGGACGAGCGAAGGCCAGTCCGCCCAGCCCGGCAGCGGCGGGAGGGCGTAGTCGTGCGGCACGATGCCGAGTGCCTCGCAGATCTGGGTCGCTGCCACGGTGCCGAAGGTGAGCTTCAGCAGGGTGGCCACCGCGCCGCCCATGCGGGCAACGCCCGCAACGAGGTGCTGGCTGGAGATCTCGCGGACGGCCGTGGTGAGCGCCATGCCGGGCAGCAGCACGATGAGGCTGCCCAGGATGACCGACTTCAGCGCCAGCGGGACGATGTAAGCGGCGACCACGGTAGCGATCGCCGTGGCAACCATGGCGCTGATCGCCTCGCTGGCCGCGGCGAGGCGCGGGCGGCTCCCCGAGGCGACGGTAATGCAGCCGATGATCACCCCGATGATGCCGGCCGTGACCAGGTCGGGCCACGCGCTGTGCAGCAGCAGCGCCACGACGCTGGCGGCGCACAGCCCATAACTGGCGATCACGCCCAGCTCCGCGCGGAAGGTCTCCGGCGCGCCGAGCTTGCGGAGCAGGTGGAATCCTTCGCGCAATTCCATCTGACCGTCGATCACCGCATCCGCGATGCGGTCGGCCTCGACAAGGCGGGCCAGGTTCACGTCGCCGGGCGGCAGGCGCATGACCTGGGTCACCTGCGCCACGCCGTCCTCACCCTGGCCCAGGTCGGCGAACGAGACGATGATCGCCGTGGGACTGGACCACACCTCGGCCGAGAGACCGATACGCTGCGCGGATCGCGCGATCGCCGTTTCCAGGCGGGGCGCGGTGGTGCCGTACTGGTGCAGGCGCCGCGCCAGTTCGGTCAGGAAGGCGATGCGGGTGTTGATCGCCGTGGTGGCGAAGCTCACCGGCACCGCCATCGGCGGGATGTCAGCCAACCTCCACCGCCTTGACCCGTAGCGTGGTGCCCTCGATCCCGGTCACCTCGACCGTGGCGCCCAGGGGCAGATCGGGGCCGTTCACCAGCCACATGCCATCGCCCACTTTCGCCTTGCCGCGTCCATTGACGATGGCATCGCACAGCGTGAAGCGCTGGCCGATCAGCTGCTCGCCCCGGCGGTTCAGGCGCTCGTTGCCCGAAGGCACGCGGGCGATCCGCGGCCGCACGAACTTCCAGTACGCGAAACAGGAAACGAAGGTGAAGACCGCGAACAGCACGGCTTGCGTGAGCGGGCCCAGTTCGGGGACGGCGAACAGCACGATACCCATCGCCGCGGCGGCGATGCCGATCCACAGCATGAAATAGCCGGGCATGATCACTTCGCCGCCGATGAGCAGCAATGCCACGATCCACCAGATGTAATGCATGGCGACCTCCCCCATGGTGGCTCAGCGCGCCAGCGGTGGCGTGCGCGGCGGCTGCGGGCCGACCTGCGGTGCCTGCACGCGCTGGCTGGTGAGCGAATCTTTCGCCAGTTCAGCGATGCCGGCCAGCGAACCCAGGATGCCCACCGACTCCATCGGCAGCAGCAAGGTCTTCTGGTTCGGGCTCTTGGCCATCTCCACCAGCGCCTCGACGTACTTGGTGGCGACGAAGTAATTCAGTGCGTTGACATCGCCGCTGGCGATGGCGCCGGAGACCATCGTGGTGGCCTTCGCTTCCGCTTCGGCCAGGCGCTCGCGCGCTTCGGCCTCGCGGAATGCCGCCTCCTTCTTGCCCTCGGCCTCGAGGATCGCCGACTGCTTTTCGCCATCGGCCTTGAGGATCGCGGCCTGGCGGAAGCCCTCGGCATCGAGGATGTTGGCGCGCTTCTCGCGCTCGGCCTTCATCTGCCGGGCCATCGCGTCCACGAGGTCGCGCGGCGGCGAGATGTCCTTGATCTCGATGCGGGTGACCTTCACGCCCCAGGGGTGCGTGGCCTCGTCGATGACGGTGAGCAGCTTGGCGTTGATGGCATCGCGCTGGCTCAGGCTTTCATCCAGGTCCATGGAGCCGAGCACGGTACGGATGTTGGTCATGATGAGCGCGAGCGCGGCCATCTCGAGGTTCGCCACCTCGTACGCCGCCTTGGCCGCGTCGAGCACCTGGTAGAACACCACGCCATCCACGCGGACGACGGCGTTGTCCTTGGTGATCACGTCCTGCGAGGGGACATCGAGCACCTGCTCCATCATGTTCATCTTGCGCCCGATGTTGTAGACGAACGGGATGAGGAAATGCAGGCCGGGCGTCAGCGTGCCCGTGTACTTGCCGAACATTTCCACGGTCCATTCGTAGCCCTGGGGCACGATGCGGATCAACTTGGCCAGGACGATGACCGCGACGACGATCACGACCAGCGCGACGATGCTTCCCATGGTGCCCTACTCCCTTCGGCGTGAATTCAACCGGAGTATAGGCGAAGCGAATCAGTGCGGGCCGGCGGGGAGCACCAGGGTCACGCGCAGGCCACCACCTTCGCGATTCGCCAGCGCAATGCGGCCGCCATGGGCTTCCGAAATTTCGCGGGCCAGGGCAAGGCCCAGCCCCGTACCGGAGCGCTTGGTCGAATAGAACGGCAACAGCGCCTGGGCGAGGACTGTCTCGCTCATGCCGGGGCCGCGGTCGGACACATCGATAAGGCAGTCACGCCCCACGATATGGACACCCACGGTGACATCCTTCTCGTCGCCACCCGCCTCGTGGGCGTTCTTGATCAGGTTGATCAGCACCTGCTCGATCTGGGTGGGGTCGAACCAGCCCGGCTGCTTGGGCGGCGGCGCACTGAGTTCGAAGCGCGCGTGCAGGCCCAGTGCCTCGAGGAACGGCTCCCAGGCGATCTCACGCGCCTGGGGGGCCGGCAGCTTGGCGAAGCTGGCGTAGCCGGAGATAAACCCGTGCAGATGCTTCGCCCGATCGCCGATCGAGGCGAATACGCCCGGAAGACGTTCGAGGTCACCGCGCCGCGCCAGCTCGGCACCGGAGTGCGAGAGCGAGGAGATCGGCGCCAGCGAATTGTTGAGTTCGTGGCTGATGACGCGGATCACGCGTTTCCACGTGTGCACTTCCTGGCGCGAGAGCTCCCGGGTCATGCGCCGGTACAGCTGCAGGCGATGCGGCCGCCCCTGCAGGCGGAACCCGCGCTGCGAAAGATGGAAGGTCTCCTCGCTACCCTCCATCTCCACGGTGAACAGCGCATCCTCGCCCGCCGCCGCCGCGACGCGCAGGTTCTCCGGCATCGCCGCGAGCACGCTGGCGAAGTCGAGCCCCGCGAGTGCCCTGCCCTCGTTGAAGAGATGGCGCGCGGCGATGTTGGCGTAGGTGACCTTGCCCGAAGCGTCGGTCAACACCAGCGCCACTGGCGTGTTCTGCACGACGGTATCCAGCAGGAGCTCACGCTGGGCCAGGTTCTGCCGCTGTTCGCGCAGGATCGTGCCGAGCTGGTTGTGCATGCGGATCAGGTCACCGAGCTCGTCCATGCGGTCGGTGCCGATGGACATGCTGTAGTCGCCGTCGCGGTAACTGGCCACGGCGCTTTCCAGCGCGCGCATGAGCCGGCGGATCGGTTCCACCAGCACATGCGCCATCCATGCGGAGAGGGGCACAAGCAGGAGGAAGCAGATGATGAGCGCCGTGCGTGTATCCACCGGCGCCGACGGCCCAGGCACGACGGCGTGGCCGGGGTTCTTCGCCAGTTCGTCGAGCCAGGCGACCGCCTGCGGAAAGGGCCAGATCGCGACGCCTGCGAAGACGAGCGCTCCCATCACCGCCGAGGCAGCGACGACGATGGCCATCCGACCTTCCAGCGAGAAGCGCTTCATGGCAGGGAACGTATCAGACCGCGAGCCCGTAGCGCTCCATGCGCCGGTATAGCGCCTGGCGCGAGAGACCCAGGCTGCTCGCGGCGCGGCTGACGACACCGCCGGCCGTGGCCAGCGCCGCTTCGACCGATTCGCGGCTGGGTTCATCCAGGTTGCGGTTGGTGGAAGCGGTGGGCATGGGCAGGTTGAGGTGCGAAGGCTCGATGCGGCCACCCGCCGCCAGCAGCGCGGCGCGCGCCATGGCGTTCTTCAGTTCACGGACGTTGCCCGGCCACGCATGCGCAAGCAGCGCCTCGCGCGCATCCTCGCTCAGCTCGGCCTTCCCATCCAGGAAGAACTCGGCCAGCGGAAGGATATCGTCGCAACGCTCCGAGAGCGGCGGCAGGTTCACGTCGATGACGTTGAGGCGGTAGTAGAGATCCTCGCGGAACGTCCCCGCGGCAATCATCGCCTTCAGGTCCGCATTGGTCGCGCTGACGACGCGCACCTTGACCTGGCGGGTGCGCCCCGAGCCGAGCCGTTCGAACTGGCCGGTCTCCAGCACGCGCAGGAGCTTCATCTGCCCCGGCAGCGGCAGGTTGCCGATTTCATCGAGGAACAGCGTGCCACCATCGGCCAGCTCGAAACGGCCCTCACGGGCCTTGTTCGCACCGGTGTAGGCGCCCGCATCGGCACCGAACAGCTCGGCTTCGATGAGTTCACCAGGCAGCGCGCCGCAGTTCACCGCGATGAACGGGCCACGGCGGACCGGGGAATTCGCGTGGACGATCGCGGCGATCCGTTCCTTGCCCGCACCGTTCGGGCCGGTGATGAGCACGGGTACATCGGAACGCGCGACCTGGCAGGCCAGCTCGACCGTGCGGCTCATGGCCTCGGAAGCGAACACCAGGCCGTCGAGCTCGTATTTGCTTTCCAGCGCCTCGCGTCGGCGGCGGCGCTCGTTACGCGCCCGGGTGACCTCGCGCGTGGTCTCGGAAAGCTCGAGCAGGTTCTCGACCGTCGCAAGCAGCTTGGTGTCGTCCCACGGCTTGGCGAGATAGTCGGCCGCACCGGCCTTCACCAGTTCGACCGCCGCTTCCAGATGGGTCCAGGCCGTAAGCAGGATGACCGGCAGGTCGGTGTGGCGGGCCCGGATGGCCTTGAACAACGCCGCACCCTCTTCACCGGACGTGGTGTCGGCGGTGAAGTTCATATCCTGGATCACGACGTCGACGCGCTCGCGCGCGAGCGTGGCCAGCCCGTCTTCGGGCGTCAGGGCCACCAGCGGCCGGATATCGCGCAGGCTCAGCGCGAGCGACAGGGCCTCGCCCACGGCGGGGTTGTCGTCAATGATCAGTACGCAGCGCATCTTGTCCCTTTGCATGCCGTCATGGATGCATCTCCCCCGGAAAAGGTTGCAATCCCCATTCTATCCACGGGTGGCCTCCACGGGCGAGACCGCGGCCGCACGCAGCGCCGGGGCCAGCACGGCGGCCTGGCCCAGCAGCCAGAGGGTCAGCGCCCCGGCGGGCAGGTAGGCCAGCGGGAGTCGCGGGATCTCGTAATGCAGCATGAGCACGAGGTTCATGCCGTAGGCGAGCACCATCCCGAGCCCGATGCCCATGCTGGCCAGGAGGAAGTTCTCGGTCTGGAAGTAGCGCAGCACGTCGCCACGCGTCGCACCGAGCGCGCGACGCACGCCGATCTGCCGACGCCTTTGCGCCACCCAGAAGCTGGCAAGGCCGACGATGCCAAGGGCCGTGACCGCGAGCAGCACCACGCAAGCACCGATCAGCATGGCCATGAGCGAACGGTCGCTCGCAAAGAAGCGCTCGCGGATCTCACGGAAAGTCACCTTCTCCAGGATGACGCGCCGCGGATCCTGCTTCTTCAGCGCCGCGGCGGCCGCTTCGAGCACCTCGCCTGCCTTGCCTGGGGCCGTCCTGATGACGTAGCCGGCGCCGTACGTCGGCAGCATGCGCCACGGGGTGAGGATGACCTCGTTCACGTTGTCGCGCATGCCGGAGGCCCGTGCGAGCTGGGCCACCACGCCCACGATCCGGTAGTCCGCACCATGCATGTAGAGGACCTGGCCCAATGCATCCTTGCCAGGGAACAACCGGCGCGCCACGGCGGCGGTCACCACGATCACGTGCGCCGCCTCGGCCTTCCTGGCGACGACATCATCGACCCATTGGTATTCATCCGGCCGCAGCCAGCGCCCCTCCAGCAGTTTCGCTCCGAAGAGTTCACCGACGCCCTTGCCGTAGTACTCCGCGACACTGGCCCGTGACTGCTTCTCATCGGGTGACAGCCGGACATTGGTGCTCCAGGAGCGCGAGCCGAAGGGAACCGAATTGACCGCTTCCGCGCCCTCCACGCCGGGTACGGCACGAAGAACCGCCAGGTCCGCCTCGGTGCGCGCGTGGATATCCACGTTCTTCCCGGGCGACGAAAGGTCGATGTTCGCGAGTCGGTCTTCCTCGACACCACTGGGGGTATCGATCCAGCGGAGCCGGTCGTTCACGAGGAACAGCGCATTGCAGACGATCGCGCAGGTCAGGCCGATCTGCAGCACGAGCAGGGTGGCCGTGATCCGGTGGCGGCCAAGCGCCGCGAGGATGGGGGCGATATCCAGGCGCATGTCACTGGCTCTTGAGGTGGAGGCCCGGCGGCACCTGGCAGGCGCGCCACGCGGGAAACAGCCCGGCCAGCATGGCCGCCGCGACCGAGAGGAGGAAGGTCGTCACCAGCATGGTGAGATCCAGGTGGGCGAGCTGCGCGCTGTGGTCGGGATTGATACGTATGAGCATCAGCCCGATCCAGGCGAAGCCGAGGCCGACGAGCCCGCCGACGAAACCGATGATTCCGGCCTCGACCACGAGCTGCGCGAAGATGTCCCGTCGTGACGCGCCAAGGGCACGGCGCACGCCCAGTTCACCCGCACGGCGCAGGAACTTCGCGAGCATCAGCCCCACGGTGTTCACGAGGCATACGGCAAAAAAGGATACGGCCAGCCAGAACTGCAGGCGCACGTCGTCGGGTACGACCTTCTTCTCGTCCAGGAACGCAGGCACGCTCGTCAGCGATGCCGGCGTCTGGCGTTCGAAGCGACCCGACGCGTGTTGCTCGCGGACGTAACCATCGAGGAACGACTGGTAGGCGCTGACCGCCGCCGGGGTATCGAGCTGCACCCAGAACTGCAGCCAGACGCATGACGCCGATTCCATCTGCTCCTCCTGCCCACTCCCCTGGCCCCAGCACGAGATGCCTCCGTCGCGTGGCAGCTGCGTGTCTCGCGCGGCACCGAGCGGCACGAAAATGTCTTCGGCCGTGGTGTAGTCACCGGTGTTCGTGTCGTAGAAATGCGGCACGGGCCGCCACGGGGCGAGGACGCCGATGATGCGGAAGGTGGCGTCGTTCACATGGATCGACCGTCCAATACTGTTGGCGCCGGCGAACAGCCGCTGGTTGAGTGTGTCGCTGATGACGGCCACACGGGCACGCCGTTCATCGTCCACCGCATTCCAGTCGCCACCGAAGCGGAACGGCACGTCGAACATCGGGAAGAAGTCGGCGGTCGTGTAACGCGCGGGGGCCATGAACGGATCGACGGCCGGATCTTCCGGGCGGATGGTACCCAGCCCGCCCACCATCAGCGCCTGGTACGTCGCCCGGCGTGCGTGCAGCATGGCCATGCCATCGATCCAGGTCACCTCATCCGGCGGCAGCGGGTCATTGCTGGACTCGAGGGCGGTCGGATCAATGCGCGGCATGTAGATGCTGCCGCTCTTTCCGGGGAGCGGATCGCCACTCAGCACATGCAACGCCGTCAGCGTCGTCATGCAGGCGCCAATACCCAGGGCCACGGCGAGGATCATCAGGGCGGTGAGCATGGGGTTCCGTCGCAGGCTACGGACCGCCATTTCCAGGTAATACGCGAACTCAGTTCCCACGCGTGGCCTCGACAGGTGGTACGCACGATGCACGTCGCGCGGGGGCATACACGGCGGCCTGGCCCAGCAGCCAGAGGGCGACAGCCCCCAGCGGCAGGTAATGCGGCGGTAGCCGGGGCAGTTCGTAGAACACCATCAGCACGATGTTGATGCCGTAGGCGAGCACCATGCCGAGGACGATGCCCATGGTGGCGAGCAGGAAGTTCTCGGTCTGGAAGTAACGCAGGACATCGCTGCGCGTCGCACCCAGCGCGCGGCGCACGCCGATCTGCCGGCGCCGTTGCGCCACCCAGAAGCTGCCCAGCCCCACGATGCCCAGGGCGGTCACGATAAGCAGCGCGATGCATACCCCGACGAGCAGGCCGGCCATGGCACGGTCGCTGGCGAAGAAAGCGGCACGCACCTCGCTGTAGTGCCGCTTGCGCTGGATCACCCGGTTCGGGTCGAGCTCGCGCAACTTCGCGGCCGCTGCCTTCAGGACGGCATCGGACTGGCCCGGCGCCGTGCGCATCACGTAGGTCGCACCGAGGCCTTCGCTCATGTGGACGGGCAGGATCATGCTGCCATAGGTGAGTGAGCGGTCCGCGATACTGGGCCGCGCCACGTCGCCTACCACTCCGACGACCCGCATCGGTTCGCCGCCGTAGTAAAGCGTCTTGCCCAGCGCGTTGCCATGGAACAACCGGTCTTCCATGAACCGCGTGATGATGACCACGTGCGGGATCACCACATCCTTCCGACCGCTGGTGATGTCATCGAGCCACGCGTACTCGTCGGACGCAAAGTTGCGACCCTTCAGCAACTGCAAGCCAAACGCATCGATGAGGTTGTCGCCGTAGAACGCCGTGACATGCATGGCGGGCGTAACCACATCCGGGTCCAGCTTGATGCCGTCGTTCCAGGATTCGCCACCGAAGGGGATTTCATTGGCCAGGGCCGCGTGCTCCACCCCGGGGATCTGCCGCAGGGCGTTCAGGGCTTCATCCACACGCGCATGCATGGCCGGCGTCGAGCCGATGTTGACCGGCCGTACCTCCACCACGTTGGCCTCGTCGATGCCGCTGGGCATGGCCATCCAGTCGAGCCGCTGGCGTACCAGGAACACGGCATTGCAAACGATGGCGCAGGTCAGCGCGATTTCCAGCACCAGCAGGATCGCGGTGACCTTGTGGCGCTTGAGCGTCGAAAGAATGGGTCGGATATCCAGCATCACGAACTCTTCAGCTGCAGGGCGGGTGTGACCTGGCACGCGCGCCAGGCAGGCAGCAGGCCGGCGACCAGCGTGGCGGTGATGGCGATGGCGAACGTCGCCGCCAGCATGGGCAGGTCGAGGTGCGCCAGCGAGGCATAGTCGTCCGGTTGCTGGCGGACCAGCCACAGGCCGCCGACCGCCATGACCAGCCCGGCGAGCCCACCGCTTAGACCGATGATCCCTGCCTCGGTAAGCAGCTGCGCGAACACTGCCACGCGCGACGCGCCCAGGGCACGGCGAACACCGATCTCCCCGGAACGGCGCAGGAATTTCGCGAGCATGAGGCCCACGGTATTCACCAGGCACACGACGAAGAAGCCGAGGGCCAGCCAGACCTGCAGGTGAACATCGCTCGGAACGACCTGGTTGTAATCCAGCCACTGGGTCACGTTGCGCAGGCGCACGTTCACCGGGAGCTTGAAACGGCCGGCGGCGCGCTGCTCTTCCGAATAGTGAGTCAGGAACGCCTTGTAGTCGGCGACCTTCGCCGGATCGTCGATCTCGACCCACAGCTGCATCCAGGTGCAATTCGCGGTCTCGAGCACATCTTCCTGCACCTTGCCGCCCTGCCCCCAGCAATCGCGTGAGCCGTTGCGCGGGCCATGCAGGTCGCGCGACGTGCTGAGCGGCATGAACAGCTCTTCCGTGTCCGCATAACTATCGGCGTTCAGGTCGTAGAAATGCGGATGCGGCCGCCAGGGTTTCATCACCCCGACGATCTGCAGGGTCACGCCGTTGTAGCGCAGCGTGCGGCCGGTGCTGTCCTCGCCGTGGAACAGGCGGTTGTTCAGCACGCTGCTGATGACGACGATGCGCGCGCGAGCCTCATCCTCGGCCTTGGACCACGCGTGCCCATAGCGAAGCGGCACCTCGAACATGGGAAAGAAATCGGCGGTGGTATAGCGCGCCCGGGCAAAAAAGGGCTCCGCCTGGCTGCCATCCTGCTGCACCGGCGCCGTGCCGCCGGTCATCAGGGCCTGGCGGTCGGCACGGCCCGCCTTGAGCAACGCCATGCCGTCCTGCCACGAGACCTGCGACGGCGGCTCGCCCTTGCTGTAGAACCCGTTGTCCGTGTCGCGCGGCTCGAGCTGCGGATAGAACAGCCGCTGGCTCTTGCTGGGGATCGGGTCGCCCGACACCACGTGCAGCACCGTGAGCGTGGTCATGCAGGCGCCGATGCCCATGGCCACCGCCAGCACCATCAGCGCCGTCAGGGCCTTGCTTCGCTTGAGGCTACGCAGGGCCAGCTCGAGGTAATAACCGAACATCACTACTCCTGGTGTTCCGGATCAGACGCTACGGGTCGCTTCGACCGGCGACACTTTCGATGCGCGCAGGGCGGGTGCGAAGACGGCGGCCTGGCCCAGCACGAGCAGGAGCACCACGCCGACGGCGACATAGGTCACGGAAACGCGCGGCATCTCGAAGTACTTCAGCATCCACTGGCTGAGGCCCAGCGCGAGGACGGTACCGACGATCACGCCGCCCAATGCGATCAGGAAGTTCTCGGTCATGAAGTAGCTGAGGATGTCCGAACGACGGGCGCCGAGCGCGCGGCGCACGCCGATCTGCTTGCGGCGCTGGCCCACCCAGAAGCTCGACAGGCCGACGATGCCCGCCGCGGTGATCGCCAGCAGCACGGCGCACACCACCGTCATCAGGATCGCCATGCCGCGGTCGGCCTCGTAGGCATTGGCTCGCACCACATCGAACGTACGCAGGCCGTACTTCTCCGGCAGCACGCGCATGCGGCTCACCTTGTACAGCGCATTGGGGATCGCCTTGTAGACGGCATCCTGCTGGCCCGGGCGGGCGCGCACCAGGAAGTGCTGGTAGCCGCTGTCGAACCGGATCGGCATCAGCGTCACGTTATCCATGTGCTCGAACTCGATCCAGGGCACCGTGAGCTTCTCGACGATGCCGATGACCGTGGATGGCTTGTTCTTCGCGTAGTAGATCGACTTGCCGAGCGCATCGCCGTTGGGGAACAGCTTGTCGGCGATCGCCTTGGTGATGATGACCTGTGCGGGTGCCGGCGTGCTCTGCGGGGCAAGGTTCACGATTTCCGAGGGCGTGAAGTTGCGCCCGGCGATCAGCTTGACGCCGAGCGTCTTCAACGCCTGCTCGTCCACGAAGTACAGGGCGCTCGGCAGGCTGTCCTTGGTCTTGGTCGGGTCGGTCTGCATGCCGGTCGACCAGCCGCCACGGCGCAGCGGATACGCATTGGTCACATAGGCCGACTCGACGCCCGGGATATTGCGCAGCGCCGCCACGTCGGTCTGCATCAGCGGGAGGAACGAATCCGGTTTGCCAACGTAGCGGTTCTGCACGGCGATGACGTTGCTCTCGTCCATGCCGGTCAGGCGGTTCGACCGCTCGATGCGCTGGTGCACGATGAACAGCGCGTTGCAGACGATGGCCAGGGTGAGCGCGATCTGCAGCGCGATGAGGATGGTGCCCGCCTTGTGCCGGCGCAGCGCGGAGAGGATGGGTTTGATCTGGAGGTTCATGCCAGCGTGCCCTTAGTTGGACTTCAGCTGCCACGCCGGCTGCACCTGAGCGGCGCGCCACGTGGGATAGAAAGCGGCGATCACCGTGGCTGCGATGGAGGTCAGCAGCGTCAGGAGGATCAGCGTGGGATCGAGCGCTGCCAGGCGGGCGATATCGGACGGGAAAACCAGCGTGGTGCCCAGCATGCCCAGCCCGGTCAGGATCAACCCGAGCACGCCACCGGCGATGCCGACCGCGCCCGCTTCGATCAGGAACTGCGCGTAGATCGTGGCGCGTGAGGCGCCCAGTGCGCGACGCACGCCGATCTCCTGGGAGCGGCGCATGAACTTCGCGAGGAGCAGGCCGATGGTGTTCACCAGGCAGATCGCGAGGAAACCCAGCGACACGACCAGCGAGATGGTCGATTCCTTCGGCACGACCTTCTGGAAGTCGAGCCAGTCGGTGACGTTGCGGACCTTGACGTTCGGTGCCCAGCTCCAGCGCCCTGCGCGCTGCTGCTCCGCCGCGTAGCCGTTGAGGTAGTTGCGGTACGCATCGACTTCGGCCTGGCTATCCAGCTGCGTCCAGAGCGAGAGCCATACGCATTCGGAGCGCAGGTAGCCATCCCAGCCCTGCTCGGGCTCCTTGACGCAGTTGTTGTTGCCGTTGGTGCCGAGCTGAAGGTCGATGGCGCGGGTGAAGGGGATATACACCGACGCCCCTTCGTCGACGAAACCGCCCGTATTGGGTGCATCGAAGAACAGCGGCTGCGGCGCCCAGTTATCCATGACGCCCACGACGGTGAACAGGCGCCCATCGAGGTTGAGCTGCTTGCCGACGCTCTGGCCGCCGTTGAACACCTTGTCGTTGAGGTCCTTGGTGATCACTACGACGCTCGCATGCTTCTCGTCGTCATCACGGGTCCACGCGCGCCCCTGCAGGAAGGGCATGTCGAACATGCCGAACATGTCGGCCCCGTTGGCGTAGGCCGTCTGCCGCATCGGCAGGCGGGCCGCGTCATCCGGGATCACGGAGACGTTCACCGGGTAGATGATCGCCTGGTGCGCGGCCTTGTGCGCCCGCAGGATGGCGGTGGCATCCGTGTAAGTCAGCGCGGGCGCCGGCTCGCCGTTCTCGATGTTCTCCGGGCCGAACGCGTCGACCTGCGTGTTGAACAGCACGCTGGACTTCTGCGGGATCGGGTCGCGTGACGTCGCCCGGTACACCGAGTACGTCGTCATCGAGGCGGCCACGCCGAAGCCGATGGCCATCACCATGAGGGCGGTGAGCATCGGGTTCTTGCGCAGGCTGCGCAGGCCCAGCTGGAGGTAATAGGCGAACATGGGTACCACCTTCGGCGCGGGGCCAGGGATCAGGAGCGGACGGTGTGGGCGTGCGTGTGCGCGTGGAAGCGCGGCTCTTCGGACAGGTCGACCACCTGGCCATCGATCACGTGGACGTTGCGCTGTGCGCGCGCCGCCAGTTCGGGATCGTGGGTGACCATGACGATGGTGGCGCCCTCGCGGTGGATCTCTTCCAGCAGTTCCATCACGCCGCGGGCCATCTGCGTATCCAGGTTACCGGTCGGTTCGTCGGCCAGGAGCAGGCGCGGCGAGCCAGCGAGCGCACGGGCAATGGCGACGCGCTGCTGCTGGCCGCCCGAGAGTTCCGCCGGGTAGTGGCGGGCACGCGCGGCCAGGCCGACGCGCTCGAGGGCGTCCATGATGCGCTGCTTGCGCTCCGGGCCCTTCATGCCGCGGTAGCGCAGCGGCACTTCCACGTTGTCGTACACGTTGAGGTCGGGAATCAGGTTGAACGCCTGGAAGATGAAGCCGATCTTCTCGTTGCGGATCTTCGAGCGCGCGTTGTCGTTGAGCTGGCTCACCTCGATACCGTCGAGGTGGTACTCGCCGCCGGTGAAGGTCTCGAGCAGGCCGGCGATGGTGAGGAAGGTGGTCTTGCCCGAGCCCGACGGACCGGTGACGGCGACGAACTCGCCTTCCTTCACGTCGATGTTGAAATCGCGCAGCGCGTAGGTCTCGACGACTTCCGTGCGGTAGACCTTGGCGAGGTGGTTCATCTTCAGCATGGCGGTTCCCTCTTGGATAATGGTTTGAACGGTCAGCGGGCGATGGCGACGTGCTTGGCGTCGCCGAAGGTGTCGGCACCGGAGATGACGATCTTGTCGCCCTCTTTCAGGCCGTCCAGGATTTCTACCTTGTCGATGCTGCTGGCACCGACGCGGATGTCACGGCGGTCGGCCATGCCGTCGTTGACGACATAGGCGTAGCGGCCGGCGCTTTCATCGACGAACGAGCCACGCTGCACGGTGAGCACGTTGTCGCGGCGATCGAGCAGGATGCGGACGGAAAGGCGCTGGCTCTGGCGCAGCTGCTGCGGCGACTGGCCATCGAAGCGCAGGCGGGCGGCGACTTCGCCGTTCACCACCTCGGGCGAGATGGCGCTCACCTTGCCCTTCCACTCCTTGCCGTTGCCGGTGATCTCACCCGGCATGCCGATGGCGAGATCGCGGGCGAAGCTTTCCGGCACCTTCATCTCGACTTCCAGCGCGGTGAGGTCGATGACGCTGACCAGCTGCGCATCCTTCGCGACGGTGGCGCGTTCGGCGATGAAGAGCTGGCCGACCTGGCCATCCACCGGCGACTTCACGTTGAGGTCGTCGACCTGGCGCTGCAGGTCCTTCACCAGGAGCACCTGGCGATCGTGGGCGAGTTTCTTGGCCTGGATGTCGAAGGTGAGGCTGTCAGTGTCGACGTGCAGGTCGCTCTCGGCGTGCTTCTGCGTGATCGCCGCCTTCTCCAGCGTGGACTTGGCCTTGTCGACATCGAAGTTCGACACGGCGCCCTTGTCGAACGCGCCCTGGTAGCGCTTGAGGTCGCGATCGGCCGCGGTCTGGTCGACCACGGCGTTGTCGAAAGCCTTCTGCAATTCGGAGCGCTTCTTCTTCGCATCCACCTGTGCGCGGAGGTAGTCCACTTCCATCGCGTCGGCGGCCGACTGTTCCTGCGCCAGCTTGTTGGTCAGCTCGGGGCTGGTTACCACGGCGAGCACCTGGCCCTTCTTCACCACATCGCCGGCATGGACCTGGAGCACCACCGCGCCGCCGTACGGCGCGTACAGGGTCGGGCTGACGGCGGCGACGACCTTGCCTTCCGCCGCGATATCGCGGACGAACGGACCGCGCGTCACGGTGCCGAACGAGAGGCGCGAAGCGCTCACGGACGAATCGGCCGAGAACATCGTCCCGATCTTCGGGATGGCGAAGCCAATGGCCACCAGGACGGCCACCGCGCCGCCGGCGATCAGCAGCTTGCGGTGACGGTTCGGGCCAGCCACGACAAGGCGGTCCTGGGCGGAGGTATCTCGGATCATGTGGGCTTCCCTGAAGAACTTGATGAAGTCTTCAGCAAGCCGCGTGCCAACCGGGGAAATGGCTTTATTTCAGCGAGTTACCTGCGCGCGTCCGGGTAGGAGCGGTGTCCGCGGACAGGTGTCCGGACAGTGACCGCGTGCAGCGTACGGCCCGTTGAGCCACTGTGGAACCACGCTGAAACCACTCTAAAACCACTGTGGGAGCGCGCTTGCGCGCGATGAGGCTTGCGGCAGCCCCCATCGCGCGCAAGCGCGCTCCCACGAAGTACTGGGCAAAGCGCGGGGTCAGCCTGAAATGGCGACGGATTCGGAGACGGCGATATCGCGGGCGACGCCGCGGCCGAGCGATGAGATGGCGACTTCACGCGCGCCCAGCACGTCGAACCCGACGAGGCGGCGACGCTGGAAACTCAGCACGCGTGCCTGGCAGGCGCGCAGCCATTCGCGATCGGGGGCGTGGCGTTCGGGCGCATCAACCGGCGTCGCGCCGGCGAACAGCCCGTCCCAGGCGAGGTAATCGGTATCGGGCAGGAGATAGATCCGGGCGAGCGTATCGCCCTCGCCTCCTACGCAATCGAGCCATTCGCGTGGGCCTTCGGCCGTGATGGCGCAGGTGAGGCCGACGTAACGCGTGGCCATGAGCGGCGCGAGCTCGGCGTTTTCCACGAGACAGCCGGCCGGTGGCACGGCACTCGCCGGGCAGCGCGTCGGCCGCGGGGCTAGGTAGAGCACGCCACCGAGCTGGCCAAGGCCTTCCACCAGCGTGCGCGGTGGCACCGCGAGCCAGCGGGTCGTGGAACCGTTGCGGGCGCGCGCCTGCACGCCAAAGGATGCGAGCCAACCGAACATGGGCGTCTCCCGGTGACGGCCTGGGAAAAGATGCCTGGCTGGCGGCGAGGGGAGGCCCGCGTGGCTTGGCGTCGGGGAGATGAAACCAGGATTACTTGGTGAGGATGAGCTTGTCGTTGCGCGTGAGGCGGAGGTGGTACTCGGCCCCCTGGTGCTCGATGACCAGCTCGCGCGAACCGTCGAGGAGGTTCTTGCTTTCGATGCGACGGGTGGTGGTCGCGACGGCGCGCAGCGGGACGATCTTGTCGCGGCCCGCGGCGTCGTTCAGGGGAAGGCTTCTCATCAACATGGCTAACGCTCCGCAAGTGAGGGTGCGGAGTTGATGATAATGATTCTCAATTACGCGTCAAGCATTTTTTTACGCGGTCAGGCGGCTTCCTGCATTTCCACCAGGGTCGACTCGATGCCTTCCAGGTCGGGGATCACCGCCGTGTCGTCACGGACCAGCACGTGGGCGCGGACGCCGAACGGCAGGTCATGGCCGTCATGGGTCGGCAGCAGCAGCTCCGCATTGAGCGTGGTCAGGCGGGGGAAGCCGTGGGTCAGGACCGCGATGTACGGCATGTCGGCGCGGTTGCCGATCGCCTTGAGCACGGCCACGCGCGCGGCCTGCGGGGGCGCATCGTCGGCGAGCTTCGCCACGTGGTCGAAGCTGACCAACGGAATGTGCCAGCCACGCCATTCGATCCGGCCCTGGAGCCACTCCGGCGCATCGGCCACGGCTTCGACGCCGGCCAGCGTGATCACTTCGGCCACGGCCGCGTTGGGCAGCAGGAGACGCACGCCGCCGCTCGGGATCAGGACGCAGCGGATTTCGCGCGGTAACGGCTCGCTCATGGGAATTCCTCGTTCAATTTACGGGCCAGCGCGGCGACATCGCCTGCGTAGCCGGCCACGCGCTCCTCGCGGATACCCGTGACCATCTGTCCTGATTCGTCCTCGGGCGCCACCGCCTGCACCCACACGCGGCCGCCGCCGTCGTACACCGCCTGCGAACCGGCGACGGCATCGTTGCCGCGGCCAGCGAACACGATGGCCAGGGCGTCGGCGCCAAAGCCACCCGCGAGCGTGCTGAAGATGCCGTCGATCGACGGGCCGGTCGCGTTCAACGCGCTGCCGTCGTCACGCACGGTAACGCTGCCATCGCGACGGATCTGTACGTGGGCGCCGCGCGGCACGACGAGTACCTCGCCATGCGCGGTGGGGACGCCATCGGCCGCGACGCGGCCACGCCCCAGGCGTTCGGCGAACGCCGCGGTGTCGCCGCCATGGTGGGCCACGACGAGCACCGTGGCCGGGAGGCGACCCGGCAAGGCGGCGAGGAACAGGCGGATCGCGTCTTCGCTCTCCGCTGCGCCAGCGAGGGCCACCACGCGGCGAACCGCGCGCGTGCTGGTCTCGAGGATCATCTCGTGGCTGAACTTGCCGTCGGTGCTCGGCGCGATCGCCTCCTCCATCGACACCAGTTCCAGCTTCAGGCCAGCCTCGATCGCGACGCTGCCGTCATCGACGACATCCTGCGCGAGGTACTCCGCCGCGCTCATCGTCTCGATGCCGAACTCGGCGGCATCCGCACGCGGCGGCGCTTCCGGCACGATGGTGTCGTGATCGACGAGGTCCCATTCGGGAACCGGCGGCGCGACATAGTCGGTCGAGCGCGAGGTGATCTCGAGCGTGGGCATATCGCCCTGCCCCACATCCGCGACCAGCTCATCGGAAGGCGCGAGGCTGAACTGGCTCGCATCGAATTCACGTTCGACGGCGGCCGGCGCCGAGGGTTCGTCGTCCACGACCTCGAACCCGGAAAGATCCAGCGAGGCGAGATCCGTCAGCTCGAGCGGCATGGACGGCAGATCGTCGATGCCGTCGGTGCCCTGTACGTTGCCGCCGCCTGACGCTGCCAGCGCGGCTTCCAGCTCCGCGGCGAGGTCTTCGGCGCCCGGGCGCTCATCGTCTTCCAGCGGGTCGGTCTGCGGCGTGGAAAATTCCAGCTCGCTGGCGACGTCGCCTTCGATATCCGCCACGGCGTCGAGCGACACCGTGTCATCGACGGCAACGAGATCGGTATCGGCCGTCGCCATGGGCGTTTCGGGATAACCATGCACGCCCGTGATCGCCATGTCCTCGGTGATCGGCTCGGCGAGCAGTTCTTCAGCCGGTGCAGGTTCGCTCGCGATGGCGGCGACGCGCGGCTCGATGGCGCGGGCATCCCCCGGGCGCGGCGGGTCGAGCGGCGTGCCGCCCACCAGCTTTGCCGCGAGGTGGCGTGCCCAGCGGGCACGGTCCCACCCTTCCAGGTCACGGCTCGCGTCGGCATCGTTGAAGACGAGGCGTGGGTGGCCGCCCTCGACGGTCTCGTAGAGCCGGTCGAGGTCGGCGTCGCTCGGGTCATCCAGGTCCACCACGACGACATCGGCCGACGAGCCGACGAGTTCTGCCGGAGCGAAAGCCTTCAGGTCGGACTCGTAGACGATGCGCGCGCCCTGCGCGACAAGGGCGTCGCGCAGGTGGGCCGAGAGGGCCGCGTCATCGAAAAGCAGCGCGACGGACGGCTCGCGTTCAACCATGGGTTACTCCGAGCACGTCGTTGATCTGCACGACCAGGTCATTCTCCTGGTAGGGCTTGCCAATGTAACGGTCGACGCCGATGTCGAATGCACGCTGGCGGTGCTTATCGCCGGTACGCGAGGTGATCATGATGATCGGCACGCCGGCGAGGCGCTCGTCGGCCTTCATGGCCGTGGCGAGCTCATAGCCATCCATGCGCGGCATCTCGATATCGAGCAGCATCAGGTCGGGCACGCGCTCGTTGAGCTTCTCGAGTGCGTCGATGCCGTCCTTCGCCGTCATCACCTCGAACTCGTGGCGCTCCAGCACGCGGCCGGTCACCTTGCGCATGGTGATCGAATCGTCGACCACCATCACCAGCGGCTTCACGCGCACCTCGTCCTGCTTGCGCGGGGCCTGCGGGATAGCGGCTTCGGCTTCGAACGCGCGGCGGGCGACGCCGTGGCGCACCAGCGGGGCGAGGTCGAGAATCATGAGCACCGAACCGTCGCCCATGATCGTCGCGCCGAGGATGCCCGGCACCGAGCTGACCTGCGGACCGACCGGCTTGACCACGATTTCGCGCGAACCCAGCACGGCATCCACGCGGATGGCGGCACGCAGGTCGCCCGAGCGGGCCAGCAGGAGCGGGATATCGCCCTCGTCCGGCGAACCGATGACATGCACGCCCAACAGCTGCGGCAGGTCGTGGATCGCGTAATCCTCGCCGGCATACTCGAACAGAGGATCGCTGTCGGCCATGCGGTGGGCGAGCTCGTTCGGCTCGACCTTGGCCACGCCGTGCACCGAGGTCATCGGGATCGCGAAGTTGGTTTCGCCGATACGCACGATCAGGGCCTGGGTCACCGCGAGGGTGAACGGCAGGCGCATCACGAAGGTCGTACCGGTACCACGCTGCGACTCGATCGCGAGCGTGCCGCCGAGCTGCTTGATCTCGTTGGCGACCACGTCCATGCCGACGCCACGGCCGGCCACCTGGGTGACCTTCTCCGCGGTGGAGAAGCCCGGCACCTGGGTGAGCTGGTAGATCTGGTCGTCGGACACGCGGGCATCCGGGCGCAGCAGGCCGCGCTCTATCGCCTTCTCGCGGATCGCATCGCGATCCATGCCGGCACCGTCGTCGGAAAGGCGCACGACCACTTCCGTCGCTTCACGCGCGACCTGGATGCGGACGGTGCCTTCCGGGTTCTTGCCTGCGTCTTCGCGAGCCTGCGGTGCTTCGATGCCGTGGGCGACCGCGTTGCGCAGCATGTGCTCGAACGGCGCCTTGATGCGGTCGAGCATGTTGCGGTCCATTTCGCCGTTGGCACCCTCCACCACCAACTGGGCGCGCTTGCCCACGTCGGAGGCGGCCTGGCGCAGCGTGCGGCGAAGGTTCGGCACCATCGCATCGAACGGCAACATGCGCGTCTGCATGAGGCCTTCCTGGAGCTCCGCGTTGACCTTCTGCTGCTGCAACAGCAGCGTTTCGGTCTGGCGGGTCAGGTCGTCCAGCATGGTCTGCAGGGACACAAGGTCGGATACCGACTCGGCCAGCGCACGCGAGTACTGCTGGAGCTGCGAGAAGCGGTCGAGTTCGAGCGGATCGAACGTCGCCGCGGTATCGCGGTGCTCCTGGTGGTAGCGCGCGATGATCTGCGTTTCCGTTTCGATTTCCAGCATGCGCAGCTGGCTGCGCAGGCGGCTGACCGTCTGCTCGTGCTCGGTCAGCGTCGAGCGGAAGCTTGCCGTCTGCTGTTCCAGGCGCGAGCGGTAGATCGACACTTCGCCCGCATGGTTCACCAGCGTATCGAGCATGTCCGCGCGGACGCGGATCTGTTCCTGCGACGCGCGCTGGATCTCTTCCTCTTCCATTTCCGGAAGCAGGTCGGGCAGGACGCGGTCGAGGACCGGGATCGGCTCGGGCTGCGGGGCCGGCGGCGTCCACGCCTCCGGCTGGGCCGCGGCCTCGCGCTCCTCGCGGTAGCTTTCCGCGGTGAGCGTATCCGGCGCGATCGGGGCGCCGGCCAGGCGTGCGAACGGCTCGATGTCGGCTTCGTTGAGCGTGATCGGCTGGTGCCTGGCGATGGCAAGGATCATGCGATGCAGGCGGTCGAAGCCGCTTTCCATCGCTTCGATCGCGGGGCCATCGCTCTCGCGCTGGCCACCGGCCACGGCATCGAGCAGCGCTTCCATCGCATGGGCGAAATCGCCCACGGTGGCCAGCCCGGCCATGCGCGCGCTGCCCTTCAGCGTGTGCAGGTCGCGCTGGAGCGCCGCCACGTGCTCGCCCTGCTGCGGCTCCGCACGCCATGCGGCGAGCGAGGCATCGGCATGATCGAGGATCTCCCGGCCTTCTTCGACGAACACTTCGAGCAGGTCGGGGTCGATGTCGGCGTACGGCGAGAGCTCGGGCACCAGGGCCGGGGCTTCGGCTTCGACAGGCGTGTGCACGGGCTCGGCGATCGGCTCGTGCGACTGGTCTTCGATGGTGACCGGGGTGTCTTCCAACTCCGGTTCGGTGGTCGCTTCGGATTCCGGGGTCGCGGCGTCGAGCGATTCGGCTACCGGTTCGTCCTCGATGACGCCATCGTCCGTGTGCAGCACGTCGCCGTCGTGGGACATCGGCTGCGGCAGGTCTGTTTCGGCAGTGAAATCAGCTCCGGTCTCCGCGGCTGGCTCTGCGTCTGCTTCAGCTGCCGCTTCGGCCTCGGTTTCGGTGCCGGCTTCGGCGTTGGCCTCGGCTTCGCCGATGAGTGCGCGCCAGGCAGCCTCTTCGTTCGCGTCGTAGTTCGCGGCCGGCGTGACGTTGACCGGCGTGACATCGACCGGCGGCGGTTCGACGGCGAAACCTTCGAGCGAAGCCAGCAGCTCCGCGGTGAGGTCGTGCTCGCCTTCGCCCAGGTCGATCGGGCTCAGCTCGATCGGCGTAAGTTCCGCATCGACGGCGATGGGCTCGTCAGTCGTGCCCTGCAGATCGGCTTCGTCGAGCGACGCGTACGCCGGCTCCACGAGCGGTTCCGCCACCGGCTCATCGGCCTGTGCAGGCGTGACCACCGCATCCAGGTCGGCGAGCTCACCGGCCAGCATGGCTTCCAGTTCCGCCTCGAGCGTGTCGTTGCCCGCTTCAGCCGGCACGACATCGTCGGCCGGGTGCGCATGGGCAGCCGCGCCGGCGGCATCGCTCGCGAGGTGGGCTTCGGCTTCGCGGACCTCGGCATCGAAGCGGACATCTTCGTTGATGAACGCATCGAGCTCGGCCTCGTCCAGCGCCGAAAGCGGCTCCGCGGCCGGCGTGGCCACCTCTGGTTCGTCGAACGCGGCCACCGTGGGCTCATCCACGTAGGCCTCATCGGCGACGGATTCGTCCGCTTCCGGCTCGTCGGCGACCCGTTCTTCCACGACCGGGGCATCGACCGCCTGCGCGTGGTGCGCCGGCTGTTCGTCGTCCAGCGGAAGCGGATCGGGTTCGTACAGGATGTGCGCAACCGTGGCTTCCGGCTGCTCATCGCGCAGCGCGATGATCTGGGCCGCAAGCGCCGAGACGTCGGGCACGCGCGGATCTTCGGTGTCGAAGAGTTCCATCACGTGGTCGACCAGGTCGGCGGCGTCGGTGAGCGCATCCACGCCCGCCGGGCGCAGCGGCACGCCGCTCGCGCGGACCCGCTTGATCAGGCCTTCGAGCGGCGCCAGCACCTGGATCAGCACCGGGATGTCGACCATGCCGATCGCGCCATGCAGTGTATGCACGGCGCGCAGCAGGCCATCGTCCACCGGCAGCTCGCCGTCGCCGGCGCGCGCCAGGTTGGCACGGATCACATTGAGGTACTGCGCCACTTCCGTGCGCAGGATATCGAGCAGCACGGCATCGACCGGCGGCAACGGCGGCGCGACGTAGATCGGCTCCTCGGCCGGTGCCGGCTCGGGCTCGACCGGCGCGGTGTGGCCATAGCCCGCGAAAGCGGCCGTCGGCACGGCGGCGATGGTGTCGCGCAGGACGCGGCGCTTCACCTTGGTGCGGACCTTCTGCACCGAGTTGCGCGCCACCTCTTCCACGAACGCCATGTCGCCCATGGCGAGGCGGTCGGCGGTTTCCATGATCGCGGCGATCGGCGCCGTGACGTGGGTATCGCCTTCCAGCGCGGCCTTGAGCTGCGGCAGCGCCTCGACCGCGTGGCCGACCAGCGCCTGCACGCCTTCGTGCGGCGTGATCGAGCCATCGAGCACGCGGTTGAGCATGTTCTCGACCTTCCAGGCGAACTCGCCCAGGAGGCGGGCACCGACCAGGCGGCCGGAACCCTTCAGGGTGTGGAACGAACGGCGGATCGGGATCAACGCATCCGCGCGCTCGGGGGCCGGCAGCCATGCCGCCAGGGCCTTGCGCAGGTTGTCGATCTCTTCCTGGGTCTCTTCCAGGAAGATCTCGCGGATCTCGTCGTCGATGCCGTCGACCGTGATCTGGAAGCCCGCGAAGTCGGCCACGCCGGCGGCGCCGCCCACTTCCTGTTCGATCTCTTCCTCGATCTCCACCCAGTCTTCATCGGGAGCGGTGGTTTCGGCGGCAACCGGCGCGACCGGTTCTTGCGCGGCCACGAGCGGTTCGTCGACGAGGTCGAAGGTGTCGGCGAAACTGGACACCGCTTCGCCGGCGTCTTCGCTGCTCGCCGGTACGGCGATGTGTTCGACGGCTTCCGCCTCGATCTGGTCCAGCGCTTCGCTGCCGAGTGCTTCGCCTTCCTCGTCGACCGGCACGGGCCAGTAACCGAGCTCGGAGAGGCTCTGCTGGGTGACATCGAGGATGTGATCCAGGCCGCCGCGGTGTTCGCGCGCCGCTTCCAGGTAGTACTCGAGTGCAGCGACCGCGTCGGCCAGGCGATCCATCTGCGCGCCGTTCGGCACGCGGCGGTCGCCGAGCAGTTCGCGGTGGATGAACAGGCCGATGCCATCGGCGAGGTCGCCGGGGCGCGGCGCGCCCAGCATGCGCATGGCACCGCCGATCTCGGCCATCAGCTCCGGCGTGCCGGCGAGCTGGTCATGATCCCATTGCGATTCGACGAAGGCGACGATCGCGTCCTTCACCTTCGACGTGTTCGCCGTGGCCTCGCGCATCAGCGCGGTGAGGATATGGCGAGCCTCGCTGCGCGGCAGCGGCGACGGGCCGCTGTCGGAGATCGGGGTCTCGCCTTCGGCGCCGAGGCGCTCGATGTGGTCATCCAGCGAGGCTTCGACGTAAAGCAGCGCGCCAGCGACATCCAGCAGCGATTCTTCATCCGGCGCGCGGGTACCGCTGGCGATCTCGCCCAGGATCCGGCGCTGCTCGCCCACGACGCGGCGTGGCACGCCAAGCGCGAGCATGCCCAGCGTGTCACCCACGCGGTCGAGCACGTCGGCCTGCGGGCCCAGCTGGCCCGGGTCGCCGTCCGGACGGCGCAGGAACAGGTCGAGCGATTCCTTCACGCGCAGCAGGTCTTCCTTGATCGCGGCCGAGACCGTATCGAGGAGCGCCCGGTTGTGGCCCGACATGGAGCCACGCGCATGTTCCACTTCCGCAGCGCGCGGCAGCAGGCCGTCCAGGCGATAGGCCTGGCGCAGTTCATCAATGCGTTCGCTGCCGGCCTTGGCCTGGGCAACGTAATAGAGGAGCTTGCGGGCCAGCTCATCGGAATCGCCCGTGAGCATGGCCTCTTCGCCGCCATCCACGAGTTCGCGGATCGAGCGGTCGACGCGGCCGATCAACTGGCGCACGTCCTTTTCGTGGGCGCGCAGCACGCCACGCTCCAGGCCTTCCAGCACGCCCGCGGCAATCCACCACAGGCGGCGGCCCGCAATGGTGTAACAACGCGCGGCGATGCTATCCAGCGTGGCGCGCATGCCGAGCAGCTGGCGTTCGTTGCCCTGCCCGCGGAACCAGGCAAGCAGCTGCTGCTGGAAACGCGCGCGCAGTTCGGGCAGTTCCCCACGGTGCGCCTCGGCCACGGCCGGATCGGCCGCGCCCGGCGCGCCAAGCGGCAACGGGGCATCGAGGTTGGGGGTGAACAGCGCGGATTCATCCAGCGACTGTTCGCCACGGCTGGCACGCAGGTCATTCAGCAGCGGCAGCAGCACGATGGGCACATCGCGGTGGCCGCTCTGCAGGCGCTCGAGGTAATCGGGCATCTGCATCATGCCGCGCATCAGCGCGGCATAGGCTTCATCGCGATTGGCCACGCGGTCGCTGATCAGCGCCGCGACCAGTTGCTCCATTTCGCCCACGACCATGGCCGCGCCATACAGCTCGACCATGCGCAGCGTGCCGTGGACCTGGTGCAGGTCCGCGGCGCAGGTGTGCATGACGTAGGTATCGCGGGAATCCTCGACGTACGACTCGAGCGCCTGGCGTGCCTTGGACAAGGCGTCGTCGAGCTCCGCCTTGACCCAGTGCAGCGTGGTGAAATCGGTATGGTCTTGAAGTCTCACTGCATTAGCCCGGCAGCTTGAAGTTCGCGACGGACAGGCGCAGGTCGTTCGCGAGCTGGGCCAGGTTACCGATCGATTCGGCCGTCTGGCTGGCACCCAGCGACGTCTGCGAAGTGATCTCCTGGATGACGTTCATCGTTGCGGACGTATCCGTTGCCGCCGCCGACTGCTGGCGGGCTGCCGCGGAGATGTTCTGAATCAGCGCCGAGAGGTCGTTCGACACGCGTTCGATATCGCCCAGTGCCGTACCGGCATCCTCGGCGAGGCGGGCACCCGCCACCACTTCCGCCGTGGTCTGCTCCATGGAGCTCACCGCTTCGTTGGTATCGCTCTGAATCGTCTGCACCAGGGTTTCGATTCGCTTGGTCGCGCTCGCGGAGCGTTCCGCGAGGCGCTGCACTTCGTCCGCGACGACCGCGAAGCCGCGGCCCGCCTCACCGGCCGAAGCCGCCTGGATCGCGGCGTTCAACGCGAGGATGTTCGTCTGCTCGGCAATGTCGTTGATCAGTTCCACGATCGAACCGATTTCCTGCGACGACTCACCGAGGCGCTTGATGCGCTTCGAGGTTTCCTGGATCTGGTCGCGGATCGAGTCCATGCCCTGGATCGTCTCGCGCACCACTTCGGCACCGCGCGATGCGATCTGCACCGAGCGCTGCGCCACGTCGGCCGACTCCGCGGAATCCTTCGACACCGTATCCATCGAGGTCGCGATCTGGTTGATCGCGGAGGTCGCGGAGGTGATCTGCTGCGCCTGCTGCTCGGCCGCGTCGGCCAGGTGCATGGCGGTCGCCTGGGTTTCCTGCGCAGCGGCCGATACGCGCACCGCCGTCTCGTTAATGGTGGTTACGAGATTGCGCATCTCGTCCACGGCGGAGTTCATGGCGTCCGCGATGGCGCCCGTGATGTCCTCGGTCACCGTGGCCTTGATGGTCAGGTCGCCTTCGGCGAGCGTGCCCATCTCGTCCAGTAACCGCATAATGGCGGTCTGGTTACGCTGGTTCAGTTCGCTGGTGGTCTCGAGGCGGCGGCGCTGGTCGCGGACCAGGCTGAAGACGAGGACCAGGGCGAAGGCCACCGTGGCGATCGCGCCGAGCAAGCCGGCCCACACGTTCGGGAACAGGCGGGTCAGCGGCAGCTTGGCGATCTGGTCGGCGGACTCGTTCGCGCGCAGCAGCACGGTCTGCGAATCGAGCGAGGCCTGGTTGCCGGCGCGCTTCACGTCCTGCAGGTTGGGCGAAGCCGTGACCAGCTGGCTCACCGGGTCGACCAGGTCGCCCCAGGAGGTCTGCATGTCGGCCAGGATCTTGTGCGCGTTGGCGTCGGAAATGGCGCGGACGCCACCATCCGGGTTGCCTTCGAGCAGGCCCTTCAGCACGGAGCCGTAGAGCTGGGCGTCGCGGGACAGGCCATCGGCCGCCGACTGCGCACCATCACCACCCTGCAGGATCTCCTGCACGCGGCGGATCATGCGGTCAGCCATGAGCATCCAGCGCGCGATGGTGAAGGTCTGCTCCACCGAGGCGTTCTTCTGCTGGACGATGTTGAGCACTTCGTCCGTACGGGCGTTGAGGAGCGGCATCTGCTTCGAGAACAGGTCCGCGCGCTCACCCGAGGCAAGCACGAGCTGCTTGTTGGAGAGGATCTTGCCGATGTCCGCGTCGAGCTGGTGCCAGGCGTTGGCCAGCGCGCCGATGGCGCGGCCGGTGCCGCCCGCCTGCTGCTGGTAGGCCGGCATGCCGGTCTTCTCGTCGCCGGCCACCAGGCGCTGCACCGCCGAATCGATGGTGTTGCGCGTGACGGCGAGTTCGTTGAACGAATCGCGGTTGCCGTCCGAGGCCTCGAGCGCGTACTTCGCGGTCTGCTGCGACAGCACCTGCACCTGCGTGGTCAAGGCGATCGCTTCGCGGTCTTCGCCGTTCTTGCTGTTCAACAGCCAGAAGTCAACCGATGCAAGGCCAATGGATAGCAGCAGGAACACGATAACCATCGTGTAGCCACCTTCACGGCCTGCGCCCCCTGTTGTCGTGCTCATATCCACCTCACCCAAACAAAACCTGGTGACCGAGGCTTCTGGCAGCCCCCGGCAGACGAGTGGCCCTGCAACAGGACCACCCCCTCGTTCCCGTTGCGTTGCCGGCTACCCGGCAACGCTTATCCTGTGCGGGAGGGCCATCCGGCCGTCCCGTCCCCCTTACTGGGCGCCTTACAGCGCCGCCTGCCGGAAATCCGGCGCACGAACCAGTCGGTTCATGCTGAACAACCCGAACGATTGCTCGCCGAGCTGGATGTTCTCCGTCACGAAGCGCGCCAGGCGCGGGTCCTGCTCGTCCTCGCCGGTGCCACGCTGGTCGTCGTCCATGGTGCGCTGGCCGAAGACTTCATCGACCAGCAGGCCCACGGTGCCGCCGTGCTGGCGTACCAGCAGCAAACGCATGCGCTCGGAGGACGGTGTACGTTCGTCGAACAGGAACCGGCCGAGATCGATCGCCGGCACCAGGTTGCCACGCACGTTCGCCACGCCCATCAGCCAGGGCTGGGTGCCCGGCACGTTGGTGAGGGCGGGCACGGCGAGCAGTTCGTTGATCTCATCGATGCCACTCACGAAGGCACGGCGGCCGACGCGGAAGCCGATGCCACGCCACAGGCCCAGGTTCTCCACCCGTTCGGGCGTACCGGCCGAGTGCGCAAGGCACGCGCGCTCGTAGTGGGCGAGCAGCTCGAAGGGCGTCAGTGCGGCGTTCTCGCTCATGGCGTGCCCTTCTTAGTTCTGCTTCGGCAGGAGGTCGTCGATGGTCGAGAGCAGTTCCTTCTCGTTCACCGGCTTGGTGATGAAGGCCTTGGCGCCCTGGCGCAGCCCCCACACGCGGTCGGTTTCCATCGATTTGGTGGTGATCATCACGACCGGCACGTCCGCCGTGGCCGGGTCGCGGCTCAGCGTGCGCGTGGCCTGGAAGCCGTTCATGCCCGGCATGATCACGTCCATGATCACCAGGTCCGGCTTGCTCGCGCGGATGCGGTCGATGCCAGCCTCGGCGTTATCGACGCTGGAAACGGAAAAACCCGCCTTCTCGAGCAGCGTGGTGAACACGCGGACGTCGGTGGGCGAGTCGTCAATGATGAGGATATTTGCCACACGTCCCCCTGGACGCTTACGAATTGGGTAGGTCAGCCGGCCGTCGCATAGCGATGGATCGCGCCGAGCAGCTCGTCGCGGGTGAACGGCTTGGTGAGGTACTGTTCGGCGCCCACGATGCGGCCGCGCGCCTTGTCGAACAGGCCATCCTTCGAGGACAGCATGATCACCGGCGTGCCGCGGAACTGGGCGTTGTTCTTGATGAGCGCACAGGTCTGGTAGCCATCCAGGCGCGGCATCATGATGTCGACGAAAATGATGTTGGGCTTCTGGTCCGAGATCTTGGCCAGCGCCTCGAAGCCATCGACGGCGGTAAGCACGTCGCAGCCTTCTTTTTTCAACAGGGTTTCTGCCGTACGGCGGATGGTTTTCGAGTCATCGATGACCATGACCCGCAGGCCGGCCAGGTCCGTACCGCGTCCGTTGTCGTTCACTGCGCCCCCGTCACACGAAAAAACTGCAAGTCCCGGCAGGAGGATAGCCCTAATGTCGCCGGGTATCCGTGCGCCAGGTCGTAAAGCCCGGCACCCCCGGTGCCGGTCACCGCTCTTCGGCGGCCCGTGCCACGCTGTTTAATGGGTGGCCGGGATTCCGTCAAGATGAATTGTTCCTAAAGGGACAATGCCTTGTGAAATCATCGGCACCGCTCCACTAAACTTGACACCTTTCCAGACCGCCCAGGGCCCCTCCCCATGCCGCTTTCCGTCGCCGTCCTGATGGACCCGATCCGCGCCATCAAGATCGCCAAGGATTCGACCTTCGCGATGCTGCTGGAGGCCCAGCGCCGTGGCCACGGCCTCCTCTACATGGAAGAAGGTGACCTGGAGCTCCGTAACGGGGAGCCCTGGGCACGCCTGCGCCCGCTGGCCGTGAAGGACGACCCGTCGGGCTGGTTCACCCTGGGCGACCCCGCCTGGCGCCCGCTGGCCGAGGTGGACATCGTGCTGGCCCGCAAGGATCCGCCGGTGGACGAGCAGTTCATCTACGACACCATGGTGCTCGAAGCCGCCCAGCGGGCGGGCGTGAAGGTCGTGAACGACCCGCGCAGCCTGCGCGACTGCAACGAAAAGCTCTTCGCCCTGCAGTTCCCGCAGTGCATCTCCCCCACCCTCGTCTCGCGCGATCGCAACCAGCTCAAGGCCTTCGTGGCCGAGCACGGCGAGGCGGTCCTCAAGCCACTGGACGGCATGGGCGGGCGCGGGATCTTCCGGGTGAAAGCCGGCGACAGCAACCTCAACTCGATGCTGGAGACGCTGCTCGACGGCGGCCACCACTTCACCATCGCCCAGAAGTACATCCCGGAGATCACCTCGGGCGACAAGCGCATCCTGCTGGTCGATGGCGAGCCGGTGCCCTATGCCCTGGCACGCATCCCCCAAGGGGACGAGTTCCGCGGCAACCTGGCGGCGGGCGGACGCGGCGTAGGCGTCCCGCTTTCCGAGCGGGACCGCTGGATCGCGGCCCAGGTCGGGCCCGAACTGGTCCGCCGGGGCCTGCGCTTCGTCGGCCTGGACGTGATCGGCGATTACCTGACCGAGATCAACGTCACATCTCCGACGTGCATCCGCGAGCTGGATGCCCAGTTCGGCCTTAATATCGCGGGGCTGATGTTCGACGCGATCGAGGCCCGATGACGACCCGCACCACCGGCGCCGACCTGATCGGCGCGACCCTGCTGTTTTCGCTGCTGCTGCACGGTGTCGTCATCCTCGGCGTCACGTTCCAGGCCGAAAAACCCGCCCCCAGCGTTCCGACGCTGGACGTTACCCTCGTGGACGTCGCCAACCAGGAGCAGCCGGACAAGGCGGACTTCCTTGCCCAGGCCAGCAACTCGGGCGGCGGCGACCGTGACAAGGCATCACGCCCGTCGGAACCGGTGAGCGGGCCGCTGCCCACGCGTAACCAGGGCGTTTCGCCCCAGGTCGAGGAGGCCCAGGCGCCCTCGCCCCGCGAGGCCACCCCGGACCAGGTGCTGACCACCGCGGGTCAGACCGGTTTCCACGTGGATACCACGCAGCAGCAAACCGAGCAGAAGGAGCGCCCGCTGCCACCGTCGGACAAGGAGATCCAGCGCAAGCTGGAGATGGCGAAGCTGGCGGCTGAAGTGCGGGACGAATCCGAGGCCTACGCCAAGCGCCCGAAAAAGAAGTTCATCTCGTCGAATACCCGCGAATACGTCTACGCCGCCTACATGAAGGGCTGGGTGAACCGCGTGGAGCGGGTGGGCAACCTGAATTACCCGGACGAGTCGCGCCGCCAGGGTGTCTACGGCGAGCTGGTGCTCACGGTGGGCCTCAACCGCGATGGCTCGATCAAGAGCATCGACGTGATCAAGAGCTCCGGCCACAAGCTGCTTGATGACGCCGCCCAGCGCATCGTGCGCCTTTCGGCCCCCTTCCCCGCACTGCCGAAGGACAGCAAGGAGAAAGTGGACGAGCTGTACATCACCCGGACGTGGCAGTTCCTGCCGGGCAATGTTCTCCGAAATTACTGAGCCTTCGGGTGTGGGAGCGGGGGTGGGCGGGGGGGGGGGGGGGGGGGCGCCCACCCCGCCCCCCCCCCCCCCCCCCCGGGGTGGGATGATTCGGGAACCCCCCAGCGGCGGCCGCGGCTGTGGGGGTCGGCGGCGGGGTTTGTATTGCCGGGGGGTTGGGGGGTCGGGGGGGGGGGGGGGGGGGTTGGGGGGGGGGGGGGGGGGGGGGGGGGGGGCGGGCCCCCCCCCCCGCTCCCACAGGGACTCGGTTTACGGCTTGGGCAGGAGCTGATCGGCCTCGCTCACGTAGGCCTTTTCCGCCTTGCGGTCCCATACGCACAGCTCGCGGCCCGGCGCATTCTTCATGTGCTTCTGCGGGTAGCGCCCGGCCAGCACCAGCGCGGTGACCGGCACGCGGTCGTCGTACTGGATCAGGCCACCCACCGGCTTTGCCTCCTTCAATCCGCTGGCGGCCACGCATGCGCGAGTTACCCTTTGGTCATAGTCCTTCCAGGCAGAGGGGGCCGAAGCGTGCGCCGCGAGCGCGCCACCTGCCGCCGCCGCGAATACAAAACCCTTAACAAACATCATCTTCGGCATGAGTTGCCTCCATGTGAACCGGCGGACAAGGTACGCTTGCGGGGATGAACGTTTGCGCACGGCTAACGTTCGCTGCGGCTACAATGAAGCCATGAGTATCGCCAACACGTTTGCCGGCCAGTTCCTGATCGCGATGCCATCCATCGCGGAGCCGCCCTTCGCGCGTGGCGTGGCCTTCCTCTGCCAGCACGGCGAGGACGGCGCGGTGGGCCTGCTGATCAACCAGATCTCCGAGTACCGCCTGGGCGATGTGCTCGCGCAGATGAAACTGCCGTGCGAAGACCCCGAGATTGCTGACTATCCCGTCCTCATCGGTGGCCCGGTCCAGCAGGAGCGCGGCTTCGTGCTGCACCGTGAGCACGGCCACTGGGATTCCAGCTACCGCATCAACGACGAGTGGTCGGTGACGACCTCGCGCGACATCCTCGTGGCCATGGCCCGCGGCGACGGCCCGCGGCGCGCAGTGGTCACGCTGGGCTACGCCGGCTGGGAAGCGGGCCAGCTCGAGCAGGAAGTCATGGAAAACGCGTGGCTAAACACCCGCGCCGATGAGCGCATCGTGTTCGATACACCGATCGAGGAACGCTGGTTCGCCGCCACCCGCACCATGGGCGTGCGCGATCCGACGCAGCTGACCGGTTACGCGGGGCACGCCTGATCCATGAGCTGCCTGTTTGGTTTCGATGTCGGCACCAAGGTGGTCGGCGTCGCCGTCGGCAACCGTCTGACCGGCACGGCACGCGCGCTTGCCGCCCTGCCCGTTCGCGATGGGGTGCCTGACTGGCAGGCGCTCGACCAGTTGCGCCGGGAGTGGCTGCCCGCCGAGCTGGTCGTGGGCCTGCCGCTGGATAATGAGGGCCAGGAACAGCCGATGACGCGCACCGCGCGCCGGTTCGCCCAGAAGCTCACCGAGCGCTACGGTATCGCCGTCGCGTTCGCCGATGAGCGCATGAGTTCGCAGGAGGCTGCCCGGCGCTTCGCCGCGGGGCGCGCCGCCGGCACCCGCAAGCGCTCGGATGCCAGGTCCATCGACGCCGAGGCTGCCGCCGTCATCCTCGAGTCCTACCTGCTGCAAGCGTAAAATCGCACGCCATCTCCACCGTTAGCCTTGAGGACGTCATGTCAAACCGCCTGCGCCATCTGACCACCCTCGAGAACCTGCCCCGCGAGACCATCGAACGCCTGCTCGACAAGGCGATCCACCTGCGCGACCAGTCGGCGCACGGCACGCGCAAGCTCGATATCCTCGCCGGCCGCACCGTGCTCAACCTGTTCTTCGAGCCCTCCACGCGCACACGCACGTCGTTCGAGCTCGCTGCCCGTCGCATGGGCGCCGACGTGATCAACTTCGACATCGGTCTTTCGTCCACCAGCAAGGGCGAGGAACTGTTCGATACGCTGCACACGCTTGAAGCGATGCACCTCGATGCGATCATCGTGCGCCACAAGGTGTCGGGCACGCCCGAGGAACTGGTAAAGCACGCGATGAGCGCCGTCTCGATCGTCAACGCCGGCGACGGCAACCGCGCCCACCCCACGCAGGGCCTGCTCGACGCCCTCACCATCCGCAACCACCACCCCGATTTCCGCAAGCTGAAGATCGCCATCTGCGGCGATGTCCGTCACTCGCGCGTCGCCCGCTCCGACGTGCACGTGCTGACGGCACTGGGCGCCAAGGACATCCGCATCGTCGGCCCCTCGCGCCTGCTGCCGGCGGAAGGTGAATTCAAGGGCGTGACGCTCCACGAAGACTTCGACCAGGCGATCGAAGGGGTCGACGCCGTGATCATGCTGCGCCTTCAGAAGGAGCGCATGGCCTCCACGGACCTGCCGGACGAGGCCGCATATTTCGAGCGCTACGGCCTCGACAGCAAGCGCCTGGCCCGCGCCGCCAAGGGCGCCCTCGTGATGCACCCCGGCCCGATCAACCGCGGCATCGAGATCGCTCCCGAGGTCGCCGACGGCGCCCAGTCGCGGATCCTCGAGCAGGTCGGCAACGGCGTCTTCGTGCGCATGGCCGTGCTTTGCGAAGTGATGGGCCGGTAAGACCCATGCCGGGCCGCGCTACGGCGCGGCTTCCGGCATAATGGCGGTTCCAAGGGATCAATCAACGGGATACAGAATGCGACCGACGAAGCGACTTCTCGCGCTCGGCGTCGCCAGCGTGCTGCTGGCGGCCTGCGGCCACAAGGACAAGGATGCCCCGCTGGCCTTCGTGCCGGCCGATACACCGTACGTGGTGGCCAGCCTCGACAAGCTGGACGACGATACCTACGAGGCGGTGCTGGCCCAGCTCAACAACGAGGCCCCGGGCCAGGTAGCCCAGCTGAAGTCGTACGCCCAGGAATTCGATGCCAAGGGCAATGCCGATGCGGCGCGCCTGCTGCGCGCCCTGGTGGCCGAGCTGGACGGAAAGAATGCCGAAACCGTGCTGAAGAACCTCGGCATCGACCTGAAGACCGGCTCGGCGGTGTATGGCGTGGGCCTCAGCCCGGTCGCCCGCGCCGCCCTGGCCGATCCGGCTGCCTGGGAGGCCTTCGTGGGCCGCCTGGAGACCGCTTACGGCAAGAAGCTGGACACCGCGGACGCCGGTGGCCAGGCCTACCGCCACGTCGCCCTGGGCGATTCCGGCACGCAGCTCATCATCGCCACCGTCGGCAAGAACGCCGTGGCGGCCCTGCTCCCGGCCGACGCCGGCCAGCCGCTGATCCGCCAGGCCCTGGGCGCTGACCGCCCGGAAAAGAACCTGCAGGATGACGGCCGCCTCGCCGACCTTGCCAAGGACAAGGGTTACAAGGATTACGTCGTCGGCCAGGTGGATCTCACCCGCCTGCTCCCGCTGGTCGCGACCGGCAAGGACCCGCTGTTCTCGACGTTCCTGAAGCACCAGTCGCAGAAGACCGGCGAGCCGGTGCCGCAGATCCCGGCCAGCTGCCAGGAAGAAGCCACCCGCGTCGCCGCGCGCGTGCCGTCCTTCAGCTTCGGCTACACCAAGCTCGACCTGCACCACGTCGAACAGCGCGTGGACGTGGCCATGGCCAGCGATATCACCAGCGCGTTCTCGGGCCTGAAGGTGGAACTGCCGGGCCTCGGCAGCACCGGGACCGGCCCGTTCGATGCCAGCATCGCCCTGCCCGTGGAGCAGCTGCGCACCTTCTTCACCACGCAGTCCGAGGCCGTCGCCGCCAAGCCGTTCGCTTGCCCGGCGTTCGCGAACCTCAACGACAGCTTCGCGAAGATGGGTTCGACGATGCAGCAGGCGGCGATCCCGCCGTTCGGCGACATCCGTGGCGTGCGCCTGGTCATCGACTCGTACAAGCCGGGTGCGCCGGGCGCGGCGATCCCGCAGATCACCGGCCGCGTGGTGCTCGCCACGCGTAACCCGGCCGGCCTGCTGGCGATGAGCCAGGCGGTGCTGGGCGGCGAGTTCAAGCTGGCCGCCGACGGCAAGCCGGCACCGCTGCCGGCGAACCTGACGCAGTCGCTCGGCATGCCGGGTTGGGCCGCGATGAACGGCCAGGCGATCGCGATCGGCCTGGGCGACGGCGAGGACAACAAGCTCGACGACGTGCTGATGGGCAGCACCGGCGATGCGGGCCGCCTCGGCCGCCTGCATCTGAACGGTGATATGTACCGCACGTGGGTCGATGTGATGTCGGACAAGGCCCAGGCCTATGCGTCGGCCATGGCCGAAGCCGCGACGGCGGATGGCGCCCCGGCGGACCAGGCGGCGGATACCGCGACGGCGCAGCGTTCGAAGGCGCAGTTCGATGCGATGAAGGCCCAGGCCGCGCGCGTCGTGCAGGTGAGCGGCGAGGCGCACATGGATGAGAAGGGCCTCGTGATCTCGGGCGCCGTGGAATACAAGTAAGCCACTCGCGCTTCACAACGCTCTAAAAAGCCCGGCCTTAGCGCCGGGCTTTTTTTTGTGCTTAACGGCGACGAAAGGCATGTGAAGACGTATTCGGCAAAGCTGAATCAAGTGATTCTTCCGGCACGAATCGTTCACGGATGCGCTGGTGATATGGCTCCGCGACGAAGGCAGCCCACAGTGCGTGGCGCCGGTCGCCGAACCCTCACAGATCCGTAGAAAGGAGTTCCCCATGATGAACGCCAACATTCGCAAGGCCCTGTTCGCTGCCGCTCTCGTTGCCGGTCTCGGCACGGTCCCGTTTGCCTCGGCGTATGCCCAGGACTCCGCGGCCGCCGCTTCGAAGGGCGATAACCAGACGGTCGCCGGCAAGGCCGACGATACGTGGATCACCACCAAGGTGAAGAGCGAATTCGCCGCCAACAAGAGCGTCAAGGCCACCGATATCTCGGTGAGCACGACCGAAGGCGTCGTGACCCTGACGGGCACCGTCGCCACGGCGAAGGAAAAGAGCCACGCTGAAATGATCGCCAAGAAGATCAAGGGCGTGAAGAGCGTGGATGCGAGCGGCCTGACCGTCTCGGCGGCTGCTGCCGACAAGTAAGTCGAGCAGACGTGTGAATGAAAAAGGGAGCCCACGGGCTCCCTTTTTTTGCACAGTTTCTTTTTTAGCGGTGCAGCATGCCGCCGAACGTGCTCTTGTCGTTGGCCTTGTCGATCTCGACGCCTTCCAGGCCCTGCGAGAGCGTGTGCGCATCGCCGCCCTGGGCGAGCTTGATGCGCAGGCGCACTTCGTTCGAGCTGTCGGCGTGGCGCAGGGCATCTTCGTACGAGATCTCGCCAGCGTGGTACAGCTCGACCAGGCTCTGGTCGAAGGTGCGCATGCCCAGCTGGTTCGAGTCGCGCATCAGCTCCTTGAGCTTGTGGATCTCACCCTGGCGGATGTAATCCTGCGCGAGCGGCGTGCCGAGCAGCACCTCCACGGCGACGCGGCGTGCCTTGCCGTCGGGCGTGGGGATGAGCTGCTGGGCCACGATGCCCTTCAGGTTCAGCGAAAGGTCCATGAACAGCGCGCTGCGGCGGTCTTCCGGGAAGAAGTGCAGGATGCGGTCCAGCGCCTGGTTGGCGTTGTTCGCGTGCAGCGTGCACAGGCACAGGTGGCCCGTTTCCGAGAAGTTGATCGCGTGCTCCATCGTCTCGCGCGTACGCACTTCGCCGATCATGATCACGTCGGGCGCCTGGCGCAGCGTGTTCTTCAGTGCGTTTTCCCAGTTATCGGTATCGATGCCGAGTTCGCGCTGGGTGATGATGCAGCCTTCATGGCGGTGCACGTATTCGATCGGGTCCTCGATCGTGATGATGTGGCCCGTGGAATTCTGGTTGCGGTAACCGATCATCGAGGCGAGCGACGTGGACTTACCGGTACCGGTACCACCCACGAAGATGATGATGCCGCGCTTGGTCATCGCCAGCTGCTTGATGATCGGCGGCAGGTTCAGCTCTTCCGGCGTCGGGATCTTCGACTCGATGCGGCGCAGGACCATGCCCACGCAGTTGCGCTGGTAGAAGCACGACACGCGGAAGCGGCCCACGCCCGACGCGCTGATCGCGAACTGGCACTCGTGGGTCTTTTCGAATTCTTCGCGCTGGGCCGGGGTCATCACGTTCAGCACCATATCGCGCGACTGTTGCGCGGACAGCGGGCTTTGCGTGATGGGCACGATACGGCCCTGCACCTTCATGGAGGGCGCGACGCCGGCGGTGATGAACAGGTCGGATGCCTGCTTGTGCACCATCAGCTTCAGAAAGGAGGTGAAATCGAACTCGCTCATGGCCTGGATCCCCGTTGCCGGGATGGGCCGGCACCCTTGGGCGGATCATATACCTGCCCGGTGGTGGCTGCAGCGACGGTTATCACACGGGCGGGCGCGGCGCGGCACCCTGGGGGCATCGCGCGCAAGCGCGCTCCCACAGGGGGAGCGTGCCGCCGGTGGTTCGCCTCTGGCTTAGCGGAAGCCTTCCTTGTTCTTGGCGTACATGGCGCCTTCCTGGCGGGTGATGAGGCCGCGCTTGACCAGGTCGAGCAGGTTCTGGTCCAGGGTCTGCATGCCGTACTGCTGGCCGGTCTGGATGGCCGAGTACATCTGGGCCACCTTGTCCTCGCGGATCAGGTTACGGATGGCCGGGATGCCGACCATGATCTCGTGCGCGGCCAGCCGGCCACCGCCTACCTTCTTCAGCAGCGACTGCGAGATGACGGCGCGCAGCGATTCGGAAAGCATCGAGCGGACCATCGGCTTCTCGCCCGCCGGGAACACGTCGATGATACGGTCGATGGTCTTGGCGGCCGACGACGTATGCAGCGTGCCGAACACAAGGTGGCCGGTTTCCGCGGCGGTCAGGGCCAGGCGGATCGTCTCGAGGTCGCGAAGCTCGCCGACCAGGATGTAATCCGGATCTTCGCGGAGCGCGGAACGCAGCGCCTCGTTGAACCCGTGGGTATCGCGGTGGACTTCGCGCTGGTTGACCAGGCACTTCTGCGAGGTGTGCACGAATTCGATGGGATCCTCGACGGTGAGGATGTGGCCGTATTCGTTCTTGTTGATGTGGTCGACCATCGCCGCCAGCGTCGTCGACTTGCCGGAACCGGTCGGGCCGGTAACCAGGACCAGGCCCTGCGGCTGCTCGATCAGTTCGCGGAAGATCCGGGGGGCACCCAGGTCTTCCAGGGTGAGCACTTCCGACGGAATGGTACGGAAGACGCCACCCGCGCCGCGGTTATGGTTGAACGCATTGACGCGGAAGCGGGCCAGGCCCGGGATCTCGAAGGAGAAGTCGACCTCGAGGAATTCCTCGTAATCGCGGCGCTGCTTGTCCGACATGATGTCGTAGATCAGCGAGTGGACCTGCTTGTGCTCGAGGGGCGGGATATTGATCCGTCGAACGTCGCCGTCCACGCGGATCATGGGCGGCAGGCCTGCGGAAAGGTGCAGGTCGGAGGCCTTGTTCTTCACGGAGAAGGCAAGGAGTTCGGCGATATCCATTGGGGTCCCCTTTCTTTGTGGGCCAAAGGTAACCACCCCCGGGGGTCGGCGCAAGGCGGCGCAGCATATATGCTTCGTAGGTATGTGAAAGACGTCGCGAATGGAGCGAACACACCCCATGAACCGGATCGCCTTCATCGGTGGCGGCAATATGGCCACGGCCCTGGTCGCCGGCCTTGTCCGCCACGGCGCCCAGCCCGGCGGCATTGCCGTGGCGGAGCCGCGCGCCGAGGCCCTGCAGGAACTGTCACGCCAGTACGGCGTGGCGACATATACCGATAACGCCGCGGCGGCCGAGGGGGCTGGCCTGCTCGTCCTGGCGGTGAAGCCGCAGATGATGGCCGAGGTCTGCCGCGGGCTGCGCGCGGTGGTGCAACAGCACCGCCCCATGGTCGTCTCGATCGCCGCGGGTATCCGCATCGCCCAGATCGAGCGCTGGCTGGACGCCGCCCTGCCCGTCGTGCGTTGCATGCCGAATACGCCGGCCATGTTTGGCGCCGGCGCGACCGGCCTCTACGCCAACGCGCGGGTCAGCGCCCCGCAGCGTGCCGAGGCCCAGCACGTGCTGGATGCCGCCGGCCTGACCGTCTGGGTGCCGGAGGAAGACCAGCTCGACATCGTCACGGCGCTCTCCGGCTCCGGCCCGGCCTACCTGTTCCTCATGGCCGAGGCACTGGAAAACGCGGCGTTCTCGCAGGGCTTGTCCCGGGAGACCGCGCGAGCCCTGGCTGCGCACACCGTGCTCGGCGCGGGCCGCATGCTGGTGGAAGGGAGCGACACCGCCGCCACCCTCCGCCAGAAGGTAACTTCGCCCAACGGCACCACCCAGGCCGCCCTGGAAAGTTTCCAGGCCGACCACTTCCCCGCCATCGTGGCGCGCGCGGTCGATGCCGCCCGCCGCCGTGGCGTGGAGCTCTCCGAACAGATGGAATCGAACTCGTGAACTACCTGGCAAACGCAGGGGACTTCCTGCTCAATACGCTCTTCGGGGCCCTTGTCGCGCTCTTCGTGCTTCGCCTGCTGGCCGAAGCCAATCGTGCCGACTTCAACAACCCGATCTGCCAGTTCCTCTACCGCTTCACCAACCCGGTGCTGCGCCCGCTGCGCAAGGCACTCCCCAGCGTCCGCCGGATCAGCCTTGCTGCGCTGGTCGTGGCCCTGCTGCTGGAATGCCTGAAGTGGCTGCTGCACCTGCTGCTCGCGGGTGTGATGCCCGCGCCGCTGGGCCTGCTGGTACTCAGCATCGCGGACCTGCTCGACTTCTTCCTGCTGACCTGGATCGTGGTGGTCTTCGTGTGGTCGTTGATGAGCATGCTCTCGACCGATCGCTACCACCCCGTCGCACGCTTCGTCACCGCGCTGGCCGAGCCGCTGGTGCGCCCCCTGCGCGGCCGCATGACGATCGGCGGGCTGGATTTCTCGCCGACGGTGGTGCTGATCGGCCTGTTCCTGGCCCGCATGCTGATCGTGGCGCCGCTGCAGAATGCCGGCGCCAGCCTGCTGGGCGGGATGTAAGCATCGCGCGCAAGCGCGCTCCCACAGAGGCTTGTGGGAGCGCGCTTGCGCGCGATAAGCCAACGAAGCGGTGACGCGAAACCCCTACCGCCCGCCCACTCGCCGGGCATCCGTGACGTTGGGCAGCGCCGAGAGCCTGCCCAGCAGCAAGGACAACTGCTCGTAGTCGCGCACGCGCAGGGTGAAGCGCATATCGACCTCGCTGGTCCGCGTGTTCACCCGGCTCGACGAGGCCACGATGTGCGGGCCGATGTTGTTGATGGTCGTGGCGACATCCTTCTGCAGGCCCTTGCGGTCGTACCCGCGCAGTTCGATGTCGACCTCGTAGTTCTGCACCTCCACCCTGCCCCAGCTCACCTCGATCACGCGATCGGGATCCTTGCGGGCGAGCCGGGCCAGCGACGCGCAATCGGTGCGGTGCACCGACACCCCGCGTCCCCGGGTGATGAAGCCGCGCACGGGATCGCCCGGCAGCGGCTGGCAGCAGCGGGCGAGCGTCGTCAGCAGGTTGCCAATGCCCTCGATCGAGAGGGCGCCGCGGTCGTGCTGGGCACCACGCGCGGCCACCGGTGCCGACGACTGGGTGAAATCCACCTCGGCCGGTTCCTGCAGGTGCCGCGCGATCTGGCCGAGGGATACCTCGCCCAGCGCCACGGTCACGAACAGGTCCTCGACGCCCTTCAGGCGGAAATGCGCCGCCAGCGCAGCAAGATCCACATCGTCCACGGCAAGCCGCCGTAGTTCTTTTTCGAGCGTGGCCTTGCCGGCGATGATGTTGGCTTCGTGCGCCTCGCGCCGGAACCACGCGCGCACCTTCTCCCTGGCACGCGATGTCGCCAGGTAGCCGTGGTGCACCGAGAGCCAGTCACGGCTGGGTTCGGAAATCTTGGTCGTGAGGATCTCGACACGGTCGCCGCTACGCGGCTGCGTCGTCAGCGGGACGATGCGGCCGTTGAGCTTGGCGCCCCGGCAGCGGTGCCCCACCTCGGTGTGGATGTGGTACGCGAAATCGAGCACCGTGGCGCCGCGTGGCATGTCGATCACTTCGCCCTTGGGCGAAAGCACGTACACGCGGTCTTCCATCAGTTCGGTTTCGAACCCGGCGGCCAGTTCGGCATCGTCTTCGCCACGCGGTTCGAGCAGCTTGCGCATCCACGCGATCTTGGCCTCGAACTCGGCATCCGCCCCGCCACCTTCCTTGTAGCGCCAGTGCGCGGCCACGCCCAGTTCGTTGGCGCGGTGCATTTCATGCGTCCGGATCTGCACCTCGAGCGTCTTGCCTTCGGGTCCGATCACCGCGGTATGCAAGGAACGGTAGCCATTGCCCTTGGGCCGGGCCACGTAATCGTCGAATTCACCGGGAAGGTGCGGCCACAGGCTGTGCACCAGGCCCAGCGCCGCATAGCAGTCGGCCACCGAATTCACCAGGATCCGCACCGCGCGGATGTCGTACAGGTCGGAGAACTCGAGGCCTTTCTTCTTCATCTTTTTCCAGATGGAGAAGATGTGCTTCGGCCGCCCAGCCAGGTCCGCGCGGATGCCCGCATGGCCAAGCACCTCACGCAGCTGTGCGAGGCTTTCCGCGATGAAGCTCTCGCGGTCCGCACGGCGCTCGTCGAGCAGGCGCGCGATGCGACGGTAGGTTTCCGGTTCGAGGTAGCGGAACGCCAGGTCCTCGAGCTCCCACTTCAGCTGCCAGATACCGAGCCGGTTCGCTAGCGGCGCATGGATATCCGAGGTGAGCTGGGCCAGTTCGCGGCGCTCCGCATCCGGCAGCGACATCGCGGTGCGCATGGCGGCGAGCTGCCGCGCGAGCAGGACGAACACGACGCGCAGGTCGCGGATGATCGCCAGCAGCAGGCGGCGGAGGCCCTCCGAGCCGGTGGCGGGGCCGCGTTCCGCGTGCAGCGTCCAGACCTTCTCCGCTTCGCCCTGTCCATCCACGAGGCGCCTGAGCGACGCCGGCCATGACGCCGCGGCGGCGTCCGCGGCGCCGGGCAACCCGCGCATCAGCGAGAACCACATCGCCGAGGCGCAGGTTTCGTCGTCGCACCCCAGTTGGCGCAGCAGCTCGATGATCGTATCCGCTTCGGCACGCGCGGCCGCCGGCAGCACTACGCATGCCTCGCGTGCCTGGTCGGTCAGCGGCGAACGCACGGCCGCATCGGTCGCGTTTTCCCTACCCGGGTTGGCCTGCGAACTCTTCATGCGGTATGTGCCTGTGCGGCTTCCAGGGCCCGGGCGAGGCGCTTGGCCGAGACAGGCTCGGCCGTTTTCAGTTCCTGCGCGAAAAGGGACACGCGCCACTCCTCGACCAGCCAGCGCAGCTCGGCCCAGTCCACCGCATCCAGCGCGGTACCGTTGGCGTTCAACAGCGCCCGCCAGTACGGCAGCACCTGCAGCATACGCGCCTGGTCGCGCTGTGGATCCTGGCGCAGGCGCTCGCCACGCAGGCGCATCGCCTTCAGGTAGCGCGGAATATGGGCCAGGCGTCCGACCGGCAGTTCACGCAGGAAGCCCGGCAGGAGCAGCGCCGCCAGCTGCTCGCGCAGGTCGTCGTAGCTCGCCTTGGCAAAGCCCATCAGCGGCGGCTCCATCCACGGCTTGAGTTCGGCCTGCGCCTCGATGATCGGTTCGGCAAGCTTCTGCCGGGCCATCGCCGCGCCGAACAGGCCGCGCGCAAACTCCCCCTTGAGGTGCTCGAAATCGGCGAGCGTGCGTACGTTGAGCTTCGCATCGGCCAGCATGTCGGCGAAACCGCCCTCGACCAGGTCATCGCGAAGCGCGTCCACGCTGCCCAGTGGCGCGTACTTCAGCGAAAGCGGGTTACTGATCGGCAGCTGCCGGCGGGCGCGCTTGAACTCAGGCGCCAGCGCACCGCGTAACAGGCGCTCGACGCCTGCCACGTGCGCCTCGGCAGCCTCGTCGGCACGCTCGAAGACGCGCAGCGCGACCGCCTCGCCCAGGTCCACGAGCGCGGGATAGGCCTTGAGCCCCGCTTCGGAGCGCACCTCCGTGGGGATCGCATCGAAATCCCAGGTGAGGATGTCCTCGCGGGTGAGTTCGATGTCGGTCTTGCGCGAGAACGCTTCCCGCGCCTTGCCTTCCCATTGCGCGCGGATGGCGGCCAGGTCGCGGCCTTCGGCCACCGTGCGGCCGTTCTCGTCATGCACGCGGTAACGCATGAGCAGGTGCGCCGGCACCTCGGCCTCGGCGAACGCGGCCGCATCCACGTCGACGCCCGTGGTGCGCTTGAGGAACGCGGCGAGCGCCTTCGCGAGTGGCTCATCGCGTGGCGCCTCTGCTTCCGTGAACGCACGTGCGAAGTCGGGAGCCGGAACGAAATTCCGGCGTAGCGCCTTCGGCAAGCCGCGGATCAGTTCGGCGACCTTGTCGGCCAGCAGGCCACCCACCAGCCATTCGCCCCGCGCCGCAGGCACGGCGTTGAGGAAGGCGAGCGGAACGTTGATGGTGACACCATCCGCCGGATCGCCCGGCACGAAGCGGTACTCGAGCCGGTAACGGTGCTGGCCGATGTCCATGGAAGCGGGGAACGCCTTGGGATCGAGCCCGGCCCCCGCATCCATCACGTCGGCCAGTGTCCAGCGCAGGGCTGCCTGCTCGCCCGGCGATGCCTTGCGGAACCAGGCATCCAGCGCGCGCGTGTCGGCGATCGATTCGGGCAACTTGCCGTCGAAGAACGCGGCGAGGTCTTCATCGGAACGCAGCAGGCCGGCTCGGCGCTGCTTCGCCTCGATATCGTGGGCCTGCTCGAGCACGCGCTGGTTCGCACGGACGAAGTCCGCGCGGCTGTCGAGGTCGGCACGGACCAGTGCCTCGCGCACGAAGATCTCGTGGGCGAGGCGCGGATCCTGCTTCTGGAACGTCACGGGGCGGCGCTCGACGAGCACCAGCCCGAACAGCGTCACCTGTTCGTAGGCGACCACGGTGCCCCGCTTGCGCGACCAGTGCGCATCGCGCGCGGTGGCGCGCACCAGGTGGCTGGCCTGCTGCTCGACCCATGCCGGGTCGATACGCGCATTCATCATGGCCCATACGCGGCCGCCGATATCGATGATCTGCGCGGCGAAGATCCACGCCGGCGGCGCCTTGGCGAGCGCCGAGCCCGGGAACACCTGGAAGCGGCGCTCACGGGTGCCGCGGAACACGCCCTTCTCATCCTTGTGGCCCACCTGCGTGGGCAGGCCGGCGAGCAGGCTGCGGTGGATCGATTCGAACAATGCATCGCCAGTCGGTGGCGCAGCCGTCTCCGGTTGCTCTTCCGTGGGAGCGCGCTTGCGCGCGAGCGCGCGCGAGCGTGCTCCCACAGGCGCGGACTCGGCGACGGCCGAATCCCAGCTCATCTCCCGCGTCACCAGCGCGAGCTGGCGGTGCAGCTCGCGCCACTCGCGCATGCGCATGAATGACAGGAAGTGCCTTGAGCACCAGTCACGGAGCTTCGAGGAGGTGAGCTCCTCCGCGGCGGTGAGGTACGCCTTCCACAGGTTGAGGACGCCGACGAAGTCGGATTTCGGATCGGCGAACTGGGCGTGCGCGGCATCCGCCTGGCCGCGCGCCTCGGGTGGCCGTTCCCGCGGGTCCTGGATGGAAAGGAACGCGACGATGGTCATCAGGTCGGCCAGGCTGCCGAGGCGGCGTGCCTCGACCAGCATGCGCGCCAGCTGCACGTCGATCGGCAGGCGCGCGACGGTCCGGCCGATGGCCGTGAGCTTGCGGGCATCGTCGATCGCATCGATCTCCGCGAGGCGACGGTAACCGTCGGCGACGACGCGCGGGTCCGGTGCTTCCAGGAACGGGAAGTCCTCGACCTCGCCCAGGTCCAGCGCCAGCATGCGCAGGATGACGTTGGCGAGCGACGAACGGAGCAGCTCGGGGTCGGTGAATTCCGGGCGCAGGATGAAATCCTGCTCTTCATACAGGCGATAGCAGATGCCGGGACCTACGCGGCCGCAACGGCCCTTGCGCTGGTTGGCGGCGGCCTGCGAGATCGGTTCGATGTGCAGCCGCTCCAGCTGGCCGCGCTGGCTGTAGCGCTTTACGCGCGCCGTGCCGGGATCCACCACGTAACGGATGCGCGGTACGGTGAGCGAGGTTTCGGCGACGTTGGTGGCCAGCACGATGCGGCGCTTCGGCCCGGGCCGGAACACGCGATCCTGCTCATTGGCCGAGAGGCGCGCATACAGCGCCAGCACCTCGGTCTCGCGATACTGGCGGCGCGACAGCAACAGGTGTGCGTCGCGGATCTCACGCTCGCCCGGCAGGAACACCAGCACGTCGCCGCGCGGGTCCTCGCGGGTGATCTCGTCCATGACATCGGCGATCTGCTGGGAAAGATTGCCCTCGCCCTTCTCGCCGGGCGGGCGGTAGCGCACCTCCACCGGGAAGGTGCGGCCTTCCACGGCGATGACGGGCGCATTGCCGAAATGCTCCGCGAAACGCGCGGTATCGATCGTGGCCGAAGTGACGATGACCTTCAGGTCAGGCCGGCGCTGGCACAGCCGCTTCAGGTAGCCGAGCAGGAAATCGATGTTGAGGCTGCGCTCGTGGGCCTCGTCGATGATGATCGTGTCGTAGGCGGACAACCATGGATCACCCTGCGTTTCGGCCAGGAGGATGCCATCGGTCATGAACTTGACCAGGGCCTGGTCGGAGACCTTTTCCGTAAAGCGGACCTGGAAACCGACCTTGTCGCCCAGCGGGGTCGAGAGCTCCTCGGCCACGCGGGCGGCCACCGAGCGCGCGGCCAGCCGGCGTGGCTGGGTGCAGCCGATCAGGCCGGCCTCGCCACGCCCGGCGGCCAGGCACAGCTTCGGCAGCTGGGTGGTCTTGCCGGAGCCGGTCTCGCCGGCGATGACCACGACCTGGTTCTCGCGGATGAGCTTGATGATGTCGTCGGCGCGCGCGGCGATCGGCAGTGATTCATCGACCGCGATGACGGGTTTGCTGGCGGCCCGGGCCGCACGGCGGGCCATCGACGCGGCGATCTCCTGGCCGAGCTGCTCGATGCGGCCGGCCTCCGGCTTGCGCTGCAGGCCCCGCCAGCGCCCGAGCAGGCGCCCGTAGTCGCGGCTGGCCACGCGCGGTAGCGCATCGCGCAGCTCTTTCATGCGCGGGTCGGTGGGCGGGTGTCGGGTAGGGGTCTGCGGGGTACTCATGGGGACGCTAATGATAGCGTGTGCCTATCAATAGGATCAGAACCTTTCATTTCACGGCCACGGGGGTGGCCGGTACCATGGTCCCATTCCACTGCTAAACCAAGGAGAGTCGAGAGATGGCCATTGATATCGGCATTGCCAAGAAGGACCGCGAAGCGGTCGCCAAGCACCTTTCCAAGCTACTGGCCGACACGTATTCGCTTTACCTGAAGACCCACAGTTTCCATTGGAATATCACCGGTCCCCAGTTCAACAGCCTGCACAACATGTTCGAGGTCCAGTACAACGAGCTGTGGACGGCGGCCGATGAAATCGCCGAGCGCATCCGCATCCTCGACGTGTTCGCCCCCGGCTCCTATAGCCAGTTCGGCAAGCTGACCTCGATCAAGGAAGAGTCGGGCGTGCCCGAGTGGAAGGACATGGTGGCCCAGCTGGTCGAAGGCCACGAAATCGCCGCGGCGACCTCCCGTGAGGTGATCAAGGCGGCCGACGAGGCCGGCGACGAGGGCAGCGCCGACATGGTCACCGGCCGCCTGAAGGAACACGAGAAGACCGCCTGGATGCTCCGTAGCCTCCTCAAATAAGCCTTATCCACCCCTTGTGGGGGCGCGCTTGCGCGCGATAAAGGCCCGGCCCGAAAGCCGGGCTTTTTTATCGCTTAACCCCATTTTCACTGAGGCAACCCTGACCGGCCATTCAGCCCGGCGTTGAGCCATTCCCCACCGTTCGTTAAGCTCCCCCGGTTACCTCATTGAAGCCACTCGGGGGCCGATCGGTCCGGGGAATGTTTTGAGCGCTGCCACCACGACCGACCGAAGCCACCCCATCCTCGTCGCGGTGATCCTCGCGATCGTCGTTGCCGGCCTGAATTATGGCCTGTGGCTCGTGGCCAACCTCCCCAATGGCCCGTCCGACTGGAACGCGCCGGTGCCCGGTTTCGCGTTCACCGCGTACCAGCGTTACCAGAACCCGATGAAGGGCGACGCGTCGACCGATCCCGAGATCGACAGTGACCTGCGGCTGATCAAGCGCTACTCGCCGCGCATTCGCACCTACTCGATGCTCGAGAACCCGCAGGTCGCCCGCCTTGCCGACAAGGAAGGCCTGGACCTGATGGCTGGCGCCCTGATCGATACCCGGCTGGAAAACAACGAGCGCGAGATCGATGCGCTGGTCGCCCAGGCCCGTCGTTATCCGAAGACGATCACCCGGGTCATCGTCGGCAACGAGGTCCTGTTCCGCGGCGACCTGAAGCCCGAGCAAGTCATGGGCTACCTCGACCGCGTCCGTGCGGCGGTGAAGCAGCCGGTGTCGGTCGCTGAGCCGTTCCATATCTGGCTGCAGAACCCCGAGCTCGCCAACCACGTCGATTTCATCACCGTCCACCTGTTCCCCTACTGGAACGGTATCGCCGCCCGCGATGGCGTCGTCGACGCGATCGAGAGCTACAAGGCCCTGGTGCAGCGGTTCCCCGGCAAGCACGTCGTCATCGGCGAGATCGGCTGGCCGTCCAACGGCGACCGCTTCAAGCGCGCCTATCCCAGCGTGTCGAACGAAGCGATCTTCCTGCGCTCGTTCTTCAACATGGCCAGGGCCAACAAGATCGATGACTACTACGTGCTGGAAGCGATCGACCAGCCGTGGAAGGAAAACCTGGGCGAAGGCCGCACCGGCGCGTACTGGGGCATGTTCAACGCCGACCGCCAGCTCAAGTTCCCGTTCACGGGCCCGGTCACCGAGGACGTGAAGTGGCCCTGGAAGGCGATCGCGGCTTCCGCACTCGCCTTCATCCCGATGCTGTGGTTCGGCATCGCGTTCCGCCGCTTCAAGCTCGCCGGCCTGCTGTTCATGATGGGCCTGATCCAGCTGGCCTGCGGCCTGATCGTGTGGTCGGCCACCCTGCCGTTCAATTTCTACCTTGGCCCGTTCGACTGGGCCATGCTCATCCTGCTGTTCCCGGCGCAGGTCGCGATCCTCGGCATCCTGCTGATCAACGGCTTCGAATTCACCGAAGTGCTGTGGCGGCGGAAGTGGATCCGCCACGCCGGCATGCTGCCGCCCGATCCGGTCGAACGGCAGCCGTTCGTCTCCATCCACCTGGCCTGCCACAACGAGCCGCCGGAGATGGTGCAGATCACGCTGGATTCGCTGGCGGCGCTCGACTACGAGAACTTCGAAGTCCTGGTGCTGGACAACAACACCAAGGACCCAGCGGTATGGAAGCCGGTCGAGGAGTACTGCCAGCAGCTCGGCCCGAAGTTCCGCTTCTTCCATCTCGAGCCGTGGCCGGGCTATAAGGCGGGCGCGCTGAATTTCGGCCTGACCGCCACCGACGAGCGCGCCGACGTGGTCGCGGTGATCGATGCCGACTACGTGGTGCGCGAGGACTGGCTCGCCACGCTGACCGGCTATTTCCACGACCCGAAGGTGGCCGTGGTGCAGTGCCCGCAGGCGCATCGCGATTTCGAGAAGAACCGCTTCCGCCGCATGACGGCCTGGGAGTACGACGGCTTCTTCCGCATCGGCATGCACCATCGCAACGAGCGCAACGCGATCATCCAGCACGGCACCATGACCATGGTGCGCCGCTCGGCGCTGGAAGGCACCGGCGGCTGGTCCGAGTGGACGATCTGCGAGGACGCCGAGCTCGGCCTGCGCCTGATGCACGCGGGGTATGAGCTCGTCTATGTCGATGAACTCATGGGCAAGGGCCTGACCCCTGCCGACTTCAAGGCCTACAAGAGCCAGCGCTACCGCTGGGCGTTCGGCGCCATGCAGATCCTGAAAGGTCGCTGGCACTGGATGACCGGCAAGGGTCCGCTGTCCGCCGGCCAGCGCTTCCACTTCCTCACCGGCTGGTTCAGCTGGTTCGCCGATGCGCTGCACTACATCTTCACCATGATGGGCCTGTTCTGGACCGCGGGCATGATCGCCGCGCCGGATTACTTCAACCTGCCCATGCAGCTCTTCATGATCCCGGTCATCGGGTTCTTCTTCGCCAAGGCCATCTTCGGCGTGGTGCTCTACCGTGCGCGCGTCCCGTGCAGCTGGTACGACACCCTCATGGCCTCGGTGGCCAGCATGGGCCTTTCGCATGCCATCGCGCGCGGCATCCTGCACGGGCTGACCCGCGAGAAGACCGCGTTCGTGGTGACGGCCAAGAGCCGTCGCATGGGTGGCAGCAGCTTCGCGGCATTCAGCCCGGTGCGTGAGGAAGTCCTCATGGCACTCGCCCTGCTTCTCGCGATCATCGGCATGGCGATGCATTACGGCACGCAGTACGTCGAGAGCACGCTGTGGATGTTCATCCTGGGTGCGCAATCCATCCCGTACGTATCGGCGATGGCTGGCGCGTGGATCGCCCACCAATCGGGCGATGAAGCAGGCTAAGGCAGCAGGCGCGCCCCGATTTTTCTTGTGGGCGCGCGCTTGCGCGCGATGGGTTTACGCGAAGGCCTTCACGCCATTCAGCTTTGTCTTCCTGTATCTATCGACCCGGGCGCATCCGCGCTGTAAGTTAGACCCTTACTCAGGGGCGCCCGGATGCGCCCGCCCCGGGCGGCCATGCCGCCTGCATGGCCTTGGATCACGACCGGAAGGACGCACATGCGCCTAACCAGACGCCATGGACTGCTGCTTCTGCCGTGGTTCCTCTTCCCCGCTGCCGCGCAAGCGGGCGTCGTCCTGAACGTGGATGGCGTGGACGAAAACCTGAAGAACGCCGTCGTCGCGGGCGTCGAGCTCAGCCAGTACGCTGCGCGCGATGTCACCGATGCGCAGATCCGCCGCCTCTATGCGAACGCGCCCGACCAGGTGCAGGCGGCGTTGCGCCCGTATGGTTATTACGAGGCGACGGCCACGGGCGATCTCAAGCAGGTCGGCAACAACTGGCAGGTCACCCTGCACGTGGTCCCCGGTACTCCAGTGAAGGTCACGGCGGTTAACGTCGCCATCGACGATACGGCAGCGAAGGTCCCGGCGATCCGCCGTGCCCTGCGCGGCGTCGATAACCTGAAAGACAAGCCCATGAACGACGGGCAGTACGATGCGGCACGCGACGCGGTCAGCGGCGCGCTCACTGCCACGGGCTTCCTTGATGCGAAGCTCGTCACGCATCGCGTCGAGGTGAACCGCGCCGAGCACAGCGCGAAGGTGGACCTGAAGTGGGAGACCGGCGAGCGCTACCGCTACGGCCATGTGAACTTCAAGAACTCGCAGTTCCGTGATGGCTTCCTCAACCGCTACCTTCCGTTCAAGAGCGGCGACTATTTCTCGCAGGACCAGATGCTCCAGCTGCAGCAGGCCCTGAACGGCGCGGACTATTTCGCCGTGGTCAACGTGATCCCCGACACCGATAACGCGAAGGACGGCACGGTCGACGTCAACGTCGAGCTGGCCCCGGCCAAGCGCACGATCTACACCGGCGGCCCGTTCTTCGGTACCGACACCGGGCCTGGCCTGCGCGGCGGCATCGAGAAACGCTGGATCAATGACCGCGGCCATAAGTGGAAGAACGAACTGGTCGTGGCGCAGCGGCTGAAGACGCTTTCCACGCTGTACCAGATCCCCATGCCGGGCCCCAACCAGCGCAGCTTCAACTTCGGCGCAAACTATCGCGATGCGAACACGGTCACCTCGAAGTCGCGCACGCTGCAACTGGTCGCCAACGAAACGCGGCTGTGGCACGGCTGGACCCGTACGATCGGCATGAATGCCCTCACCGGCACGTTCACCGTGGGCAAGCGCGGTGGCGAAGGCGACAACGCGCTGGGCCTGGAACACGGCACGAGCACCCTGCTCTATCCGGAGATTTCGCTCAGCCGCAAGAAGGGCGATAACCCGACGTTCGTGCGCAGCGGCTGGTCGCTGACCCTTACCGCGCGCAGCACGGTCGGCACGCTGCTCTCCGATGCGAGCTTCTCCACGATCATGGGCGATGCGAAGTGGATCCAGTCGTTCTGGGGCCGCAACCGCCTGATCCTGCGCGGCACCGCCGGCAAGACCTGGACCAACGATTTCAGCGCCCTGCCCCCGCAGCTGCGCTTCTTCGCCGGTGGCGACCGTAGCGTGCGCGGCTATGACTTCGAGAGCATCGGCCCGCGCAACGCATATGGACGGGTCATCGGCGGCGAAAGCCTGCTGGTCGGCAGCACTGAGGTCGAACACTACTTCACGCGCAACTGGGGCATGGCCGCCTTCGTCGATGCGGGCAATGCCTTCACCGGCACCGACTACCGGCCGCGCGTCGGCACCGGCCTCGGCGTACGCTGGCTATCGCCGGTCGGCATGATCCGCCTGGATGTCGCCGTGCCGGTGCATGACAAGAACGAACATGGCATCCACCTGCATGTCGTGATCGGGCCGGACCTGTGAGGAGCGCGGGCATGAAATGGTTGATCCGCGCCGGCATCGCCCTGGGCATCCTTGTCCTCGTCGTCGCGCTGGGCCTCTGGTGGCTCGTGGGAACGGCGAGCGGGCTACGCTTCGCGCTGCGCCAGGCCGCTGGCTTCACCGATAACGCGCTGAGCGTGACGCAGGCCGAGGGCCGCCTCGCGGGTCCGCTCGACCTTTCGGGCGTGCGCTACAAGGATGGCAAGGGACTCGACGTGCGCGTGGCGAAAGCGCACGTGGATTTCTCCTTCAGCGCGCTGCTCGGCAAGACGGCGCATGTTTACACCTTGACGGTCGATGGCGTTGACGTCGCGCTGCCGCCGAGCCAGCCGGAAACGAACGAACCCAGCGAGCCTTTCTCGCTCGAACCGCCGCTGGATATCGTGCTCGACAACGTGAAGGTCGGGCACGTGAAGGTCACGCAAGCCGGGCAGCCGGTCTTCGAATCGAACTCACTGGATCTCGCGGCGTCGTGGACCGGCAAGGGCATCGCCGTAAGCCGGCTTGCCCTGCGCGCTCCGGATGGCCAGGCCGATCTCTCGGGCAACCTCGCCGTAGGCAAGGGTTACAAAGGCGACGGCAAGGCCGGGTTCCAGTGGAAGGTGGGCGATATCGACTACGCCGGCGACCTGGAAGCGCACAGCGATGGCACGAAAGCGCACACCATCATCAAGCTGCGCCTGCCGTTCGTCGCGCAGGTGGACGCCAACCTCGTGCAGAGCGGCGATTTCGCCTGGACCGCATCGATCGATGCGCCACGCTTCGACCCGAAGCCACTGCTGGGCGATGGCAGTCTTGATGCGTTGAGCCTGGCGCTGCGGGGTTCCGGCGACCGCTACAGCGCGAAGCTCACGGGCGACGTCGGCATCAACGACTACCAGGTGCGCCTGGCACCGATCGATGCCGCCTTCGATCACGAGTACAAGCGGCTCACGCTCAACGAACTCACGGTCGGATCGCCGCAGGTCAAGGGTTCGCTCACGGCGAAAGGCACCGTCGAGATCGCCGCCAACCCGCTCACCGCGGATCTTGCGCTGCAGTGGAAGGATGTCCTCGTACCCGAGGACGTTGCCGGACAGGTACTGGCGAGCTCCGGCAAGCTCACCTTCCAGGGTGGCACGGAGTCCTACCACGCACTGGGCGACGTCGACATCGGCCCGCCGGATCACCTCGGCAAGTTCACCCTGGATGTGAACGGCAAGCCGGACGTCATCGATATCCACACGCTGGAACTGAAACAGCCGAACGGCGATCTCGCTGCCAGTGGCAGCGTCACGCTCAAGCCCGGCATCGCCTGGAAGCTCGACCTCAAGGGCGATCGCTTCGATCCGGGCCAGCTCCTCGCCGAGTGGGCCGGCGCACTGAACCTCGATCTCTCCACCGAAGGCCGGCTGGTCAACGATGAGCCGCTCGGCACGCTGGAGCTGCGCAAGCTCGACGGCACGCTGCGCCAGCGCCCCCTGCGCGGCAACGGCAAGCTTGAGTTGAAACCGCACCAGGTCGTCAATGGCAAGCTCGACCTGGCTTCCGGCGGCAGCACTATTTCGCTCGACGCGAAGGGTGATACCGCGAACGATGCGCAGCTGAAACTGGCCATCGCGTCACTCGGCGACTGGTTGCCGGATGCCGGTGGCCGCGTGCAGGGCACGATCAATGCGAAGGGCAACGTGCCGAAACTCGCAGTGAAGGCCGATCTGCGCGGCAGCGCCATCGTCTACGCGGGACAGAAGGTCGACACGCTCACCGTGAACGCCGATATCCCCGATATCAGTGCGCCGGGTGGCAAGCTCGATGTCGTCGCTACCGGTGCCAACACGGGTGGCCTCGTGTTCGATCGTATCGCCGTAAATGCCGACGGGACGCAGGATCGCCACCAGCTATCGATCGATGCGCGCGGCAAGCCGCTGACGACCGACCTGAAGCTGTCAGGTTCTTACAAGGACAACGCCTGGAACGGCACGCTCTCCGCGCTCAACATCACCTTCCAGGGCCTGCCGCAGTTCCGCCTGCAGAACGCCAGCCAGCTCGCCTTCAAGGATGGCGCCATGAGCATGAGCGACCTGTGCCTTACCGCGGGCGATCCGTTGCTGTGCGTCGCGGCGAAACAGGACAAGGGTGGCAACCTCGACGCCAGCTACCGTTTGCGCCACGTCCCGCTCGCACTCATCATGACCGCGGCCGAAGCCGGCAACACGCCGATGCGCGCGGAAGGCATGCTCGAAGGTGACGGCAGCATCCGCCGCACCGCGGCGGGCGCTTTGTCGGGCCAGGCGAACATCACCTCCGCGCACGGTTCCATCGTTTACCCGGACCGTAGCGAGCAGCCCCTGCTCGTCTACGACAACCTCGCGCTCAACGCCCAGCTCGCACCCGACAGCCAGCGCGCGACCCTCAATGCCACGCTCAACGATGGCGGCACGCTCGCCGGCAATGTATCGGTCACCGGTGCGCAGCAGGCGCTGGGCGGAAACGTTGCACTGCACCTGAAGAACCTTTCCGTCATCGAGCTGTTCACCACGGAAATCGATGCTGTAAAGGGCGGTCTCGATGCCAACTTCAACCTCGGCGGCACGATAGCCGCGCCGGCCGTTACCGGGCAGGCGCTGCTGGCCGGGTTCGGCGCCGAAGTGCCGAGCGCGGGCCTGAAACTGCACGACGGCCGGATCAGCGTAAGCACGACTGACGCGACCAATTACGCCGTCGATGGCACGATCCGCTCCGGCGATGGCACGCTGGGCATCAAGGGTACGGCCGCGCTGGGCGCGGGCGCGCAGATGCGGCTTGGCATCGAAGGCTCGAAGTTCACCGCCGTCGATATTCCCGCGGCCAAGGCCATCGTCTCCCCTGACCTCACGATCGTGCAGGATGCCAAGGGCATGAACGTGACGGGCAAGGTCGGCATCGACATGGCCGACGTGAACGTCGAACGCCTGCCTGGCGCGGGCGCGACCAAGGCATCGTCCGATGTCGTGGTCGTCGACGACAAGGCCCAGGAGGCGGCGGCGGAAGCCTCGCCGATCAGCGCCGACATCAGCGTCAATCTCGGCCAGAAGCTGCACCTGGTCGGCTTCGGCATCGATGGCCGGATTACCGGCGTGATCGATGTACGCGAGCGCCCGGGCCGCGCGACGACGGGCCAGGGCCAGGTGACAGTCGATGGTACGTACAAGGCTTACGGACAGGACCTGAAAATCGAACAGGGCCAGCTGTTGTTCGCGAGTACACCGATCGATAATCCGGGCCTCAACATCCGCGCTGCGCGCACGTTGAATCCGAACGCAACCATCGATGACGGGCAGAAGGTTGGCCTGTATGTGTCCGGCACGGCGCGCCGCCCGATCCTTACCGTGTTCTCCAACCCGGTGATGGAACAGTCCGACGCCCTCTCCTACCTGGTCACCGGCAAGCCGCTCTCGCAGGTGAAGGGTGGCGAAGGGAACATGGTGGGCGCGGCCGCGCAGGCGCTGGGTTCGGCGGCTGGCGATTTGCTCGCCAAGAGCGTGGGCTCGCGCATCGGCGTCGACGACATCGGCGTGAGCAATAACGATGCGCTTGGCGGCACGTCCGCCTTCACCGTCGGCAAATACCTCTCGCCGCGCCTCTACCTGAGCTACGGCGTAGGCCTGTTCGATCCGGGCCAGGTGATCACGCTGCGCTACCTCTTCAGCCACCGCTGGAACTTCGAAGCGCAGAACGCGACGGATTTCAGCCGGGCGAGTTTGAATTACCGGTTGGAGCGTTAGCGCGCCGAATGTAGGCGGTGAAGCAGCTCGGCTTCCGTGAGGGAAATGCCGCAGGTCTCGGCGATGTCCTGCGGTGTGGCGCCTTGTCGGGCCAGGCGCTGGGCGAGTGCGAGCGCGCGATCGCTGGCGGTGCCCGGTTCTGCGGCGACTGACACTGTCGGGTTACGACGGACCTGGTCTTCGATGTCGCCCAGGCGGCTTTCCAGGCGGCGGAGCATGCCGGCCAACTGATCCTGCTGGACACCGGCAGCTACCGACGCAGGCGCGGCCTCCGGCTCTGCGGCCGCGGGCGTCGCTTCCGGCACGTGGTTCGGCGTCGGCGCGGGCACGTTGCCCAGCCGGCGGAACAGGAGCAGCAGGCCGATGAGGTTCAGGGCGGCCAGTGCGATCAGCACGTAGCCAATGACGGCAGCGTTCATGCGGGTGTGGGCTCCGGGTTAGCGGGGACACGGTAGCGCATTGGGTGGTGGCGCACTAGGGATCGCGCGCAAGCGCGCTCCTACGCGGGCGCAGCCTGGCGCGTGGCGAACCGCACGCGGGGTGCGCTCCTAACGGCTCACGCCCTGCAGAGCCGGGGCACGTCCACCAGGGCGATGAAGCCGTCATCGCGGGTGATCACGCCACTGACGGGGTCATCGCGGCGGGCCGCTCGGCCGGGGGGTGGCGGGGCGATCTCGGTGGCGTCGAACTGGAGCATTTCGCCGATCACGTCGATGCGCAGGCCCACCGTCGTGCCGGCGTCGTCGAACACGATGACGCGCTGGGCATCCTGTTCGTCTTCCGCGGCGACACCGTCAAGGCCGAAGCGGCGGCGGCCGTCGAGGACCGGGACGATCTGCCCGCGCAGGTTCACGATGCCGAGCACGTCGGATGGTGCGCCAGGCACGGGCGTGATGTCGCCGGGGCGGATCACTTCGCGCACGGCGGCGAGCGACACCGCGTAGCGCTGCCCTTTCAGGCCGAATTCGAGCCAGAGGTCCCGGCCTTCGTGTTTGACATCACTCACGGGCCAAGCTCCTGTTCCAGCCATGCGATGAGGGCGGTGGTGCCGATGACGCCGCACCGCAGTTCTTTGGACATGCCGGCGAGCCACGGGCGCGTGGTCGCGCCTTCGCGCCACATCACGCTCGCGCTATCGATCTCGACCGGCTCGTCGGTGACTTCACAGGCCAGTGCCCAGCGCCTGTCGCCCAGCAAGACCAGCGTAGGCGCGTGCGCGCCCGCCATGTCAGGCGAAAGAATCGCGGCCAGGTCGGCGACACGGGCTTCACCGCTGGGGTGCCGCCAGCGGCCGAGGCAGATGGGATTGGCGTGATGCGGAGGCGACAACGGCGGCATCGGCAACATATGCGTGATGTCGGCCATGGACACCGCGACCTTCACGCCTGCCGCGACACACAGCAGGTAGCGCGGCGGCGGCACCGCCTCCTCGACATCGGGGGCAGCCGGTGCGTTCCGCCAGGATTCAATCGCGACGACCTTCACCTCGGCAGGAGCATCGGCGGCGACCGGCGCCGGCGTCAGCAGCTCGGCGAGGTAGTGGGCGACGATCTGCTCGGCGTCGTTCATATTGCCGATCACGCTGCCGCGTCCGTGAGCGATGTGCCCGCTTTTGCGAGCAGCTCCGCAAGCAGCTGGCGATACGCCTGGCCGCCCCGGCGAGCCGCCGGCCACGAGGCGAGCGGGATGCCCGCCGCACTGGCTTCGCGGATCTGTGTATCCGTAGGAATGACCGCTTCGCTGACGATCTCGCCGTATTGCTCGCGCAGCTGCGCGAGGCACGCGCGCGACGCATGCGTACGCGCATCGAACAAGGTAGGCACGATCGTGCGCGGCATGGGCTTGCCCCGCGAGCGCTCGATCATCGACAGGCTGCGCAGCATGCGTTCGAGGCCTGCCAGGGCCAGGGCTTCCGTCTGCGTGGGTACGAGCAGCCGGTCGCTCGCGGCCAGCGCATTGACCATGAGCACGCCAAGCGTTGGCGGGCAGTCGAGCAGCACATGGTCGAAATCGGAGGCGAGTTCAGCGAGCGCGGTGCTGAGCACGAGGCCCATGCCCGGCTTGGTGCCGAGATGGCGATCGAGCGTGATCATGGCGGCGGATGCAGGCAGCACGCTGAGGCGATCCCACCGCGTGGCGTGCACCAGCGTACCGACGGGCAGCGGGTTGCCGCTCACGCCGAACAGGTCGTATACGCTGCCATGTGCGCCGCCTTCGACGCCGATGTAGCCGGACAGCGACGCGTGCGGATCCATGTCGACCAGCAGCGTGCGCTTGCCATCGGCGGCGAGCATGCTGCCCAGCGACATCGCGGTGGTCGTCTTGCCGACGCCGCCCTTCTGGTTGGAGATGGCCCAGACCTGCATCAGGGTGCCACTCCCTGCGTCGGCAACGGCGGGGTCGCGCCCTTGTCACTCATCACCACGATGACCACGCGGCGATTGTGGTTGCGGCCGTCATCGGTCGTGTTCGGGGCGGAAGGACGGAACTCGCCCCAGCCCATGATGCCGACGCGGTGCGGGTCCACGCCCTGCTCCGTGAGCAAGCGCGCGACCGTGGCCGCACGCGCCGCCGACAGCTCCCAGTTCGAAGGGAACGTCGCGGTCGCGATCGGCGTGTTATCGGTGTAGCCCTCGACGCGCATGCCGTTCGGAAACGGCGCGAGGATGCCGGCGAGCTTGCGGATGACGTCTTCCGCCGCGGGCTGCAGCTTCGCAACGCCCACGGGGAAAAGGATATCGGTGCGCACTTCGATCTCGAGCCAGTCCTGGGTCTGCCGCACGCTCACCAGGCTCTTGTCGATCAGCGGCTTCATCGCACGCTTCACTTCATCGGCGATCTGGCTGAGGCTGGCTTCCTCGGTCTTGCCGACCGTGCTGTTATCGGCCGGCGCGGTCTGGCGTTTCTCGCCCGGCTGCGGCTCGGCCGCCGCGCCCTCGTGGCCGGGCAACGGCAGGTTGCGCGGCGGCAACGGCACATCGATCTTGGCGATCGGGCTGGCCGTCGGCGAGCGCCTGTCGTTCGGCAACGGCACCTGCGTGGCGGGCGCGTTGTCGCGGATCGGCTCGATCACCTTGCCGGTACCGTTGAAGGCTTCGTTGATGGAGGCGGCCATCACCCGGAACTTGGTTTCGTTGACTGCGGAAACCGCATACATGACCACGAACAGGGCAAGCAACAACGTGATCAGGTCACCATAGGGGATGGCCCAACGCTCGTGGTTGATGTGTTCTTCGTGGTGGCGGCGCTTCACTGCAGGAACCCTTGCAGCTTGCTCTCGATGTGGCGCGGGTTATCGCCCTGCGCGATCGAGACGAGGCCTTCAACGAGGATCTCGCGCATCTGCGAGCGCTGGCGGGCCAGGCCCTTGAGCCGGGCCGCCATGGGCAAGGCGAGGAGGTTGGCGAGGCCGATGCCATAGATGGTCGCGACGAAAGCCGCCGCGATGCCGTGGCCCAGCTTGCTCGGTTCCGCGAGGTTCTGCATGACGGCCATGAGGCCCATGACAGCACCGATGATGCCCATGGTCGGTGAATATGCGCCCGCGTTCTCGAAGACCTTGGCGGCTTCGATGTCGATATGTTCGCGGGTGAAGACTTCCACCTCGAGCACTGAGCGCATCGCGTCGGGCTCGGTGCCGTCGACCAAAAGCTGAAGCCCCTTCTTGATGAAGGGGTCCTGTTCGCGCTCGATGGCCGGCTCCAGGCCAAGCAGGCCCGTGCGGCGGGAGATCTCGCTCCAACCGACGATGCGGCTGACGAGGTTTTCCGATTCGATATCCGGCGGCCGGTACACCCACGGCAGCATGGCCCACGCGCGCTTGAGCACGGGGCCCGGCGTCTGGACGAGCAGCGCGGCGAAGGTGCCGAGGAAGACGATGACGAACGCGGCCGGATTCCACAGGGCATCGATGCTCGAGCCCTTGAGGATGGTTCCCACGATGATGACCAGGAAGGCCAGGATCGTGCCGACGACGCTCACGATATCCATATCAGACAGCCATCCTCAGGCTGGGCAGCACCTGGCCGCTGTCATCGGCCAGGCCCGCGAGATCCAGGACGAGCGAGATGCGGCCATCGCCCGTGATCGTCGCACCCGCGACGCCGGGCACGTCCTTGAGGAACGGACCCAGGGGCTTGGCCATGACATCTTCGCGGCCGAGCACTTCATCCACCAGGCAGCCGAGCGTCTGGTGGCCGATCTGCACGACCACCACGTGACCACCCCTGCCCTGCGCGCCAGCCCAGTTACCCAGGTCAGCGAGCGGCAGCGCGCGCTGGCGATGGGCGGCGACGACGCGACCGTCCAGCTCCTGCACCTGGCCCTCGGCCAGTTCAAAGACTTCCGCGACATTCGACATCGGCAGGCTCAGCAGGCGGTTGCCCACGCGCACCATGAGCACGCGCAGGATCGCGAGCGTCAACGGCACCGAAAGGCGCACCGTGCTGCCGTGGCCGACCCGCGAATCGATCGACAGGGTACCGCCAAGTTCGACGATCTTGGTCTTGACCACGTCCATGCCGACGCCGCGGCCGGAAATATCCGAGACCTGGCTCGCCGTGGAGAAGCCCGGGCGGAACACGATTTCGTAGCATTCACGCTCGTCGAGGCGGGCGGCCTGCTCTTCATCCATCAGGCCCTTCTCGACGGCCTTGCGGCGCAGGACCTCGGGATCCATGCCCTTGCCGTCATCAGTAACCGTGATGACGATGCGGTCGCCATACTGGCCGGCGGCGAGGCGCACGGTGCCCAGGCGCGGCTTGCCCGCGGCTTCGCGCACCTCGGGCATCTCAATGCCGTGGTCGACGGAATTGCGCAGCAGGTGCACCAGCGGGTCGGCCAGGGCCTCCACCACCGTGCGGTCGATATCGGTTTCTTCGCCCTCGGTGACGAGTTCGATTTCCTTGCCGAGCTGCCGCGCGAGATCGCGCACGATGCGCGGGAACCGCGAGAACAGCTTGCCGACCGGCTGCATGCGCATGCGCAGCACGGCGTTCTGCAGGTCTTCGGCGACGCGTTCGAGTTCGCCGATGGCGCGTTCCATCGGGTCATTCGTGCCGCGCGGCGCGAGGTTGGTCAGGCGGTTGCGGACCAGCACCAGTTCGCCCGCGGCATCGACGAGGCTGTCGAGGCGGTGGGTATCGACGCGGACGGTGGTGTCGGCGGCGGCGGTGGGCTGGCGTTTTTCGGTTGAAGCCGCCGGCTTTGGCTTCGCCGGGGCAACCTGCTGCGGTGCCGTCGCTTGCGCGGGTTCGGCTTCGGGGAGCGCGGGCGAGCCCGCTCCCACGACCGCAACGGGCGGCGCGGCTAACGTGGTATCCGCTGCCGTTCCGCTGGGGGCGCCGGTGCCGTAGAGCTGGTCGAGCAGCGCTTCGAACTCATCGTCGCTGATGGTGTTGCTTTCGGGCGCGGCAACGGGTTCCGTCGCTTCAACGACGACGGCTACCGGCGTTTCAGCCGCACCTTCGGCGCCTTCAGCGCCGGGGGCGCCGGTGCCGTAGAGCGAATCCAGCAGGGCTTCGAATTCGTCGTCGGAGATGGTGCCCGAGGTGGCCGGAGCCGGCGCGCGCTCGGTGCGCGCGGCGTCGAGCAGCGCTTCGAACTCATCTTCGATCGGGTCGTACGGTTTGGCGGGCGGCGCCGCGACGGCGGGTGCCGCCTTCGGCGCAGTGACCGGCACGGCGAGCGCGACGGGCGCCGCCGATGCGGCGCGGCCCGGGATGACCAGGCGATCGAGCAGCGAACGCGGCGCAGGCTCGGCCTGCACGCCGGCATCCGCCGCACGCATCATGTCGTTGAGCAGGTCGAGCGACTCCAGCAACGCGTCCATCAGGCCCGCGTTGAGCACGATCGCGCCATTGCGCGCTTCGTTCAGGAGATCTTCCGCGCGGTGGCAGAGTTCCACCATGGCGTTGAGGCCAAGGAAGCCCGCACCGCCCTTTACGGTATGGAACGCGCGGAACACCGCGTTCAGGAGCTCGCTGTCTTCCGGAGAGGCTTCGAGATCCACGAGCTGTTCGCCCAGGGTCTCGAGCAGTTCGCGCGCCTCGATCAGGAAGACGTTGAGCAGCTCGTTGTCCAGCTCCACGCTCATGGCGGACTCAGAAGCCAAATTCGCTGAGGAGGCGATCCACTTCGTCCTGGCTGACCTTGTCGGCGGCCGGCGTATGGGCGCCCGCGAGCGAACCGGTGAGGCGCACCAGTTCCACGAGCGACGATTCCACCTTGGCCATGAACGACTCCACCTGGGCGACGCGCTGGCCGGAGAGATCCTGCCAGGACTGTGCCTCGACCATCTCGCCGAGCCCGATATCGCAGCTCTGCGCGAAATCGCCGACGCGAACGGCGAGCGACGTGGCGTTGGCGGTGAAGGCGGGATCGGCCTGGTCGAGCACCAGCAGCTCGTCGGCCTGCTTCGCCAGCGACTGTGCCTGCGGGCGCAGCTTTTCGCTGAAATCCAGCGTGCGGTGCGCGGCCTGCGAGCTCATCTCGAGCACATCGCGCAGGTGCTTGCGCGCATCGCTCATGGTGCCGGGCACGCCATCGCCCGAGATATCCGAGGCAAGGCGGCGCGCCGATTCGTGCAGGTCACGGGCGAGGTGGCCCAGCGCCAGGAACAGGTGCTGCTCGCGGCTGCGGATCAGCTTGTCCAGCGCCTGCTCGAAAGCCACGCTGTCATCGGCGTCGAGCAGCTCGCGCAGTTCGGGTGCCACGTCCTGGCCCGCGGAAATCATCGTATTCATGTCAGTCCCTTAGCCCGCTGCCGCGGCGAGTCGTTCGAAGATCTTGTCGAGCTTTTCCTTCAGCGTCACCGCGGTGAACGGCTTCACGACGTAACCATTCACGCCGCTCTGCGCGGCCGCGATGATCTGGTCGCGGTTGTTCTCGGCGGTGACCATGAGCACCGGCAGGGATTTCAGGTTGGCATCCGCACGGATGGCACGGAGCAGGTCGATGCCGGTCATGTTCGGCATGTTCCAGTCGGTGACCACCAGGTCGATCGGCTGCGAGCGCAGGAGCGCCAGCGCCGCGTTGCCGTCTTCCGCTTCCTGGATCAGCGTGTTGGTAAAGCCCAACTCCACCAGGAGGTTACGGACGATGCGCCGCATGGTGGAGAAATCGTCCACCACGAGGATTTTCATGTTCTTGTCCAAAGCGTTCTCCGCCTTACTGCCGCGTATTTCTTAGTGTTTGTCTTTCCAACCCGACATGCGTGCCCGGAGACGGATCAGCGCCTGGCCATGGATCTGGCAGACACGTGATTCGCTTACTCCCAACACCGCACCGATTTCCTTCAGGTTGAGTTCTTCATCGTAGTACAGCGACATCACCAGCTTTTCGCGCTCGGGCAGCCCGTCGATCGATTCGGCCAGCGCATGGCGCATGCCGTCCTGCTCGAACAGGCCATCCGGGCCCGTGGCGTCCGGGTCGGCCACGTCGATCGCGGAGCCTTCGTCGCCTTCGGGCGCCGTGAGGCTCAGCAACCGCGCGCTCGCCGCGTCGGCCAGGATCTGGTTGTATTCCATGGCGTCGATGCCAAGACGCTTCATCACTTCCACGTCGTCGGCGTCGCCACCCGTTTCGTTCTCGATCTGCCTTGTAACTTCCGCCACCTCGCGCAATTTCCTGTGGACGCTGCGCGGGGTCCAGTCCGTCTTGCGCAGTTCATCCAGCATGGCGCCACGAATGCGGATGCCCGCATAGGTTTCGAAGCTGGCCGCGCGAGTCGGCGAATAATTCCTTGCCGCCTCGAGCAAGCCGATCATCCCGGCTTGCATGAGGTCGTTCGCATCGACGCTGGGTGGCAGGCGGCCCATCAGGTGATAGGCGATCCGGCGCACCAGCGGCGCGTGCGTTTTCACCAGTTGATCGGCCGGAACCTTAGTAATTTCAAGGTATTCGCTCGCGACGCTCACAACGGCAGCCCTCCCCCCACGTGTTCACGCCCGGCAAAAAAGCCGATGCGACCCTGACCACGGGGTTCGGGTTCACCCCATGTATCGACCGACCTGGCCAAATTCTTGAATCCCACCGCCGAGCGGCTGCTCGGCCACGCATCGACCACCGCCGACTGGCGACGGATCGCCTGGCGCAGGTACTCGTCGTGGGGGACCATGCCCATGAAATCGAGGGAGACATCCAGGAACCGGTTGGTCACCCGCGAAAGCTTTTCGAACAGCTGGCGCCCTTCCTGCGCATGGCGGACCATGTTGGCCACGATGCGGAAGCGGTTCACCGCGAACTCGCGCGACAGGACCTTGATCAGCGCGTAGGCGTCCGTCAGCGAGGCCGGCTCGTCGCAGACCACGACCACCACTTCGTCCGAGGCGGCGGCGAACATCGACACGCTGTCGGAAATGCCGGCGGCGGTATCGACGATCAGGTATTCGGGGGCCAGCGGGTATTCGTCGAACGCGCGGATGACCGCGGCGTGCTCGATGTTGGGCAGCTGCGCCATGCGCCGGGTGCCCGACGTGGCGGGAATCACCTTCAGGCCATGCGCCGCCTCGAGGATCAGGTCCTCGATGGCGCACGCGCCTTCGAGCATGTGCCCGAGGTGGCGGGTCGGCTGGAGGCCCAGCAGCACGTCGATGTTGGCCATGCCAAGGTCGGCATCGAGCAGGAGGACGTCACGGCCGCCCATGGCGAGGGCCATGCCGAGGTTCACGGCCACCGTGGTCTTGCCGACGCCGCCCTTGCCGCCCGCGATCGCGATGCTGCGCGTGGGCCGGCGGTCGGCGAGCCAGTTGAGTCCGGCGGCCTGCGAGTTGTCGACGTGTGTGGTCATGAAGGAATTCACTGCCGGTGAAGAAGTTGCGGATGCGGTTGCCAAAGTCACGTTCGTCAGAATGTGCGATCAGGCCATGGCCGGGGTGGACGACGCGAAGCCGAAGCGATCGGCAAGTATGGCGTCATCCGGCTCGTCGTTGCGCTGCTTGAGCATCTGGGCTGCCAGGCAGACCAGTTTGCGCGCGTCGGCGGAGGCGATGTCCTCGGGCACGCGCTGTCCATCCGTGGTGTAGTCCAGCGGCATTCCGTGCCGGATAAGGGCCGAGAGCGCGCCGCCGAGCAGCGGCGTCTCGTCGAGTTTGGTAAGGATGGCGCTCTGCGGCTTCAGCGGAGCGTAAGCGCGCATGGCGTTGTCGATGGCCTGGGCCTGCGCATTCGCGGCGACGACCAGGCACACGCGCACATCGGCCATGGCGCGCAGCGTTTCGAACTGCTGCTGCAGCTTCGGATCGTTGCCGGCGAGGCCGGCGGTATCGATCAGCACCGTGTGCTTGCCGCGCAGCTGCAGCAACACGTTGCGCAGGCTCTGCGCATCGTGCGCGTTGTACACGCGCACGCCGAGCAGGCGGCCGTAATGTTCCAGCTGCGCACCGGCGCCGATGCGGTACTGGTCGGCACTGATCAGCGCCACGTTGGAAGCGCCATGGCGCAGGACCGCGCGCGCCGCCAGCTTGGCAATGCTCGTGGTCTTGCCGACGCCGGTGGTGCCGACGAAGGCGGTGATGCCGCCGCCGACGGTGTCAAAGTTGCGGCCGCTGGTGCGGATGTTGCGCGAAAGAATGCCCAGCGGCAGGTAACGCGCCTGCTCGGCCGTCATGTTCTCGGGCAGCTCGGCGCACAGGGCGCGGGCGACGTCGCCGTCGATACCCAGGCGGGTCATCTCGCGGAGCACGCGGGCGTGCAGCGGCTGCTGGCGATCCTTCTGGTTCCAGGCCAGCGCGGAGAGCTGCACTTCCAGCATCTCGCGCAGGTTGTTGATCTCGGCGCGCATGCCGTTCACCGCGGTGTCGTTCTGCGGCGCGGTCACCGTGGCGGCGCGTACGACGTCGGCGACGCTGGCGGCCAGCGCGGCGGAGGACTGGCGCTGCGGCGCATTCGGTGCGGCCGGAGCCGAACGGGCGGCGCGTTCGACGGCGGCGGCCGTCGCCGCACGGGCCTGGTCGACGCGCGCCATGCGCTCGGCTTCGCGGTTATCGCGGGTGGCACGGATCGTCTCGGCCTTCTCTTCCGCCGGCGGCTCGAACGCAAAGCCGGCTTCGCGCACCAGCGCTTCGTCGTAGTCGAGCGCGGCGATGATCTCGATGCCGTCATCCAGCCGACGCGTGGACAGGATCACGGCGTCCGGACCCTGCTCATCACGCACCTGGCGCATGGCCTGGCGCATGTCGGGAGCAACGAATCGTTTGATTTTCATGCGTTCGATCCTGTCTTCGTCGATCGGCGCCCCGCTTGCCTGCGGCGCCACCTTGTTCTGTCACGTCCGCCGGGGCAAATCCCCGCGCGGTGTCTCATTCCTATCGTCCCAGGGCCGTCACCAGCTTGACGCGGCGGTTGTCCGGAACCTCGTTGTACGCAAGTACATGCAGGTTTTGGGCCACATGCCGCGTGAAACGCGAAAGCCATGGACGAAGTGCCGGCGAGACCAGCAACACGGCCGGTTCGCCCGCCGCTTCCTGGCGGCGAGCGGCGTCCGCGACGTTCTTCTGCAGACGATCTGCCAGGCCCGGCTCGACCGCCGCGCCGGCGGGACCACCGCCCTGGAGCGACTGGAGCAGGATCTGTTCGAGTTCCGGTGCCAAAGTAATGACGGGCACCTCGGTGCCGAGGCCGGCGATTTCCTGGACGATCTGGCGACCCAGGCCGACACGCACGGCGGCGGCGAGCACGCCCGGGTCCTGGCTCTGCCCCGCGTTCTCCGCCAGCGATTCGACGATGCCGCGGAAGTTGCGGATGGGCACGCGCTCGGCGAGCAGGTTCTGCAGCACCTTCACCACTGCGCCCAGCGACAGGCGCTTCGGCACCAGGTCTTCCACCAGCTTCGGGGTCTGCTGGGCCAGGCGGTCGAGCAGCTGCTGGACGTCCTGGTGGCCGATGAGCTCGTGCGCGTGGTTCTGCAGGATGTGGGAAAGATGGGTCGCGATGACGGTGGCCGGATCGACCACGGTGTAGCCCAGCGTCTGCGCGTGTTCACGCAGGCCCGGCTCGATCCACACGGCATCGAGGCCGAAGGCCGGGTCGCGCGTGGCGATGCCGTTGATCGTGCCGTGCACGCGGCCCGGATCGATCGCAAGCATGCGCTCGGTGTGGATCTCGGCCTCGCCCATGGGCACGCCCATCAGCGAGATGCGGTAACCGTGCGGCGCCAGGTCCAGGTTGTCGCGGATGTGCACGGACGGCACCAGGAAACCCAGTTCCTGCGAGAGCTTGCGGCGCACCGACTTGATGCGCGCCATGAGTTCACCGCCCTGCGCCTTGTCGACCAGAGGGATGAGCCGGTAACCGACTTCGAGGCCCACGGTGTCGACCTGGGCCACGTCTTCCCACGAGAGCTCGAGGCGTTCGGCCGGCGGCGCGGTTTCGAGCGCGGCCAGTTCGGTGCCCGGCGCGCCCGGGGTGCCCGCGGCGGCGCCGGCCGGCATCAGCTTGCGCTGCTGCAGCTTCCACGCGCCGAAGCCCGCGATACCGGCGAGCAGCAGGAACGGGATATTCGGCATGCCCGGGATGAGACCCATGGTGCCGAGCACGGCGGCGGCGACGGCCAGCGCCTTCGGCTGGCTGAAGAGCTGGCCGAACACCTGCTTTCCCATTTCCTGCGACTTGGACACGCGGGTGACGATGACCGCCGTGGCGATCGAGAGCATCAGGCCCGGCACCTGGGCGACCAGGCCGTCACCGATGGTCAGCAGGGTGTAGGTGCGCGCGGCTTCGCCGGCCGAGAGGCCGTGCTGGAACATGCCGATGAAGAAACCACCGAGCATGTTGATGACGAGGATGAGGATACCGGCCGTGGCATCGCCGCGGACGAACTTGGACGCACCGTCCATCGAGCCGTAGAAGTCCGCTTCCTCGCGCACTTCCTGGCGGCGCTCACGCGCCTGTTCCTGGGTGAGCAGGCCGGCGTTGAGGTCGGCGTCGATCGCCATCTGCTTGCCGGGCATGGCATCGAGGGTGAAGCGGGCGGTCACTTCGGAGACGCGGGTGGCGCCCTTGGTCACGACCACGAAGTTGATGATGGTGAGGATGGCGAAGACGACGAAGCCGACGGCGAAGTTGCCGCCGATGACGAACTCGGCGAACGCCTCGATCACCTTGCCGGCCGCGCCGGGGCCGTTGTGGCCGTGCAGCAGCACCACGCGGGTCGAGGCGATGTTCAGCGCCAGGCGCAGCAGGGTCGCGAACAGCACCACGGTCGGGAACGAGGCCAGCTCCAGGGGGCGCATCACGTACATGGTGGCCAGCAGGATCACCAGCGACAGCGCGATGTTGAACGTGAACAGCAGGTCCAGCATGAAGGGCGGCAACGGCAGCATCATCATGCCGAGCATGATCAGCATGGCGATGGGCGCGGCCACGCCACGGCGGCCGATCTGCCGGAAGGTGCCCATCAGGTTCTGGGAGGCTGCCATCTGTCTCACTTATCCATGCGGTAAGGGCCCATCAGCTCCGGATCGATCTCCTGCTGGGGCATGTCGGGCGGGAGGTCGCCAACGGCGATCGCCTGCTTCAAACGGAACACGTAGGCCAGGATCTGGGCCACGGCCACGTACAGGGCCGAGGGGATTTCGCGTCCGATTTCCGTCGTGTGATACAAGGCTCGTGCCAACGGGGCCGCCTCGACGACCGGAACCTTCGAATCGGTACCCAGTTGCCGGATCTGCAGGGCGATCACATCCATGCCCTTCGCCACCACGCGCGGCGCTCCCATGCGGTTTTCGTCGTACTTGAGGGCCACCGAGAAGTGCGTCGGGTTGGCGATGATGACGTCGGCCGTGGGCACGTCTTCCATCATGCGGCGGCGGGCCATCTGGTGCTGCATCTGGCGGATTTTTGACTTCAGCTCCGGCGAGCCTTCGTTTTCCTTGTGCTCGTCCTTCACTTCCTGCTTGGTCATCTTCATCTTCGACATGAAGCTGTACTTCTGCCACGGCGCATCGATCAGGCCGATGGCGCCCAGGGCTACCGCGAAGACCAGCGAGGCGCTGCCGAACATGCCGAAGGCGTGCGAGATGCCCTCCTCCACCGAGCCGGAGCCGACCGCGTACATCTCGATGGTGCTCTTGCGCAGGTACCAGGCCAGCGCGCCGCCGATGAAGAGCAGCTTCAGCACGGACTTGCCCAGCTCGACCAGCCCGTTCTTCGAGACCAGGCGGGAGAAGCCCTGGATCGGGTTCAGGCGATCGAACTTGGGCGCCAGCGCCTGGAACGAAAAGTTCAGGCCGCCCATGAGCGCCGGGGCGGCCACTGAGGCGGCCGCGGTCACGGCGAACAGGGGGCCCAGCATGCGCAGGGCCTCCAGCAGCGCCGTCATCAGCGCGCGCTGCAGGCCGTTGGCGGCGAACAGGTCCTCGCGGCCGTAGTTCAGGCCCACATGCATGATGTTGGCGGCATGCGTCGCCATCTGCCCATGGGTGGCGATGAGCATGGCGACGCCTGCGAACACGACGATCGCGGTGGAAAGCTCGCGCGATCGCGGCAGTTCGCCCTTTTCACGGGATTCACGAAGCCGTTTTTCACTAGGGGCTTCGGTTTTGTCTTCCTTGTCTGCACCCTCGCTCACGGCCTACCTCCCGATGAGCTGGCGCATGGCTTCCCATGCGCTGGTGGTGAGTGAATCCCAGGCGCTGGGCAAGCCGCGCAGGGAGAGCCACAGGGCGACCATGCCCAGGCAGATCGTGATCGGGAACCCGACGGCGAACAGGTTCATGGACGGCGCCGAACGGCTGATCGCGCCGAAGCCGAGGTTGACGACCAGCAGCGCGGTGAGCGCCGGCAGCGCCACGCGGACCGCGCCGCTGAACAGGTGCGAGGTAAAGGTGAGCACGCCCCACAGGCCGTTGACGCCAATGCCGCCCTCCCCGACCGGCATGCTGCGGAAGCTTTCCGCCAACAGGTCGATCAGCTGCAGGTGGCCGTTCATGACCAGGAACAGCAGGGTGACGAGCATGCTGTACATCTGGCTCAGCACCGGGGTGGTGCCGCCGAGGCCCGGGTTCACCACCTCGGCGAAGCCAAGGCTCATGGCCTGCGAAACGTACTGGCCGGCATAGGACACGGCCTCGAACACCAGCTTGAGGACGAAGCCCAGGGCTGCGCCGATCAGGATCTGCTGGGCCAGCGTGGCCACGCCGGCCGCCGACAGCGGGCGGATATCCAGCGGTGCCAGGGGCGCCAGCACCATCGTCAGCAACAGGGTGATGCCCAGGCGGATGCGCACCGGGATCGTCGTGGCGCTGAAGACGGGCGCCACGAGCATCAGGCCGGTGATGCGCGCCAGCGCCCAGCAGGCGCTGCCGACCCAACCCTCGAGCTGGCCGAGGTCCAGTGGCATCAACGGACCGCCTGGGGCAGGCTTTCGATGAGGGTGCGGGTGAAATCGACCATCGTGCGCAGCATCCACGGGCCGGTGATGATGCCGACCAGCGCCATGCAGATCAGCTTCGGGATGAAGCTGAGGGTCTGCTCGTTGATCTGCGTGGCCGCCTGGATCATGCCCACGATGAGGCCCACCGCCAGCGCGGTGAGCAGCAGCGGCGCACCGACCAGCATGGCGATGTGCAGGGCCTGCTGGCCGAAGTTGATAACGGATTCCGGCGTCACTGGTAGAAGCTCCCCGCCAGGGTGCCAAGCAGCAAGGTCCAGCCGTCGACCAGCACGAACAGCATGATCTTGAACGGCAGAGAGATGATGATCGGCGAGACCATCATCATGCCCATCGACATGAGGACGGAGGCGACGACCAGGTCGATGATCAGGAACGGGATGAACAGGAGGAAGCCCATCTGGAAGGCGGTCTTCAGCTCGCTGGTGACGAAGGCCGGCAGCGCCACGCGGTAAGGCACGGCTTCCTTGTCGGCGTACGGCTGCTCATCGGCCAGCTTGGTGAACAGCTGGAGGTCGGGCTCGCGGGTCTGCTCGAGCATGAAGTGCTTGAACGGCGCGGCGGCGGCCGGGAGCGCGTCCTGCACGCTCATCTGGCCATCCATGTACGGCTTGAGGCCCGCGTCGTAAGCCTTGTTCAGCACCGGGCTCATGACGAACAGCGTGAGGAACAGCGACAGACCCAGGATGACCTGGTTCGGCGGCGTGCTGTTGGTGCCCAGCGCCTGGCGCAGGAAGCCCAGCACGATGATGATCCGGGTGAACGAGGTCATCATCAGCAGGATCGCCGGGAGGACCGTCAGCGCGGTCATCAGCGCCAGGGTCTGGATCGACAGCGACCAGACCTGGCTACCGTTGGCGCCCGGCTGCACCGTCGCCAGCGGGATACCCTGCGGCTCGGCGGCGAAGGCCGCGAACGGGGTGAGCATCAGGGCCAGGAACAGCCCCCACTTCACGTACTTCATGGACGCTTCCACTGGGAGAGGATGTCGCGGAAACCGCGGATCGCCGGGGTATCCGACGGTGCGGCGGCGTCCTGGACGGGGGTTTCCAGCACATGAAGGGTGCGCAGGCCCCCGGTCGGCGAGGCGCCCACGAGCAGCTGCGTGCCGCCGACTTCCAGCAGCATGACTTTTTCCTTCATGCCCACCGGCATGCTCTCGATGACGCGGATCTTCCGGCCACCGGGGCGCACGCGCGCCTGCGCGCGGCGGCCGAGCCAGCCGACGAAGAAGATGAGCGCCACGACGCCCAGCAGGCTGATCAGGACGCGGACCATCTCCGCACCCGAATCCACCGCCGGGGCCGAAGCCACCGGGGCCGCCATGAGGGCGCAAGGGAGGAAACCGCCCGCAAGGGCAGCGACGATGCGACGCATGGAGGGGGTCCTCAGCGGAGCTTGCGGACGCGTTCGGCCGGGCTGATCACGTCGGTCAGGCGGATGCCGAACTTCTCGTTGATCACCACCACCTCGCCATGGGCGACGAGCGTGCCGTTCACGAAGACATCGAGCGGCTCACCGGCTGCGCGGTCGAGTTCGACCACCGAGCCCTGGTTGAGCTGGAGCAGGTTGCGGATGCTGATCTTGGTACGGCCGACTTCCATGGCCATGGTGACCGGCACATCGAGGATGACGTCGAGATTGACGTCGCTGCCCAGGCCGAGGTTCTTGGTGAGATCGGCGGCGCCGTCGACGGGTTCGAGGATGGTGGGTTCGTTCATGTCCGTAGATCCGATGCGTTGCTGGGATGACGGATATGAGAAAGCAAACGGCGTGCCATGCTTTTGGCGCGCGGCGGATCAACGTTTTTTCGTGCGATTTCAGGTGGTTGTGCGGGGGCTGCCCCACCCCCTCCCCGACCCCATGGCGGTGCTCGCCGGAAACCTGACGCTCGACGGCAGTTAGTCACCATGACGGTCATTTGACGTCACGTTTTCCCTTGCCGAAAACGTAGCACCGGGACAAAACGCATGTGGGAGCGCGCTTGCGCGCGATGGGGCTTGCGGCAAGGCCCAGGCCCATCGCGTAGGAGCCCACCCTGTGGGCGACGCCTTTCGCACGAACGCCACAGGGTCTGCAGCGCTTTCGCGAAAGATGTCGCCCACAGGGTGGGCTCCTACGGGAAGCCGGTCAGGCCGGCTCGGGCGTCGGCGCCGGTGCTGGCGTCGGCAGGCTGGCCTTTACCGCCGGGCGGCGCATGTGCGATTCGAACTGCACCGCCTTGTTGCCTGCCGCGTTGGCCATGCGGCCGCGGAAAATCGGCACGTCTTCGGCGAAGACGGTGGCCAGGTCGGGCAGGCTGATCGGGATGATGTCGCCCTTGCGCAGGTGCAGGAAGTCGCCGATGGTCAGGCGCGCCTCGGCCAGCATAGAGGTGACTTCCACCTCGGCATCCAGGATCTCCTCGTGGAGGTTCTGGATCCAGCGCTCGTCCCGCTCGGCACGGTCGCTCTGCACGCCCGCATCCAGCAGCTCGCGGATCGGCTCGACCATGGAGTACGGGAGCGTCAGGTGGATCTCGCCGCCGCCGCCATCCAGCTCCACGTGGAAGCGGGATACCACCACGGTTTCCGTGGGGCTCACGATATTGGCGAACTGCGGGTTGATCTCCGAGTTCAGGAACTCGAACTGCATCTTCAGCACCGGCGCCCAGGCCTCGGCCATGGCGCCGAACGCCTCCGCCAGGACGATCTGGATCACCCGGTTCTCGGTCGGGGTGAAATCCCGGCCTTCGATACGGGCATGGAAACGGCCATCGCCACCAAAGAAGTTATCGATGACGGTGAAGACCAGGCGCGGCTCGAACACCATGAGCGCGGTGCCGCGCAGGGGCTTGATCCGGACCAGGTTGAGATTGCTCGGCACGGCCAGCGAATGGACGTACTCGTTGAACTTGGTCATCTTCACGCCAAGCACCGACACCTCGCAGGACTTCCGCAGCACGTTGAACAGGTTGGCGCGGAAATACCGGGCGAAACGGTCGTTGACCATTTCCAGGGTCGGCAGGCGGCCGCGGACGATGCGGTCCTGCTGGGTGAAGTCGTAATCGAGGATGGAACCGGGCGGCGGTGGCGGCTCCAGCTCCGTCTCCACGGAGCCGCCTTCCACGCCGGCCAGCAGCGCATCGATTTCTTCCTGGGTAAGGATGTCGCTCATGGCCGGACGGCTCCCGTCACTGCATGATGAAGCTGGTGAAGTACAGGGCGTCGACGCCCGGACGGCCGATCTTTTCCTTGAGCACGCGCTGCACCTCGGCCAGGGCGGCGGCCTGGAGCTTCTGCTTGCCCTTCACATCCGAAAGGGCCTTCACGTCCTGCGCCGAGAACAGCATGAGCAGGGCGTTGCGAATCTCGGGGTCGGCCTCCTTGGCCGCGGTGATCGCTTCCGGGTCGTGCGACATCACGTTGACGCCCACCTGCAGGAAGCGCAGCGCGGTGTCATCCTGGAAATTAACCACGAAGGCGGGATCCAGCTGCAGGTAAACGGCAGGCTTGGCCTTGGCCAATTCCGCGGCAGCCTGTTCGGCGCTCTTCGGGTGGCGACCCTTCAGCATGAAGAACGCGCCGCCGCCACCGGCAGCCAGCACGACCAGCGCGGCGACGAGCAGCAGCAGCTTGCCCTTGCCCTTCTTCTTGCCCTCTTCGCCTTCTTTCTTTGCCGTGGCCATGCCGGTGGAACCTCGTTGATGCGGATGCGGTAGATGACTGGCCCGTGGGGCCCCGCGGGTATTGTTGCAAGCGGCGTGCCATGACGCACAGTGGGCAACGCCGGTGCAGACCCCTTTTTTAAAGGGCTTTTCGGCCTGGGGGCCGGGATGACCAGCAAGGCGGAAAATTGACGCGTGACGTCATTACGTCACGCGCAGGGTCACGCGACCTCGTCCACCAGGCCGCGCGAAACGCGCGACGTGCCGGCCGTCACCAGGGCATCGCCAGAAGCGTCAGCCGAATCAGCGCTACCGCCCTGCCCGCTCCCCTGCTGGCCGCCATTCTGCTGCGCGCCGCCCTGGCTCACCTCGGCCTGGCCGAGCGAAAGCCCGTGGTGGGCCAGCATCGTGTCCAGGTTGGAAAGCGTCTGCTGCACGGCATGCACGGCGGCCGGGTGCTGGGCCATGATCGCGACATTGACCTTGCCGCCATCGACGTTCACGCGGACATCCATGCTGCCCAGTTCTTCCGGGTGCAGCTTGATCCGGGCTTCCTTCACGTCACCGGCGGCCGAGCTCATCCAGGCGATCTGTTCGCCGAGCTCCTGGGAGAACTGCGGCGAGGTCGCCGGCTGGGTCGCCTGCAACTGAATCGGGCCGTTGAGCTGGCCAGGTGCCTGCGTGTGCGCCAGCGGCATCGGGCCGGCGGCAGGGTCCAGGCCCCGGGTCTCGTCCTTCGCATCGTCCGTCCCAGCACCCTTGGCGCCAAGCAGTGCGGCGAACGCGGAAAGCGGCGTCGGCGCGGTGGTCGTGGCTTCCGTGACGGCGGCCGGCAGCGCATTGAGCGCGCCGTCCGCACCGGCCGTACCTGTGGCATCGCCCTTCGCACCGGTGAGCGCGGCAAGCGCGTCGCCGGCGTGGCCTGCCATCACATCCTTCGCCGCGCCGAGTGCCTTCGCAGCCACCTGGGTCACCTGCGTGGGCACGCCGATAAGGGCGAGCATGGAAGCGGCGAGCGAGGTGCCATCGCCGTCCGCGGTCCCGTCATCCTTTTTCGTCGTGTCGTCGTCCTTCGTCCCTGCCGTATCGTCCTTCTTCGAATCCGCGGCCGATGCCTTGTCGTCCGGGCTGCCGGCCTGCGACTTCGCCGTCGTGTCGTGCTGGCTGTCGTCCGCCTTGTGCGCGTGGTTGTCCGCACGCGCCGCATTCATCGCGTGGTTGAACGGCTTCTGCGCCGCCGACGCGTCGCTGGCCGTGGACGAGGTCGTGCCCAGCGACGACGGGGACGCTACCGGCGCGGAAGCGTGCGTCGCGGCGGACGCGGAGGGCCGGGCGGCATGGAGGAGAAGCGATGTGTTGTTCATGCGTTTGGCTCGATAGGGTCGATCGGCGGGAGGCTTGGCGTGATGCACGTCAGGCCCCTCACCTGGGGTTCCGGCGGTATTGCGAGCGCTCGTCAGCCTGTTCCTGTTCACGGCGATCCTGCGATTTGCGCTCCTGCTCGCGGTATTTCGCGGTGACGGAATCGAGCGCCTTCGCCCGGCCGCGCGCTTCGCTCCAGTCGTTCCGCGCGCGTTCGAGGGCGCGCTCGCGGCGCTGCACCTCGCCCATCTGCTGGACGATGGCCATGTCGATCTTCTGCAGGAACTGCTGGCGGTTGAGCAGCTCGGCGACGCCAATCCCCGAGGGTATTTCGGCGTATTCGTTGCGGTAGCGGCGCAGGTCCGCGAGTTGTTGCTCGGCGTCGGCGACCGCGCGCTGCTGCACCGCGAGCGCGCGCGTCGCCTCCTCCGCCTTTTCGGCGGCGAGGTCGACGACGGGTTGCAGGCGATCGGCGCGGGACGGCATCAGCGGGCCTTCGCGGCGTCAACAAGGCCGGCTTCGGCCTCATCGAGATAGACGGGGGTATCGGTCTCCTGCTGGAGGAAGGCCGACAATTGCGGATACAGGGCGATCGCCTCATCCGTACGCGGGTCGCTACCCTGTTTGTAGGCACCCACGGCGATCAGGTCGCGCTGCTGGCGGTAGGCCGAGTACACTTGACGGAAACGCTGCGCGGCGCGCATGTGGTCCTTGCTCACGACCGAATGCATCACGCGGCTGATCGAAGCCTCGATATCGATGGCCGGATAGTGGCCGGCTTCGGCCAGGTCACGCGAAAGCACGATGTGGCCATCCAGGATCGCGCGCGCCGAGTCAGCGATGGGATCGTGGCGGTAATCGTCGCCCTCGGTGAGCACGGTGTAGAACGCCGTGATCGAGCCGCGCCCTTCCGCGTCGTTGCCGGCACGCTCGACGAGCGCGGGCAGCATCGCGAACACGGACGGCGGGTAGCCCTTGGTGGCGGGCGGTTCGCCGATCGCCAGGGCGATCTCGCGCTGTGCCTGCGCGTAACGGGTGAGCGAATCCATGAGCAGCAGGACGCGCTTGCCTTCATCGCGGAAATGCTCGGCCACGGCGGTCGCCACCTGCGCGCCACGCAGGCGCGAGAGCGGCGGTGCATCAGCCGGTGCAGCGATCACGACGGCACGGCGCCGGCCTTCCTCGCCCAGCGTATGGTCGACGAATTCCTTCACTTCGCGGCCGCGCTCACCGATCAGCCCCACCACCACGACATCGGCGTTGGTGAAGCGGGTCATCATGCCCATGAGGGTCGACTTACCGACGCCTGAGCCGGCGAACAGGCCGATGCGCTGGCCGCGGCCAACGGTCAGCAACGAATTGATGGCGCGCACGCCGGTATCGAGCGGCGTGTCGATCGGCTGGCGCAGCATCGGGTTGATCGGGTCGCGCCGCAGCGGCGCACGCTCGCGCGCCAGCAGCGGGCCCATGCCATCGAGCGGCACGCCATCCGGGCCGATCACGCGGCCCAGCAGCGAATCGCCGACGGGAATACCGGAAACGGAAGCCACGGGGGTGACGCGCGCGTTGGGCAGCACGCCATGCATTTCGCCGGTGGGCATCAGCAGCAGGCGGCCATCGGAAAAGCCGACGACCTCGGTTTCAAGTTGTTTGCCGTCCGCACCCGCCACCATGCAGCGCGAGCCCACGGGGGCCTCGCAACCGACCGCCTCGAGGGTCAAGCCGACGACGCGGCGCAGCTTGCCTTCCGCCTGCAGCGGGCGCACGCGCTCGACGTTGGCCTTCTGCACGGAGAGGGCGTCACGCCAGTGCGCCGTGCGGTTCGCCTTGTGGGCGTCCGCGCTCACGGGGCAGCGACCTCGTCGCCTTCCGGGTCGGCGGCCGGCGCCGGCATCAGCACGCTATCGATCACCGCAGCCAGCCGCGTGCGCACGCGCGCATCGAGGCGCGAATGCTCGCTCTCCAGGCGCACGTCACCGCGCTCGAGCGCGGCATCGTCGAGGATGGTGCCTTCGTGGTCTGCTGATGAGCGATGCTCGCGCACCAGCGTGGCGTCGGCGGGATTCAGGTGGATCTTCAGATGGCGCGAACCGGCCGGCAGCACGTCCACGGCCTGGTGCACGACATCGAGGATCTTTCCCGGGCGCGTGGCGATCTCGTAACCGAGCACACGCTCCGCGATCAGCGTGGCCAATGCGGCGAGATCGCCCGCCACATCGTTATCGAGTTCGGCGAACGGACGCTCGACCGCGGCAAACAGCGCGTCGAGGCGCGCCACCTGGGCCGTGAGCTCGCGCTTCGCCATGGCCCGGCCTTCATTGAGGCCGGCATTGAAGCCTTCCTCGCGGGCCTGGCGCTCGATCGCCTCGATCTCCGCCACGGTCGGCCGGTGCGGGCCATCGTCTTCCTCGACCTCGTCCGCGTGGTGCACGGCGGAGCCGCCGACGACCGGCAGCTCCCAACGCTCGAACTGATCGACGCGTTCGCGGGAAAGGATGGAGGTAAGGCTCATCAGACGAACTCTTCCCCGCCGCCGGCGAGATTGATCTGGCCAGCATCAGCCAGGCGCCGCGCGGTGGCGAGCACTTCCTTCTGCGCCGCATCCACTTCGGACAGGCGCACCGGGCCCTTCACTTCCAGGTCGTCGCGCAGCATGTCGGCGGCGCGCTTGGACATGTTGGCGAAGATCTTCTCGCGGATCGCCGCATCCGCACCCTTCAGCGCGGTGATGAGGCGGGCCGACGGCACTTCGCGCAGGAGTACCTGCATGCTGCGGTCGTCCAGCTCCGCGAGGTCGTCGAAGACGAACATGAGTTCTTCGATGCGATCGCCGAGACCGGTATCGATGCCACGGATGGCGCCCATCAGCTCGGCCTCGCGCGAGGTTTCCATCGCGTTGAGGATGTCCGCCGCGGCCTTCAGGCCACCGACCGTCGCCGACTTCAGCTTGTTGGAGTTGCCGGAGAACTGGCGCTCCATGATTTCGTCGAGCTCGTTCAGCGCATGCGGCTGCACGCCGTCGAGCGTGGCGATGCGCATGACGACATCGCTGCGCGTACGCGCCGGCAGGTAGCCGATGACTTCGGCAGCCTGGTCCGGTTCGAGGTGCGCGAGCACCAGCGCGATGATCTGCGGATGCTCCTGGCTGATCATTTCACCGATCGCCCGGCTTTCCATCCACTTCAGCGACTCCAGGCCCTTGCTGCTGCGGCCCAGGAGGATGCGATCGATAAGGCCGCCCGCCTTGTTCTCACCCAGTGCGTTGACCAGGATGCGGCGGATGTAGTCTTCGGTGCCGACGCCGATGGCGGTGTGCTGGCCCACGTCTTCCTGCAGCTTGGTGAGGACGACCTCGACCTGCTCCTTGGAGACGTTCTTCAGCTGTGCCATGGCGGTACCCACCGCCTGCACGTCACGCGCACCGAGGTGCTTGAGGATCGAGGCCGCGTCTTCCTCACCCAGGGTAAGGAGCAGGATCGCGGCCTTTTGCGCGCCCGTCAGGGCTTCTTTATCAGCCGCCATCGTCATTCACCCAGCTCTTCACGACCTGCGCTACCTGCTTCGGATTCTCGGCCGCCATCCGCTTGGCGAGGCCGACCTTCTGTTCGTATGCCAGCAGCGCCGGTGCGCCAAGCTGGACCTGGGAGGAAACGTGGGCACGGTCCGAGCCCATGTCGTCGTCATCGACCATGACCGATACGGTGGGCATCGGGCCGGCGAGCGCCATGCCCTGCTCCATCGACGGCGCGGGCTTGAGCAGGCCCTTCAGCATCGGGCGCAGCACGAAGAAGCCGACGATCAGCGCGACCATCACGCCCAGGCCCTGCTTGATCAGGTCGAGCATGCCGGGGCGCTCCCAGAACGCGGGGCCCTCCGGTGCATCTTCGGCGGCGACACCGTGGAACGGCTCGTTGATGACGCTGACGCTGTCGCCACGCTGGGCGCTGAAGCCCACCGCGTTCTTGGTCAGCTCGGTGAGGCGCTGCAGCTCTTCCGGCGTGAAGGGAACGCTCTTCGTCTTGCCATCCTTATCAGGCACGGTCTTGTTGTCGACGACGACGGCCACCGTCAGTCGTGCGACCTTGCCCGCCGGATCGGTGACATGGCTGACCGTGCGGTCGAGCTCGAAGTTGCGGGTCGCGCTTTCCGTCTTCTGGCTCGGTGTCTGCGCGGTCTGCGTCGACGCCGCCTGGCCCGGTGCCGCCGGCTTGCCAGCCGTGGGGTTCGCAGCGGTCGGGTTGCCACCCGCGTTCGGCGGCTGGTTGCTCAGCGCGCCCGGTACGCCACCATTGCTGGCGGGATCGGTGCGCGTATCGCTGCTGGTCTGCTCGCTGCGCAGGGCCGGATTATCGTGGTTGAAGGTCTCGCTGGCCTTCTCGGTCGACGAGAAGTCGAGATCGGCAAACACCTGCGCGCGCACCTTGCCTGAGCCGACCAGCGGCGCCAGCAGGTCTTCGACGCGCTGCGTGTAGGTGGCTTCGATGCGGTTGGACAGGCGCAGGCGGTTGTCGCCGATGGCGGCGGCGCTATCCGGATCGTTCTGGGTCAGCAGGCTGCCGCCCTGGTCGATGACCGAGACGTTGCGCGTATCGAGTTCAGGCACGCTCGCGGCGACGAGGTGGACGATCGCGGCGACCTGGCCCTGGTCGAGCTGGCGCCCGGGGTACAGGGTGACGACGACCGAAGCACTGGCCGGCTTGTTATCGCGGATGAAGGCGGAGGGCTTGGGCAGCGCGAGGTGCACGCGGGCAGCGCGCACCGACTGCAGGCCGGCGATGGTGTTGCCGAGGTCGGCTTCGAGCGCCGACTGGTAATGCGAACGTTCGGCCATGTCGCTCATGCCGAACGGGGAATCGGAAGCGGGCTGCGCGGTAGCAGCGCCCTGCGGCAGGCCCTGGCCGGCGAGCTTGAGGCGCACGGCGGCCACGTCGGCCACCGGTACAAAGATCGAGCTGCCATCGGTGCTGAGCGTGTACGGCTCGTTCTGGGTCTGCAGCGCCTGGGTCACGGCCGCCGCGTCTTTCTGTTCCAGGCCACCGTAGAGCAGGCCGTAGTTCGGGGCACGCGACCACATCACCGCGGCGATGCCGATAGCGACGGCACCCGCGATACCGGCCAGCATGAACAGCTGGCGCGCGGCAGGCGTCTGCGCGAGCGACTTCAGCGAGTGCATGCGCGATGCGTTGCTGGTGTCCGTGGTAGCGACGCCGTTATCAGCCATGGGGAGTAGTCAGTCCTGGGATACGTGGCACGCCGGTTAGACCGACATGTTCATGATTTCTTTGTAGGCATCGACCATCTTGTTGCGCACTTCGGTCATGCCGCGGAACGCGAGGTCGGCTTTCTGGCCCTGGATCATCACCTGGGCGAGATCCACGCCCGGGTCGCCGCGTTCGAAGGCCGTGGAGAGCTGGCCGGCCTTCTGCTGTGTTTCGTTGACGCCATCGATGGACTGCTTGAGCAGGTCACCGAACGAGCCCTTCTGCACGGGGGCGGCTTCGCCCACGCCACGGATGGCGGGCATTTCGGTCTGCGCGCTGATGCGGCGCATCTGGAGCAGGAGGCTGTTGACGTCGATCGTGGTCATGACGGTTTTCCAACGCGTAATCGTCTTACCGACACTTCAAGCACGACCCATGCCAACCGTGAAGAACGATCAGCCTGCCTGCGCAGCTTCGGAAAGGCCGTATTTGCGCAGCTTTTCCACGAGAGTCGTACGCTGCACGCGGAGCAGCTTGGCCGCATGGGCGACCACGCCGTTGGCGGAATCCAGCGCCTGGCGGATCAGGCCGATCTCGATGCCGGCGAGGTGATCCTTGAGGTCCAGGCCGCCCTGCGGCAGCACCGACGGATCGCCTTCACCGCCGTAACGGAAGGTTTCCGTCACGTCCGGTTCGGCTTCCATCATGGCGATGAGCGCCGCACCCGATACTTCCTCAACCGGCGTCGCACCGCGGTACTTTTCCGGCAGGTCGGCGGCGCGCACATCGCCCTGGGGCATGAGGATGGCCATGCGCTCCACCAGGTTCGACAGCTCGCGGACGTTGCCCGGCCACGCATGGGCGCACAGGGCGTTCATGGCGCTCGGGGTGAAACGCACCGACGACAGGCCACGGGTGACCAGGCGCTGGTTGAATTCGGCAATAAGCGCCGGCAGGTCTTCCAGGCGCTGGCGCAGCGGCGGCATTTCCAGCGGGAATACCGACAGGCGGTAGAACAGGTCTTCACGGAAGGTGCCACGCTCGATGGCGCCCTCGAGATCGCGGTGGGTCGCGGCGATGATGCGCACGTCGCAGCGCTGCGCACGGTTGCCGCCGACACGCTCGAACACGCGCTCCTGCAGCACGCGGAGCAGCTTCACCTGCATCGGCAGGCTCATGTCGCCGATTTCGTCGAGGAACAGCGTGCCGCCCTCGGCCAGTTCGAAGCGGCCCTTGCGCGAGCTGATCGCGCCGGTGAACGCGCCCTTCTCATGGCCGAACAGTTCGCTTTCGAGCAGCTCGGCCGGGATGGCGCCGCAGTTGATCGCGACGAACGGCTTGTCACGGCGCGGCGAGCAATCGTGGATGGTGCGGGCGACCAGTTCCTTGCCGCTGCCGGATTCGCCCAGCACGAGCACGCTGGAATCGAACGGGGCGACCTGGCGGATCAGCGCGTTCACCCGCTGCATCGGGCCGGACTGGCCGACGAAGCGCAGGCTGGAGACCGCCGGCTGCATGCGGGCCTGGAGGCTGCGCAGGGCTTCCGACAGGCGCTCGTAGCGCAGCGGCATGTCGATCAGCTCGACGTTCTGGATGTTGTCGTCGGCGATCAGCGCGGTGGCGATCGGCGAATCGGCGGCGACCAGCATGGGCAGTTCGCGGGCCTGGCGGCCGAGCGGTGCGAGGTAGCCTTCCAGCTCGGCCTCGTCGTCCACCGTGCCTACATAGGCACCGCGCCAGGCCTCGCCCGCTTCCACCGTGTGCATGCGGCTGGCCAGCACCGGGCGGTAACCCAGGAAGGCAAGCGCCGAACCCACGGCATCGGCGCGGGACGGGTCGGATTCGACAACGAGAAAGTTGGACGACTTCACCGGATATACCTCGCGTAGAGAATGATCGAAGGCCCCTGGGCGGGTCCGTGCTGGAATCCCGTCGCCTTCGTTGCAAGGTATCAATCAAGGAGCGTGCCAACGTCGGAAAACCGACGGGAAAAGCCTGAAATCCGCGTCAGGGAACGGACTGTCGCCGTGTAGGGAAAACCTTTTCGGCAACGTGTGAAAACGCCCCGGTGAGCGTCAGCGTCAATCGTGACGACACGCGTCACGAATGTGACGCAGGAAGACACGCGACGTTCTTACGTCACGTGACGTAAAAGGTCACCCCTGGGCCGACTGGGCCCGGGCCTCGGCGACCTGGCGCCGGTGCTGGCGGAAAACCAGCCGCTCGATCTCGTCGCGGACCGGTTCGGAAAGGCCATCGAAGGCCACGAAACCCTTGCCGTCCATGGGCCCCGGCTGGCGGATGCCCGGCAGTTCGAGGGGCAGCGCCCTGACCACATCGAAGTGCAGCTTCACCAGCACCGACTCGCCCACGGGCGGCAGGCCGTCCCAGGGGAGGACCACGCCAAGGGCGTTGAAGCGCAGGGAAATGCGGGGTGGCAGGGCCGACTGCGGCAGGAGAAGGCGGTTCACGATCTCCATGAGGACGTTGAGCTTGGCATCCAGCCGGGCGACCTCATGACTGAGGGCGTTGTCCTCGTCGCCGGTATCGACCCGGCGGTCCATCAGGGCGGCTACGGCGACCAGGACGTTAGCGTTGCGATCGTTGACCGAAGCCAGGGCGGCCGGCGCGGGGCGCTCGGCGGGCTCACAGGTGGCGTGGAACCGGGCGTCCCAGGTGACCCGCTCCGAAAAGGCCTTCCACGTCGAGTCACTCATGGGCCTGCCACCGTGGTGAAATCAGAACGAAGTATACGCAGCCACGGCCTTGCGTACCCGGTTCGAGGAACCGAGCGCCAGCGCGGTCTCGTCGCGGGCGGCCGAGACGAGGTCCTTGATCAGGTTGTCGATCAGCATGATCGACTTGAGCGACTCGAGCGTTTCCGGTGCCGGGCGCATCGTGCCGGCACGCAACACGGGGTCGCGCTCCGCTTCCAGGCCGGTCAGGTCATCCCAGCGCCCTTCCGAAGCGGCGGCGTGCATGGCCTCGGTCAGGGTCAGGACGCGATCGATGTCGCAGAAAGTGATGTTCATGCCCCGGCCCCTGCCACCTGGCGAGCTTCAGCGGGGATAGCCACCCAGCTGTCGCGGATCTGGCCAAGCAGGGTCGCCACTTCGTCCAGCGCCAGGGTATCGGCGTGCAGGTTGGCGAACAGGAGGCGGCGGCTCATGTAGTCGTACAGGGCATCCAGGCGCTCGACCAGCGAGGGCTGCACCTCGTGGTTCAGGCCGGCCTGCAGGCCGCCGATGATCTCGATGGCCTTGGAAATGGCTTCGCCACGCGAGGCGACGTTGCCAGTGGCGATGCAAGCCACCGCCAGGCGGATGCGCTCGAGGGCACCTTCCATCAGGAGGGTGACCAGGCCGTGCGCGTCGGCGGATTCAATGCCACCGCCGGTGCGGATTTGCTGGTAGGCGCCTGCGCCGCGCGAGTATCCCAGTGCCATGTCTAGTCGTTCCTACCGTGTTACTTGTTTGAGTTGCTCAGCGCGTCGAACTGCTGCTGGAGATAGCTGCTGGTGCTGCTGAGCTTGGTCATCATGGTGTCCAGCGCGGTGTATTGCGTGGTCAGCCGCTTGGTGTAGTCCTGCATCTGCTGGTCGTAATCCGACTGCTGCTGCGCAATATCCTTGGTCTTCTGGTTCAGGTTATTGGTGCGCTGGGTCAGGATGCCGGAGCTGGAGGTCCAGCTCGTGATCAGCTTGTCGAGTTTCGGCGCGATGCCGTTGTCGCCGCTGAGCAGGCTCTGCGTCTCCTTCGGGTTAGACGCCATGTATTTGGTGAGCTTGCTGGAATCGAACGCCAGCGTGCCATCGACCTGGAAAGACACGCCCAGGCTGCTGAGCGAAGTGGGGCCACCGTTGGCCGCCGCGACGTGCGAGCCGATAAGGCTGGAGACCTGGCTCTTGATCGACATGACCGTGGCGTCGCCGATGAGGGCGCCGACCTGGTTATTGGTCGCGTCGTACTTGGTCAGGGTCTGGTACGTGGACACAAACGAGTTGTAGGCGGTGACCAGGCTCTGGACCGCCGTGGTCACGGCCGACGTATCGGTCGTGATGCTGACGCTGCTAGGACCTTCCTTCACCAGGTTCAGCGTGACGCCATCGATCGCATCGGCCACGGTATTCGTCGCGCTGGTCGCCGCGGTTCCATCGATGGTGAATTCGGCATCCTGAGCCTTGGTCGTCGGGGTATCCGTCGTCGGGTCGAACGCGAGCTTGGATAGCCCGCCGTCGCCGCCGCTGGCGGTGACCGAGAACGCGTTGGCAGCGCCCGTGGAAACCGACGAAAGGACCAGGTGCGCGCCGTCCTTGCCGGTCACGATGCTGGCAGTCACACCGGGGTTATCCGATGCCTTGTTGATCTTGTCGCGGATGTCCTGCAGCGAATTACCCGTGCTGCCGATGTCCAGGCTCATCGACTTGTCGCCGATGGCGATCGTCAGCGTGCCGGTACCGACGGCAGCGGTCGAGCTGCTGATCGCGCCGGACGAGGTCTTCTGGGCCGTGGCGAGCTTGCCGACCACGATATTGAACGTACCGGGGACGGCTGTGTCATCAGCCGAGGCGGTGAGGATCGTGGTGTCGCCGACCGAGGTCTTCTGCGTGGTGAACGCGGAACCGCTGGTCAGCGCCTTCATGGCGTTCTGCAGGCTGGTCAGCGAGGAAGTGAAATTGCCGACCGCGGAAATCTGGGTGGTGTTGGCCGAACTGGCGTCGGAAAGCTTTTTATCCGTCGCGGCGCGCTTGTTGGCTACAAGGTTCGACACGATCGACGCGACGTCGATGGAGCTGGAACCCAGGGTGATCGGATTGGTGGACACGAGACTTCTCCTTGAAGACGCCTCACTGCCCTGGGCGCCAATTTGCCGACGGGTAGCCCTGCGCGCAGGGCTACCCGTGGCAACTTAAGCAATTACCCTGCCAACCCCGGAGCTAACCCGGGGAGGCGGAGCTCCGGGCGGATTAGCCGAGGAGCTTGGTCACGATCTGCTGCGACTGGTTCGCGGTGGCGAGCACCGAGACGCCGGCCTGCTGCAGGATCTGCGCCGAGGACATGTTCGCGGTTTCCTGGGCGAAGTCGGCGTCGGTGATGGCCGACTTCGACGAGGTCAGGTTCTGCGAGATGTTCTGCAGGTTGGAGATGGTCGACTCGAAGCGGTTCTGTACCGCACCGAGGGTCGAGCGCAGGTCGGAAACCGACTGCAGGGCGGCATCGATGCGGTTGATCGTGGCATTGGCATCATCCACGGTCTTGACGCTGGAATCGGCCAGGGTGTGGCTCGTATCGACCGCGACGTTGGCGTCCGCAAAGCCGAGCGTCTCGGCCGTGCTGTTAGCGGCCACCGTCACCTTGATCGCCTGCGACGACGACAGGTTCAGGTTGCCATCCTTGTCGACGAACGCGGTGACGCCTTCCGACGACTTGCTGTTGATCGCGTCAGCCAGGTCCTGGGTCGACTTGAACGTGCCCGAGATGCTGAAGGCGTCGCCGCTGCCGATCTGCAGCTTCAGGTCGCCGTCCTTGATCGTCACAGGCTGGTTGGCAGCGAGGGCGGCCTTGGCCGTGCTGGTGGCGGTAGCCGGGGTCGCAGCGCCGGTGCCGGTGGTCGCGGCATCAACCTTGGCGCCGAAGCCCAGGGTGGTGGCGTCAGCACCGCCAATGGCGATGTCGGCACCGGTCGAGTTGCTGAGGGTCAGCGATTCGCCGGTGACCGAGGTGGTGAGACCCGTGATGCCGAGGCCATCGATCTTGGCCTTCAGGTCTGCGATGCTGTTGAAGGTGCCGTCGACGCTCTGGCCACCAATGGTGAGGGCATTCGCCGCGATCGTGAGAGGCGTAGCGAACTTGCCGGTCATGTCGTTCGTGGCGGTACCCGGCGTGCTCGTGGCGCCGCCAGCGGTAGCCTTACCCACCGTGCTCAGGCCAAGGGTCGCAGCAGCCGAACCACCGAAGGTGATGCCTGCCGTGGTCGAGCTGTTGGAGATCTTCAGCTCGCCGGTGGTGGCGTCCTTGCTGGCAATGGCCGTGCCGCCCGCAGCCGTGTTGATCGCCGTGACCAGGTCGTCGACGTTCTTGTAGGTAGCCGGAGCGACGCTCACGGCGCCCGCACCCGTGTCGACCGTCAGGTCGTTCGTGGCGAGCTTAAGGCCCGTGGCGAAGCTGGCCGACACCGTCGTGCTGGCCAGGGAGCCGACCTGGTCGGCCTTCATGCCCTTATCGAGGCCAACGTTGATCACTTCACCGACGTTCGCGCCGACCTGGAAGCTCAGGTTCTTGGCCGAGCCGTCGAGGACCTTCATGCCGTTGAAGTTGGTCTGCGTGGCGATACGGGTGACTTCCGACAGGCGCTGCTGGACTTCAGAGTCGAGCGCCGCGCGGTCGGAGTTGGAGTTGGAGGCGTTGGTCGACTGAACGGCCAGCTCGCGGATGCGCTGCAGGTTGTTCGTGACTTCGTCCAGGGCCGACTCGGTGGTCTGCGAGAGCGAGATACCGTCGTTCGCGTTCTGCACCGCGCGGTTCAGACCGTTGATCTGGGTCGTCATGCGGGTCGAGATGGCGAGGCCGGCGGCGTCGTCCTTGGCGCTGTTGATGCGGTTACCCGAGGACAGGCGCTCGATAGCCGAGGACAGCTTCGTCTGCGAGGTCGACAGGTTGCGCTGAGCATTCAGCGACATGATGTTGGTGTTGATGGTCAGAGACATCGTAATGATCCTTTGGTAGCGGAACCGAATGGCCGGAGTAGGTGTCGGCGTATTCCGGCGGGGTTCCGATAGGGAAGCCTTCCGCCTCAGAGAGGTTTACGGCACGCCGGGAGGAAACTTGAGAACTTTTTCTACCTGTCAACAGTTATTTTTTGACGGGGGCCTGGGACGTAGCCCTGCCCTGCCACTGTCGAGGGAGGTATCGGCACGGGTGCGCCGGGGTTTAGGGCCATTTTTCACTTCCTGTGTGGAAATCCGGCCAGGGGGATCCGGGCCGGCAACCGTGCCGTTGGTGGAAAGGTCAACCCAAGGTGTCGCAAGAAACCGAGGCGTGGTGGCAACCGCCCGGCAAAGCCATCCATGGTGAACGTCTTACGCGTTCTGCCATTCAGTACCTGAATTACTTCAGGTAATTAAAGAGCGAAAGGTTCTGCATCTTCACGTAGGCCTGCTGGGCGGCATCGAGCGCGCTCTGCTGCTGCGAGAACTTGCTCGCCGCGCTGGCGTAGTCGAGATCCTGCAGACCCGAGAGCGTCGTGTCGTACTGCAGCTTCATGTCCGAGCCCAGGCTGGTCTGCTGGTCCAGCGTGTTCATCCGCGCGCCGATCTGGGTACGCGTATTGAGGAAGCTGCCCTGGGCCTGGTCGAGATTCTGCAGCTGCGCATTCACCGCGTTGTTCATCGCCGCGCCGCCACCCGGCGTTTCGAACGCCGTGATGAGGCCTGCGACCGTGGAGAACACATCCTGCGACGACGACGGCGTGACCGAGAACGAATCGCCGGCGGCCGGCGCACCGGTCAGGTTGATCTGCGCGCCGTTGAAATTGATGACGCCCGAGTTACCCGCGTACGTACCCGTGCTGATCGCAGGACCGGTCGGATCCGCAGCGTCATGGATTTCGTAGTTCGATGCATCGGTGAACGTGATCGTGTAGCTGCCACCCGTCCACGCCGAGGCATCAGTCACGGTGGTGGCACCGACGACGCCGGTACCGGTATTCGTCGCGCCCGCAGCGGTCTGGAACGTACCGTTGCCGCCCTTGATCGACATGAAAACGTCGTCACCGCTATCGCCCGTGGCCACCTGCAGCCCGGCACCGGCCGCGACCATGCGCTGGCCCTGGTCGCCGCTATAGGAAACACCGAGGCCCGACTGCGTAAACGGCTGCGCCGACGTGCGATTGCCGGCGAAGATGAATTCACCCTGCCCGTCCTTCGTATTGCCCAGCGCAACGAGCTGCTGCAGCGTCTGCCGAAGTTCCGTCGCGATCGACTTGCGCGACTCATCGGTCTGCGTGCCGTTGCTGCCTTCGAGCGCGAGCGTACGGATGCGATCGAGGATATCCGACGCGTTCGACAGCGACTGCTCTTCCGTCGACAGGCGCGTGGTGGCCATGTTGATGTTGCGCGAGTACTGGTCGTTCTGCGCGCTGGCGGAATTGACGTCGACCGCCCGCGCCGCGGCGGCGGGGTTGTCCGACGGGCTCTGCATCGCCTTGCCGTTGCCGAGGGCCAGCTGCGTCTGCGACAGGTCGTACTGCCGGTTGAGCATCTGGTTGACGGACTGTTGCTGCTGCCAGGTCGTGGAGATACGCATGATCAGCTCTGCACCGCGGAAAGGAGGGACTGGAAGATGGAGTTCGCCGTGGTGATCACCTGGGCGGACGCCGAATACGCCTGCTGGAACTTCAGGAGGTTGGCGGCCTCCTCATCCAGGTTCACGCCCGCAACGCTCTGCTGCGATGCCGTGGCCTGGTCGAGGATGCTTTGCTGTGCACTCAGCGCCGTATTGGCGGATGCACCAGCCGTGCCAACCTGGGCGACCAGCTGGCTGTACGACTTGCCGACCGTCGTCACGCCGTTATCGAGCACGCCGACATTGGCGACGTTGGCCATGGCCAGCGCGTTGCCGTTGTCGCCGCTCGAGCTGCCGGCCGGCTTCACGGTGAACGTGTCGTTGAGCGCGGGCTTGCCGGTCAGCTTCAGCGACCAGCCGTTACCGGTGATCGTGTCGCCCGAGGTGTAGTTCTGGTCCGGCCCACCGTTGATGCTGTAGGTGTTGGCCGAGGTAAAGACGATATTGACCGGCGTCTTGAAGTTCGGGTTGGCCGTATCGGTCACCGTCAGGCCGCCCAGCACACCGCTGCCGGTGTTGGTCGAGGCCTTGCCGGCGGCGAGCGGGCCGGATGCTGCGATCTTGTTGGTGTCGCTTATCGCCACGCTGATCGTCGACGCGGCGTTGCGGGTCGGCTGGATCTGGAAGGAATCGCCCGCCGCCGCGCCCGCGGCCACGGTGATCTGCATGCCGCCGACCACGAACGGATCGGTGGCCGAACCGGTACCGGTCATGGGCACGGTCACGCCCGCCGTCGTGGCGGCGGACCACTTCACCCCGTCGAAGCGCAGGATGTAATCGGAGCTATCGAGCTTGGATACGTCGGACACCACGGCGGAGACCGAGCCGGTGCCGGTGTTCTTCGTGCTGTTGAACACCGCCGGGTCGGCGATGTTGAACATGTTGCCGCCGGCGTCGCCGTTCAGGTCGATGCCCTGCGCGCTCTGCTTGTTCATCGCGCTGGTCAGCGCGATGGCGGAGCGACCGAGCTGGTTGCGGGCCGGGTCGAGCACATTGGTGCGAAAATCGAACGTCGCGCCGAGCGAGCCCGAGCCCAGCTGGCCAGAGATTACCGTGCCCTGCGTATCGACCACTTCCAGCCGCGACGAGTCGTACTGGTTCGTGGCCGTGGCGAGCTTCGTGGAGTTCGTGCCGTTGACCAGCGGCAGGCCGTTGCCCACGCTGACCGTGTACATGTGATCGCTGGTCTGGGTGACGCTGACGCCGACGATCTTGGAGAGATCGGAAACGGCCTGGTCACGCTGGTCGAGCAGTTCGCTGGGCTCGGCACCGCTCGCGTAACCCTTCTGGATCTGCGCGTTGAGGTTCGCGATGTTCTTGGCCAGCGTGTTGATGTTGTCGACCGCGCTGCTGATCTGCTGGTTGGTCTGGGCATCCAGCGACTGGAACTGCGTGGAGAGTGACTTGAAGGTGGAGACCAGCGAGCTCATCTGGCCGATGAGGGCCTGGCGGCTCGCGGTATCCACCGGCGCGTTGGCCACGTCGCTGATCGCACCGAAGAAGCTATCCAGCGAGCTCTGCAGGTTGGTCGAGCCGCTGACCACGTTGTTCACCGACGCGGTGAGGCCGGCGTACTGCGCCGCGCGGCTCTGGCTCGAGTTCGCCGACCACACCTGCTGGGTCAGGAACTGGCTGTACGCGCGCTGCACGCTGACGGCATCGGCGCCCTGGCCGACGTAGTAGCCACCCTGGAACTGCGGCGCACGCGCATTGAACCCCGTCACCTGCCGGCTATAGCCGACGGTGTTCACGTTACTGATGTTGTTGCCAACGGTCGACAAGCCGACTTGCGATGCAAGCAGGCCCGAAACGCCGGTGGAAAGCAGGTCAGCCATCGTCTTTTCCTTTTACAGATCTGCCGCGATGTGCTTCAGCGCGGCGAGCGCCTGCTTCATCACTGGGCCATTGGCGATATCGGTCAGCTTCTGCGCGTAGCTCGGGTCCGTGGCGTAACCGCCCTGGGTAAGCGCGTGGGCAAAGCCCGCGATATCGTCGCCGCGGCCGGCCGCCTTCGCGTAACGCGGGCTGCTGGCCACCATGTCGGCGTAATCCTTGAACGATTCCGACGGCGAGTCGTAGGCGCGGAAGCTGTCCTTCTTGCGCACGGCCACGCCGTTTTCGTATTCCAGTGTCGGCACGTTGACGCGCTTGCCATCCCAGCTGCTGCCCGCCTTGATGCCGAACATGTTGAAACTGTTGTTACCGCCCTGCGCGGGCATGTGCTTGCCCCAGCCGGTCTCGAGCGCGGCCTGCGCGAGCAGGGCGCGCACGGAGACGCCGAGCTTCTTCGCGGCCTCGATCGCGTGCGGGGCGAACTTCTCGACAAACTCCTGCGGGCTGTCGATCGAGCCGATGGCGTTGGCTACGGCACTGGCGCCCTGCCCCACGGCCTTGCCGGCACCGCTGAGCATGTGCTCGAGCGAGCTCATCAGGCCGCTGTCCTGGTCCGACTTCGAGGACACGGCATCGGCCGTCGAGGCGGAACCGGTGACGCCGGCGAACAGGCCGTTGTCGCTGCCGGCATCGGCGGTCGAGGGACTGCCGCCGAGCTGGCGGATGAGCATGTCGGCGATGCCGATGCCCTTGCCCTGCGAAAGCGTGACCGAGAGCTGGTGGTCCAGCATGTCGCGGTAGGAGTTCGCGGCGCTGGAGCCCATGAGGTCATCGCCACCCATGGCGGCGCTGGCGTCGCGCATGGACTTCAGCATCATCTGGGTGAAGATGGATTCGAACTGCTTGGCGACGACCGGCAGCGCCGACTTCGAATCGTTCTGCGCGGCCGTACGCAGGCCGGCGAACGCGGACATATCCGCGTAGGTGCCAAGGCGCTGGTTGTCGACCGCGGTAGTCATGTCAGATCACCACCAGCTCGGCGCGCAGCGCGCCGGATTCCTTCAGGGCCTGGAGGATGGAGATCAGGTCGCTCGGCGACGCGCCGACCTGGTTCACCGCGCGCACGATCGAATCGAGGCTGGTGCCCGGGCCGAACTTGAACATGTGCCCGCCGTTCTCGCTGACCGCGACCTGGCTGCTCGGCACCACGGCGGTCTGGCCGCGGCTGAACGCGCCGGGCTGGCTGACCTGCGGCTGCTCGCTGATCGTGACCTGGATGGAACCGTGCGCCACGGCGGCCGTGCCGACCTTCACGTCGGAACCGATGACGACGGTGCCGGTGCGCGAGTTGACGATGACGCGCGCGGGTGCGTCGCCCGGGGTGACATCGAGCGACTGGATCGTCGCGAGCCAGGAGACACGCTGCGACGGATCGAGCGGCGCGCGCACGGCGATGGTGCCGGAATCGATGGCGTTGGCCGTGCCGGCGCCGAAGTTCTGGTTCACGGCCTGGGCCACGCGGTTCGCCGTCATGAAGTCGGCGGTGTTGAGGTTGAGCATGATGTCGCCGCCCTTGTCGAACGACGTGGCGACGCTGCGCTCGATGCTCGCGCCGCCCGGGATGCGGCCGCTGGCGGAGATGTTCACCTGGACGCTGGAACCGCTCTTGCCCTGCGCGCTGACGCCACCGACGATGACGCTGCCCTGGGCGATGGCGTACACCTGGCCATCCGCACCCTTCAGCGGCGACATCAGCAGCTCGCCGCCGCGGATGCTCTTGGCGTTGCCGATGGAGGCCACGGTGACATCGATCTTCTGGCCCGGCTTGGCGAACGGCGGGATCTCGGCGGTGATGGTCACGGCCGCGGCGTTCTTCAGCTGCGGACGCACGTTGGCCGGCACGTTCACGCCGAACTGCTGGAGCATGTTCTCCAGGCTCTGCGTGGTGAACGGGGCCTGGCTGGTCTGGTCGCCGCTGCCGTCGAGGCCGACGACCAGGCCATAACCGACGAGCTGGTTGCTGCGCACGCCGCCGACCTGCGCGAGGTCGCGGATCTTGTCGGCATGCGCCGGCAGGATCGCGAACAGCGCCAGCACGACGGCTGCGGTGCGGAGGATGGTCTTCATCAGAACGGCATCCACTTCGAATCGAAGAAGCGCGACAGCCAGCCACGCGTGTTCGAATCGGCCAGGGTGCCCTTGCCGACGTATTCGATCTTGGCATCGGCCACGCGGCTCGACAGCACGACGTTGTCGTTGCCGATGTCCTGCGGGCGCACGATGCCGGAGATGCGGACCAGCTCTTCACCCTGGTTGATGGTGAGCCACTTCTCGCCCTGCACCACCAGCGCGCCATTGCTGAGGCGACGCGCGACGGTGACGGTGATTTCGCCGTTCAGCGTGTTGCTCTGGCTGGACGAGCCGTCGCCCGCGAACGCGTTGTTCGATGCGAGGCTGCTGTCCGCGACATTGCCGCCGACCTTCAGGCCGTGGCCGAGGATAGAGGGCGCGGTGATGTTGTTGCTGTTCTTCTTGCTGGTGCTGGTCGCGGCCTTCTTGCTGGCCTGCGTGCTTTCCACCAGGGTGATCGTGAGGATATCGCCGGTGCGGTGCGCGCGCGGGTCGGCGAACAGTTCCATCGACTGCTGGTCGGCATAGATGGAACCGCTCGGCATGGCCGAACGGGACGGCTCTTCCGGCAGCGTGGCGCTGTACATGGGCTTCGGCGTGGGCGGCACGATGGCGCAACCGGCAAGGGTGGCGATCGGGAGCGCGGCGAGGATCAGGCGAGCGAGGCGATTCATGGCGTGGGTCATCAGGTCTTCTGGGTGATGAACTGGAGCATCTGGTCGGCCGCCGACACGGCCTTCGAGTTCATCTCGTAGGCGCGCTGGGTTTCGATCATGTTCACCATTTCCTCGACGACGTTGACGTTCGACGCTTCGAGGGCGTTTTGCTGGATGTTGCCGAGGCCGTTGAGGCCGGCCGTGCCCGTCTGCGGCGTGCCGCTGGCGGTGGTCTCCAGGTAAAGGTTGTCGCCGCGAGGCTCCAGGCCCGCGGGATTCACGAAATCGGCGAGCTGGATCTGGCCCACCGTCTGCGACACCGACGAGCCCTGGGTCGTAACGCTGACCGTGCCGTCGTTGCCGATGGTGACGGCGGTGGCGTTCGCCGGGATGTTGATGGCCGGTTCGATCGGGTAACCGTCGTTGGTGACGATCTGGCCATCCTGGTCGCGCTTGAGCGAACCATCGCGCGTGTAGCCCACGGTGCCGTCGGGCATGGTGACCTGAAGGAAGCCGCGGCCATCGATGCGCACATCGAGCGGGTTGTCGGTCTGCTGCGAACCGCCCTGCTCGAACATCTTCTGGGTGCCGACGACGCGAACACCGGTACCGATCATGAAGCCGGTCGGCGAGGTCGTCTGTTCGGTGGTCTGGCCACCGGCCTGTCCACGGTTCTGGTAAGCCAGGTCTTCGAACTCGGCACGGGCGCGCTTGAAGCCGGTGGTGTTCGTGTTGGCCAGGTTGTTCGAGACGACATCCATGCGCGTCTGCTGCGCATCGAGGCCGGTCTTGGCGATCCAGAGGGACGTGAACATCTTTGACTCCTGCGCGCTTGGCGCCTGCTATGCCGCGACGGATTTGCGTCGCGCGGCGGTGGTTACCCCACCTGTAGCAATTTCGATGCCGACTGGGCGTTTTCGTCGGCGGCCTTGATCGATCGGACCTGCATTTCGTACTCGCGGGAGAGCGAAATCATCTTCACGAGCACTTCGGAAGGGTTGACGTTGCTGGATTCCAGCTCGCCGGAGACCACGCGGACATTGGCGTCCGCCTCGGCCGGATTGCCGTCACGCGTATGCATGAGGCCATCGGCGCCGGCCTGCAGCGTCTCGTCGCCCGGGTTGACCAGCTTGATGCGGTCGGTCGTGGTAAGCGTATTCGGCGCCTGCCCGAGCGGGACGACGGAAATGATGCCGTCGCTGCCGATCTTCACGCTCGATGCCTGCGGGATGGTGATGGCACCACCGCCGCCCATGACGGCATTTCCACGCATGTCCGTCAAAAGACCGTCGGCGTCGATGCGCAGGTTGCCGGCGCGGGTGTAGGCCTCGTTGCCATCCGGCGTCTGCACCGCGATCCAGCCATTGCCCTGCACGGCGATGTCCAGGTCGTTGCCCGTGGCCATCTGGTTGCCCTGGGTGGTATCGAAACCGATGCCCTGGGCCACGCCGTTGATGCGGGTCTGCAAGCCATCGCCCTGGACCGGCAGGCTCTGGAACGCCGACAGCTCGGCCTTGAAGCCGGTGGTGTTGGCGTTGGCCAGGTTGTGTGCGACCTCGGCCTGCGCACGCATGGTCTGCGTGGCGCCGGTCATCGCGACATATACGGAACGGTCCATGGCGGTTTCCCCTGCGACGGCCCGGGGCGGGCGCGGCCATCACGGCCACGCCCGCCAGCGGGGCTTAGTTGCGGATGTTGATGATCGTCTGGGTCAGCGTGTTATCGGTCGAGATGACCTGGGCGTTGGCCTGGTAGTTGCGCTGCGCCTTGATCATGTTGACCAGCTGGGCGGTCAGGTCGGCCGTGTTCGAGGCCTCGAGCTGGCCGGACTGGATGGCGCCCATGTCACCGGAGCCCGCCGAGCCACGCACCGGCTGGCCCGAATCGGCCGAGGCGGCCCAGTTCGTGTCGTTGAGCTGGCGCAGGCCCTGCGGGTTGGCGAACGTCGCCAGGGCGACCTGGCCGAGCGCCACCGAGTCACCATTGGTGTACTTCGCCGACACCACGCCTTCGGACGACACGTCGATCGCCGAGAACTTGCCGGCCGGGTAGCCGTCGTTGGTCGTCGCCGTGGTCGAGGCCGCGTCACCGAACTGGGTGACCTTGCTCATGTCCAGGGTCAGGTTCATCGGGTTGGCACCCGGGTTCGGCGAAACGTTGCCGAAGTTCAGCTTGTTGCTGGCCGGGGTCAGGATGGCGCCGCCGCTGCTGAAGGTCATGGCCTGCGGAGTACCGACCTGGGTGCCGTCGACCGTCATGTAGGCCTGCCAGCTGTTGGAGCCAGCCGCGTCCTTCGCGTAATAGACGTTGACGGTATGCGCCGCGCCCAGCGAATCGTAGGCCTGGAACGTCGACATGGAGTTGTACGACGTGTCGTCCTTCGGGTCGAACGTGGCGTTGGCGGGCGCCGCGGCGCTGGCCGAAAGGTTGGCCGAGATGCCGATGTTGGCGCTGGCCTTGGCGGCGGAGGTACCCGAGGTCAGCTGCAGGTCCTTCAGCGCGCTCTGGTCGAAGCCGCCGGACGCGGTCGGCGGATACACCTGGAGGTGCTGGCCGGTCGCGTTCACGATGAAGTTGTTGTCGTCCGGGTGGAAGTTACCGGCACGCGAATAGGAATAGCCCGAACCATCGCGCAGCGTGAAGAAGCCCGTGCCGCTGATGGCCATGTCGTACGAGTTGCCCGTCTGCGACATGTTGCCGTTGCTGAACTGCTGGGCGATGTTGGTCACGCGCACGCCATTACCCGCGGCAGTGGCGGCGAGGTTCTGGCCGGCCACCGAATACACCTGCGAGAACTCCGCGCGCGAGCCCTTGAAGCCCACGGTGCTGGTGTTGGCGATGTTGTTGGCGGTGACTTCCAGGTCCGTGGAAGCGGCATTGATGCCGCTGAGAGCGATATCGAAAGGCATGGAGGGATGTCCTCGGTGGGATTACAGGATTTGGGCGATCTGGCTAAGCAGGGCACCGCCGTAACCGGCCACCTGCACGTACGTACCATCGGTGCCGGAAGCACCGACGCCTTCCACCTTGCCTTTGACGAACGTGTCAGCGGCCGTCGTACCGGAGGTGGCGGAGATCTGGTAGGCGCCGTCGGGCAGCTGCGTGCCGTCGTCGGATTTGCCATCCCAGGTGAACTGCTGCAGGCCGGCATCCGGCTGGCCCATCGGAAGCGTGCGGACGACCTTGCCGGAGCTGTCCTTGATCGTGACGCTCACGTAGGTGCCCGAGGTCGGCACGTTGACGGCGCCCGAAAGGCTGCCGTCGGTGAGCTTGCCGGCGCTCGACGGGATCAGGACGTCGCTGCCGACCAGTGCGGCCGCGCGGACGAACTGGTCGCCGGTCAGGTTGGAGGAGAGCGAGTCGAACGACGACTGCAGCTGCTGGGTGGCCGCCACCTGGGAGAACTGCGCCATCTGGGCCACCATGTCGTTGGCGTCCATCGGCTTGGTGGGATCCTGGTTGGTCATCTGGGTGACCATGAGCTTCAGGAAGTCCGACTGGTCCAGCGTCTGCTGCTGGAGCTGCGACGAGGTCGATTGCTGGGAACCGCTGGAGTTGCTGGTGCCGTTGACGGTGGTCATGGATCGGGCCCTTATTTGCCGAGGTCGAGCGTCTTCTGCATGAGCTGGCGAGCGCTGTTCATGACTTCGACGTTGTTCTGGTAGGAGCGCGACGCGGAGATCATGTTGACCAGCTCGTCGACCGGGTTGACGTTGCTCTGCCAGACGTTGCCGTCGGCATCGGCCATGGGGTTGGAAGGCTCGTAGCGCGCCTGCACCGGCGCCTGGCTTTCGGTGATGCCCATCGCGCGGACGCCTTCGTTTTCCATCTGGCCGTTGACCATCGCCTGCACCGAGGAAAACATCGGCTGCTTCGCGCGGTAGGCGCCCGCCTCGCTGCTGGCCACGCTGTCGGCGTTGGCCATGTTGCTGGCGGTGGTGTTGAGACGGGCCGACTGCGCGGCCATGCCGGAGCCCGCGACGTCGAAGATCTTGAGCAGGCTCATGAGCTGCCTCCGGTGATGGCGGTGCGCATCATCTTGATCTGCGCGGTAATGAAGCTCAGCGACGCCTGGTAATGGATGGCGTTGCCGGCGAACTGGGCCTGCTCGATCTGCGTATCGACGGTGTTGCCGTCCATGGACGGCTGCGTGGCGGCGCGGTAGGCGAGCTTGTCGGCATCGGCCATGGCATAGGCGGGGTTACCGCCGATATGGCCGGATTCGGTGGCGGCCATCGGCAGCTGGTTGCCGTCCAGCGCCCCGGTGGCGGCGGTGAGGGCCTTGCGGAAGTCGACATCGCGGGCGAGGAAGCCCGGGGTGTCCGCATTGGCAAGGTTCGACGAAATGATTTCCGCACGGCGCTGCCACAGGCTGAGCGCCTGTGGGTGCATGCCGAGCAGCGGATCCGGTTTGTCGATCATGGGCGTGGCCCCCTCTTGGGTCTTGGCCCATGGGGATCAGCAAGAGGCGTGCCACGGCCGGGGCTTGAACGCGGAACGGCGCCGTGGCGCCGTTTGATGGGGGTTTGGCTGGTTTGCGCCGGGGTGGGTGCCGGTTTTCTGGCGCGTTGGGGTGACGGTGAATCGACGCTTCACCGCGAGCACCCATCGTTCGCGAGCTCACTCCCACAAGAGCAGGGTCAGCAGGGCCGGCAGGGCCAGTGAGTCCAGTGAGTCCAGTGGGTCCGGCTGGACCCGCGGGGCCGGCGGCTTTGTCAGGCGGGGAGGAGGTCCAGTACGGCGGTGGCGAGGACTTCGGGCTGGAACTTGGCGATGAAGCGGTCGGCGCCCACGCGGGCCACCATCGCCTCGTTGAAGACGCCGCTCAGGGAGCTGTGCAGGAGGACGCGGAGGCCACGCAGCTGGGCGTCCTCGCGGATGGCGCGGGTAAGCGCGTAGCCGTCCATGGAGGGCATCTCGATATCCGACACCACCAGGTTCACCTGTTCGCTGGCCGGGCCGGTGGCGAGGCTGCGCAGCATGTCCAGGCCCTCCGCCCCGTCCTTCGCGAGCAGGCATTCCAGGTCCAGCTTGCGGAACAGGTCGGCGAGCTGGGTGCGCGCCACGAGGGAGTCGTCGACGACGAGCACGCGGCGGTTACCGGCGCGCTGGCCGTGGGCGGCCTGCTGGACCTTGTCGGAGATCTCCACCTGCTGCGGGTTCACGGCCGCCAGCACCTGCTCCACGTCAACGATAGCGAGCAGGTTGCCATCCAGCCGGGTCACTGCGTTGACGCGCGAGCCATAGCCCAGCGCCGAGGGCGGCGCGGCCATCTGCGCGCCATCGACGTGGACGATGCGGTCCACGTCGGACACGAGGAAGCCCTGCACGGAACGGCTGAACTCGGTGACGATCAGGTGGGCGGTGTCCACGGCGGCGAGCGGCGGATAGCCCATGGCGGCGGCCAGGTCGATCACCGGGATGGTCTGCCCCCGGTAGTCGAAACTGCCGGAAACCAGCTCGTGCATGCTCGGCATCCGCTCCAGGCGCGGCCGGCGCAGCACTTCGCGCACCTTGAAGACGTTGATACCGAAAGCCTGCCGGTCACCCAGCCGGAACAGCAGCATGGCCACGCGGTTGTGGCCCGCCAGGCGGGTAAAGGTGTCCACGGTGTCGAGGAGCGGTCGGGCCATGGTGCGCATGCTGCTTTTGAAGGTGTCCAGGAGGTATCGGCCCGCCCACGCGGTTCTTTATAGATTCCCACAGTTCAAAGGTGGCACGCGGATTGCTTGGCTCAAGTACCGCCCCCTGTGACCGATGTAGTGGGGCGACCCTAATCAATGAGCGTAAGTACGACATGAGCCTGCTCTGGAGCCAGCACGTCCGCCTCCTCGCCCACGCTGCCGCCAGCGGTGACACCGCGCGCGTGCGCGCCCTGTCGGCGCAGTACCCGGCGGCGGCCAGCGCGCTGGGGGCGCTGCTGAACCCGCCCAAGGCCGAGCCGCGCACCGCGGCCGCCACCACCATCCAGGCGATCGAGCAGCAGGGCATGGCACTTACCAGCGCCCAGGCGCTGGGCGCCACGCTGCAGGAACTGGGCACGGCGGTGGACGCCGGCCGCGACGCCGCCAGCCGTTTGACGGAAGCGAGCGCCGGAATCTCGACGGCCGTGGACAGCGCGCAAAGCGGCGTGGCCGCCATGGGCGAGGTCGGCACCCAGGGCGTCGCCACCGCGGGCGACCTCGACGGCCAGCTTCGCCTGCTGCGCAGCGCGCTTGCCGGCATGAGCAAGAACCACGCGCAGTTCTCCGAATACTTTACGGCGATCCGCAAGCTGACCGCCGCCGTGCAGGACATCGCGCACCAGACCAACCTCGTCGCGCTCAACGCGGCGATCGAGGCGGCCCGCGCTGGCGAAGCCGGCCGCGGCTTCGCCGTGGTGGCCGACGAGGTCAAGCAACTGGCCGAGAAGACCACCCAGGCCACGGCGGAAATCGACGAAGTCACCCACGCCGTCGGCGAGTTCTCCCATCACCTCGACGAGGCGGTGCAGAGCAGCCTGCGCCGTCTCGACACGACCCAGGCCGGCGTAGCCGGCATGCAGACCGCGATGGGCCGCATCGACGATGCCGTGCGCGGTGCGCGTGGCAGCCTCGATGCCGCCCGCCAGGGCCTCGGTGCCCTGCAGGGTCGGGTCGCCACCGTGCAGTCGGGCCAGTCATCGCTGGGCCGGGTCGCCAACGAAGTGCGCCGCCAGTCCGATGCGGCCGCGCGCGCCACGGTGCTAGCCCACCGCCTTGGCCTCGCCAAGCTGGAGACCGAGGGCGCGCTCGACGCGGCCACGCTCAGCCAGATGATCCGCGAGGCCTGCCAGGGGCTGCGCTTCGCCGTGGAACTGGCCGCCCGCGATCCGGCCGGCCTGGACCGTCGCTGGCTGGATACCACCCCGCTCATGCGCTGCATCGAACAACTCCGCGTCCGTCGCGCCGATGGCTCCGCCGATGCGGCCCAGGCCGCGGCGGAACGCTTCAGCGCGCAGGCCTCGCTCTACGCGATCACCCTGGGTGAAGGCCGCCACGCGGATGCCAGCCACATGGTCGCGGGCCTGCTCAAGGAACTCGACCACGTGAACCAGGGACTCTCCGTCGCCCTGGCGGTGCACGCCGCCTGATGCGCCGCCTGGCCGCCACCACGCTCGCCGCCGCCTGCCTGGCGGCGTGCCCGCTTGTCGCCTCCGCCGAGCAGTCGCTGGAAGCGATGCGCAACGCCGCCGTGAGCTGGCTGGTCCAGAACCGCACCCTGCCCGGCGCCCGCATGGTCGCCGAGGCCGACCCGCTGGACAGCCGCCTCCGCCTGGCGGATTGCCCGGCGCCCCTCGCGGTGTCCGTGCCGGGCAACCGGCCGGTCAGCGCGCGGGTCAGCGTGGTGGTGCACTGCCCCACCCCCGGTGGCTGGACCGCCCGCGTGCCGGTGCGCGTACACATGTTTACCGATGTCCTGGTCACCACGCGCCCGCTGGCGCGCGGTGACGGCCTTGGCGCAGGCGATGTCCGCGCCGAGGAACGGGATGTAGCAAGCCTGGCCTACGGTTACGTGACCGCACTGGACCAGGTGGGTGGCCGCGCCCTGGCGCGTCCGCTGAACGCCGGCACGGTGCTCACACCGGGTATGCTCGCGGGCCGCCAGGCCGTTCGCGTGGGCGATGCCGTGAGCATGGAGGCCAGCGTGGATGGCGTGGTGATACACGCCGATGGCGTGGCGATGGGCGCCGGGGATACCGGCGCCAGGGTCAAGGTCCGCAATGCGTCATCAGGGAAGATCCTGGACGCGGTCGTCAGCGGACCGGGGTCTGTCGCCATTCTGCCATGAACAAACTACGAATCCGGTCACACTTTGCCGGATAACGCCAGTTAAAGTTTGTGCCCCGAGGGCCGATAAAGGGTTCGAAGGACACATGTTCCGAGGGATACACCCATGACGACCACGATCAAACCAGGCATCCAGGCCCAGCAGCCGCCCGTGCAGCTGCGCTCGCAGAGCCAGGCCGCCGGCGGCACCGCCAGGGCGGAAGGCGCCGCGTCCGTGCGCAGCACGGATGACAGCGTGAAGCTGACCGATTCGGCCAAGGCGCTGGACGCCGCCAGCCGCTCGGACGCCATCGACACCAAGCGCGTCGACGAAATCCGTTCGAAGATCGCCGACGGCACGTACAAGCCGGACGCCCAGGCCATCGCCAGCAAGTTCCTGGCCATGGAAACCCAGATGGGTGGCAAGGCATGAATGCCGGCAGCCGCGACTTCGACACCGCGCTGAGCGCCGTGATGGGCGACCTCGCCCGCGAGGTCGATGCGCTGCACGCCTGCCTGATCGACGAGCGCATGGCGCTCGACCAGGCCAACAGCGACGCGTTGCAGGACGCGACGCGCAGCAAGGGCCACCTGCTCGACCGCATCGACCGCCTGGATAGCGAACGCCGCCAGCTCAGCTCGGCCGGCGGCATCGATAGCGCCAGCGATGCGCGCTGGGCGCCCACGTTCGAGCGCATCCGCGAGTGCCGCTCCATCAACGAGACCAATGGCCGCATCGTCAGCCAGCGCATCGGCCACGTTCGCCAGGCCCTGGCGCTGATCTCCGGTGATTCGACGGGTGGTGCCGCCTCCACCTACGGGCCACGAGGCACCACCCACGTGAGCTTGCGCTCCGGGATACTCGCGCAGGCCTGAGCGCCGACGAAACACCCTCCCGCCCACCGTTTGGCTCAAGAAGAACAGCAATGGCAGTGAACCCCCAGGCGGCAGCGGTGAACGACGACGGTATCCTCCCGATCGTTCGTGTTCCCATCCTCGACCGCAAGCAGGCACTGTTCGCGTACGAGTTGCTTTTCCCGCGCCCGGCGGGCGTCGATGTCGATACCGCCGCCACCGCCCACACCCAGGCCACGCTGAGCGCGATCGCCGATGGCAGCCTCAAGCGCCTGGTGCGTGACAACCGCGCCTTCCTGCACATGTCGCGCGACCTGCTGCTCGAACACGCCGATATCCTGCGCCACAACGCGCGCCTCGGCGCCAGCATCAGCGCCGAGCTGGGCAACGACGACCAGTTGCTGGAAAAGCTGCGTGAGCTCAAGGGCCACGGCTGCCTGCTCATGCTGGAAGATTTCAACCTCCCCGCCGACCCGGCCCACCGTGCCGGCGTGGATGCGCTGCTGCGGATCGTGCAGTTCGCCAAGGTGGCGGTGAACCACCGCCACCCGGTCGCCGCCCGCGCGCACATGGACTATGTCCACGCGTTCGGGGTGAAGGTGATCGTCACCGGCATCGATACGCACGAAAGCTTCGCGGATTACGTCGACCAGGACGTGGACGGTTTCCAGGGCAAGTACCTGCTGCGGCCGGAGCGCGTGGACATGCCGCGCCTCACGCCCAGCAAGCTTGGCGTGCTGCGCTTGATGGGCGCCCTGCAGGACCCGGAGAACGGCCCGGTCGAACTCGGCAAGATCGTGCGCGACGACGCCATCCTCAGCTACAAGCTGCTGGGTTGCGTGAACTCCGCCTATTTCGCCCTGCCCCGCCAGCTGAAGTCGGTGGAACAGGCCGCGGTGTTCTTCGGCGTGAACCGCATGCGCAACTGGATCTTCACCATGGCCGTGTCGGGCATGGACGAGCGGCCGCCGGAACTGCTTCGCCAGGCGCTGATCCGCGCCCACATGTGTGAAAAGCTTGCCCGCGCCATCAAGCCGGAGCTGCAGGAAATGGCCTTCACCGCCGGCCTGTTCTCGCTGCTCGATGCGCTGATGAATGTCTCGATGGCGTACGTGCTCGAGCACCTGCCGCTGGCTATCGAGATCCGTGAAGCGCTGCTCGAGGGGACCGGCCCGTTCGCCTCCATCCTCGACCAGGTGCGCCACTGGGAACAGGGCGAGCTGGAAAGCGACACGGCGCTGCGCGACCAGCACGTGCACCAGATGGCTTCGCTCTACGTCGAGGCGACCACCTGGGCCGACCACGTGTACGCCTTCGCGGACGGCAGCGCCGCGGCCTGAGCCATTCGTTACTGTGGGAGCGCGCTTGCGCGCGATGGGGGGTGCCGCTAGCACCCATCGCGTGCAAGCACGCTCCCACAGTGCGTAGCTACCTGATAGACGCGGTTACTACGTGGATGACCACGTATTGCCAGATCAGCATCAGCGCCATCGCCAGCAGTACCAGCAACGTGAGGGCCGCGCCGATGGCGCGGCCGGCGGACATGCCTGGGGTGGAAGAAAGGCCCAGAGCGTGGGCCACGCGCCCGACCACCAGGACGATGCCGAACACGTGCAACAGCATGGGTAGCGTCTGGTTGAGTTCGAGCACCAGTAGCAGGATCAGGCCGATGGGGATGTATTCCATCGCATTGCCGTGTGCACGCACGGCGCAGGCCAGCTTCCGGTTACCGCCGTCGCCCAGGCCGATGCTGGTATCCCGCCGCAGCAACATCACCCGCACCGCCATGGCGAGCATCAGCAAGGCGAGCAAGGCGGCGTAGAGGCCGGTGATGCGCATGAAGACTCCTTTCTCAGTGGGCCGGACGGTGGCCGCGCTGCTGGACACGCCAGATGGCGAGGCCCGCGCCCAGCACGGCAAAGAGCAACCATACGCTCGCCGCCATGGCGTCGCCAGCCAGCCACATGGCGCCCGCCACCGCTGAGACCACGACGACACCGACACCCACCGCGAACAGCATGTCGCGTCGGAAGCGGCCGCCTGAGGCCAGCAGCAACGCGCCCGCGATCGCGAGCAGATACGCCGCGCCGCGCACGGGGATCACCGCACCCGGCGGCTCCGGCAATGCGGGCAACACATCGAGCAGGGTCCGGTCGCCCACCTGCACATCGAAACCCGCCTCACCGGGCCGATGGGACTTCGCGGGAACGAGGGTGTCGCCCTCGATCTGCGCCAGCACGGTCATCGCCTGGAGCGGCACGGCCTCCCAGCTCACGCGCAGGTCGCCCAACCGCGGGCGCTCGGGCTTGCTGCTGGTGACCAGCACACCGTCGTGCGCCGTGAACGTCGCGGCGAGGTTGGCGGGCAAGGCTTTTTCATCGATGGGCACATCGACCCGCCCCGGGAAATCACGCACGATCTCGGTGTCCAGGCGGAAATGCCCAAGCCGCACCTCGCCTGCTTCGAACTGCCGCCCCTGGACGGGGAAAGCCCCCGGGTTCACATGACCCGCCGGCTTGGCAAAGCCGGTCGCATCGATGGGATGGTCGACCCAGTCCATCTCGTAGTGGGTATTGCCGCCGACCGTGATCTCGCGCCACTGGAACATCTCCACGTGGCGGATCAGCACGGGCGATTCGCTGCGCACGTTGAACTCGCCATCCCTCGGCGCATCGACGATCTGCGGCGTGCCGCTGACCCGGGTAGTCGAACCGTACTGGCCAGCCGCCGGACGGCCGCCGCTGCCCAGGTCGAGCACGGGCGAACCGTGCCGCGCCAGCGCCGCCGCATAGTCCATGACCCGGCGCTCGTTCCAGGCGATCAGCCCCAGTGCGCAGAGCAGCACCACGGCGCCCGCGGCGCGCGCGCCGAATGCCAGGCCCGTGCCATTGAATGTCTTCTTCGATCTCATCTAGCCCCCTGTCATCCGCGCCTGCCCGCGCGTCAGCCTGCCCAACCGGCCAGTACCGGATGGATATCGGCTGCCTGGTAACGTCCTTTATCGTCCACGGCCACCGATGCCATCGCGCAGTCGTGGTCGTGAGTGAAGAACAGGCGCACGCCGCGCGCCAGTTTGTCGTCGAGGAACGCCTTCTTCTCGTCGATCAGTTTCTCCGGCCAGCGGTCGTAACCCATGGTGACCGGCAGGTGCACCCAGGCGCGGCCCGGGATGAGGTCCGCGCAGAACACCACGCCGCCGACCTCCGCCAGCATGAGCCCCGGCGTGTGGCCCTCGGAGAACTCGAAGCGCACCGCGTCGCCCAGCGAGCTCGGCTTGCCTTCGTCGACCAGCTCCAGCCGCCCGCTTTCCTTCAGCAGGCGGATGATGTCGGGGACGAACGAGGCCCGGTCGCGCGGATGCGGATCCTCGGCGCGCTCGAAATGCGCCCGCCCCACGAGGAAGCGCGCGTTGGGAAACAGCAGGCGTGCCGGCTTGCCTTCTTCCCATGGCGCGAGCAGGCCGCCGGCATGGTCGAAATGCAGGTGGGAAAGCACGACCGCATCGATGTCCTCGTGCGCGAGTCCGACCGCGGCCAGCGAGTCCAGGAGCACGTGCCGGTCTTCGACCACGCCGTAGCGCTCGCGCATGGCGGGATCGAAGAAGGCCCCGATACCGGTCTCGAACAGGACGTTGCGACCATCGAGGTCGCGGACGAGCAGGCAGCGGCACGCGAGCGGGATGCGATTCTCTTCATCCGGTGCGATCCAGCGCGACCACATGGCGCGCGGTGCGTTACCGAACATGGCGCCGCCATCCAGTTTTTGCGAGTTGCCGATAAGTGACCAGAGTTCCATGGGCCTACCTTACTGCACCTTGCCCAGCCCCGACGGCCGGCGCGGATCGCTGGCGGCTTCCAGCTTGTTCGTGCGGTGGTCCCAGGTCACGACGTTCATGAAGCCCCAGGGCGAACGCGGGTGTAGCACATGGCCCATGTCGGTGAGCGCCTTCGTCGTCGCGGCGTCGAACACACCATCCTCGACGTCGACGCGATCGGGCAGGTACTGGTGGTGGAAGCGCTTCTGCGCGGTGATGTCGCTGGCGCCCTTGCCATCGATGAAGGCGAGAATGCCCTCGAGCACCTGGGTGATGATGGTGGAGCCGCCCGGTGAACCGATGACGGCGGTGCGGTTCGCGCCGAACACGAAGCTGGGCGACATCGAGGACAGCATGCGCTTGCCGGGTTCCGGCTTGTTCGCTTCCGCACCACGCAGCCCGAACGCGTTGGGCTGGCCCGGCACGAGCGCGAAGTCGTCCATCTCGTCGTTGAGGAACACGCCGGTGCCCTCGGCGACGAAGCCCGAACCGAATTCGAGGTTCACCGTGAGCGTGGATGCCACCATGTTGCCGTCGGCATCGATCACTGAGAAATGCGTGGTGTGCATGCCCGGTTCGCTGGCCATGGCGGTCGGCAGCAGGTCGGAGGGCGTGGCCTTGTCCGGCGAGATCGTCGCGCGCAGGCCGTCGGCGTAATAAGGCGACAGCAGCATGTCCAGCGGCATCTTCACGAAATCCGGATCGCCGAGGTATTCGTTGTGGTCGCGGAATGCCCTGCGCATCGCTTCGATGGTCAGGTGGGTGGCGTGCGCGGCATCCAGCTTCGGCAGGTCGTAGCCGGCGAGGATGTTCAGGATTTCGGCGATCGCCACGCCGCCGGATGACGGGGGCGGTGCCGTGACGATGCGGTAGCCCTTGTAGTCGACGCGAAGCGGCTCACGCTCCTTGACCGTATAGGCGTCCAGATCGGCCTGCGTCCAGTTGCCACCCGCCTTGCGCGACGCGTCGACCAGCAACGTGCCCGTTTCGCCCTTGTAGAACCCGTCGGCGCCCTTCTCGGCCATGTTCCGCAGGGTCTTCGCCAGGTCAGGCTGCTTCAGGGTCCAGCCCTGCGCCGGCGGCTTGCCACCGGGGAGCAGGATCGCGGCCGACGAGGGGTAACGCGACAGCACGTCCTCGTTCTCGGCGATCGTGCTGATGAAACGCTTGTCCGGCTGGTAACCCTCGGTAGCCACGCGGATCGCGGGCGCCAGCGATTGGGCGAGCGGCAGCTTGCCGTAGTGCGAGGCCAGCCAGGCCAGGCCGGCCGGTTCGCCAGGAATACCGGCGGAGAGCGGACCGTGCGTGGAAACGTCACGGTTCGGCTTGCCATCCTTGCCGAGGTACACCTTCATATCGACGGCCCTGGGCGCGGTTTCGCGTGCGTCGATGAAGATGTCGCGGTTGTCCTTCGCTACGTGCAGCATGGCCATGAAGCCGCCGCCCAGGCCCGAGCTCTGCTGCTCCACCACGGCCAGGGTCGACGAGACGGCGATGGCTGCATCGAACGCGTTGCCACCCTTCGCGAGGATCTCGAGGCCGGCATTCGTCGCCAGGTAGTTCGCGCTCGCGATGGCGGCATGGCCGGGGCCGCGAACGGCCGGCGCGGGAGCGGCGGTTTTGGGGTGCTGATCGGCGACGGCGGCGCCGGAGCCGGCGGCAAGGAACAGGCTCGCGGCAAGCACGCGCCACGACGGGGCATGGACCATGGGGGCCTCACTTAGCGGGGAATATCTCGACCAGCGAGATTACCGCATCGGGACGCCGAGGTCTTACGAAGCCGCCTTCGCCATGAGGTGCTCATACTTGCGCATGAGCTGGTCGTGCGTCTCGACATGGTCCGGATCGTGCGGGATGCACTCCACCGGGCACACCTCCACGCACTGCGGGTTATCGAAGTGGCCGACGCATTCGGTGCAGAGGTCGGGATCGATGACGTAGTACTGCTCGCCCAGCGAAATAGCCTTGTTGGGGCATACGGGTTCGCAGACGTCGCAGTTGACGCAGGTATCGAGGATCAGGAGGGACATGTCGGCATTTTAGCAAGAAAAAGGGCGCCCCCCGGGGGCGCCCTTTCCTGTACCAGCCCGGAGGGCGGGTATTACATCGCGACGAAGCGGTAGGTGGCGCCCGTCGGGGTCAGGGCGTCGCCCACGCGCTGCTGGTCGGCCGGTTCGCCGATGAACAGCACGATCACGTTCTTGAACGAGCCGGCGTTGGCACCCTTGAACGCCTCGACCATCAGGTCGGCGGTCTTGGCCGAGTCCGGGCCACCGAACACGAGCATGTTGCCCGGGGTGACGCCGCGAGCGACCGTGCCCTGCACGTTCTCGAGCTGGCGCTGGCGACCGTCCTGGCCGGCCTGGTCATCGCCCGCCGGCACGAAGTACGGGAACGGACGGTCGGCGGTCATGCCCTGCATGTTCTTCCGCACGATCTGGCCGAAGTACTGGCTCCAGGCCTTGGTATCGGTCGGGTCGGTCGGCTTCGCGACGGCGGCTTCCTGCTGCGTGGCAGCCTGGTCAGTATCTTCCGACTTGTTGCAGGCCGAGAGGGCCAGGACGGCGGTCAGGGCCACGGACGCGGCGAGGACGAACTTACGCATGATGATCACCTTTGTTTTCAAGAGTTGCGCCAGCGCTGGCGCATGGCCTGTTGCACCGCCGGATGCACGAAGCCGGAAATATCGCCACCCAGGCGACCGATTTCACGCACGAGCGACGAAGAGATAAAGCTGTACTGCTCCGCCGGCGTCAGGAACAGCGTCTCAACCCCGGGGATGAGATGGCGGTTCATGCTGGCCAGCTGGAATTCGTACTCAAAATCCGACACGGCACGCAGGCCACGCAGGATAACGCCGGCGCCGATTTCCGTGACGAAATCGGCCAGCAGGCAATCGAAGCCACGCACTTCCACGTTGGGCAGGTCGGCCAGGGCAAGCCGGGCCAGTGCGATGCGTTCACCCAGGCTGAAACCCGGCCCCTTGTTACGGCTTTCCGCCACCGCGACCACGATACGGTCGAACAGGGGCGCCGCGCGCGACACGAGATCGGCATGGCCGTTGGTTACCGGGTCGAACGTACCCGGGTAAACGGCGAGGCGCGGATTGACCAGCGTAGGAGTCATGGACGGACGGATCGGGGAAATCGCGGGCTAGCTTAGCGGATCGACCGGGGTGCGGCGATAGAGGGTGTAGGCCACCTCCCCCGCCAGGCCCGAGCGGTGCACCTGCCAGGTTTCAGGGACGGCTACATGGCTGCCCTTGGGTGCCTCGACATAGATCCATGCGGAAGGCGCCAGCCAGCCGTGCCCTTCGAGGGCGGCCGCGGCCTGGTCCCAGAGGTCCCCGGCGAACGGCGGATCCATGAACACGATGTCGAAGGGCTTCCCGCCAGCCTTCAGCCAGCGCCCGGCATCATCGCCGACCACCGCCGCCTGGACCTTCAGGCGGGCCAGGTTTGCCTTCAGCGCCGACGCCAGGCGCGCGTCGCGCTCGACGAACGTGGCCACGGAGGCGCCGCGGGACAGCGCCTCGATGCCAAGCGCCCCCGTACCCGCAAAAAGGTCGAGGCACCGTGCGCCCTCGATCACGGGCTGCAGCCAGTTGAAAAGGGTCTCGCGCACACGGTCCGTGGTGGGGCGCAGACCCGGCAGGTCCGGCACGTCCAGGCGCGAATTGCGCAGGGTGCCGCCAATGATGCGGATACGGCCGGTCGCGCTCATCGCTCAGCGGCCAGAGGGGGCGGGGGTGTTAGCATTCCGCCATTGTCTTTGAATCTTTCGCGCAATGCTCAAGTTCTGGAAGAAGAAGCCCGCCGAACCCGCTGCGACGCCCGCGGCACAGCCCGCCGAGGAGCGCGCTGCCCCGGCAGCCGACCCGGTCGCTTTCGACAGCATGCCGGCGACGGCCGAGGCGCTTGCCGAAACCGTGGCACCCGAGCCGGCGGCGCCGGAAGTCGAAGCCGAAGCCGAGGACACCGCGATCGCCGCCGAGGCAAGCCAGGCGCTGGCTGAGGCCGGGAGCGATGCCGGGCAGCCCGCCGCGAAGCGGAGCTGGCGCGAGCGTCTGGCGGGCAGTGGCTTTGCGAAGAGCCTCACCTCCCTTTTCGTCCGCCATGCCCGACTCGACGATGACCTGCTGGACGAGCTGGAAACGGCACTGATCACCGCCGACGTGGGCGTCGAGGCCAGCACCCGGCTGGTGGAGACGCTGCGCAAGCGCATGCACAAACGTGAGTTCGCGGATGCGTCCGCCCTGCTCAAGGCGCTGCGCGATGAACTCGTCGCGCTGCTGAAGCCGGTCGAGAAGCCGCTCGATGTCGCGACGCACGCCCCGTTCGTGATCCTCACCGTCGGCATCAACGGCGTGGGCAAGACCACCACCATCGGCAAGCTGGCCCGCCGGTTCAGCGATGAGGGGCGTGCCGTGATGCTCGCCGCCGGCGACACCTTCCGCGCCGCCGCCGTGCAGCAGCTGATGACCTGGGGCGAGCGGAACAAGGTGCCCGTGGTCTCGCAGGGGCAGGATGCCGATGCGGCAAGCGTCATCTTCGATGCCCTCCAGGCGGCGCGTTCGCGCGGCACGAAGGTGCTCATCGCCGACACCGCGGGCCGCCTGCACACCCAGGGCGGGCTGATGGACGAGCTGGGCAAGATCGGCCGCGTGATGAAGAAACTCGATGCCACCGCCCCGCACGAGGTGCTGATGGTCATCGACGGCACCACGGGCCAGAACGCGATCAGCCAGGTGCGCCAGTTCCGCGACACCGCCGGCGTCACCGGCCTGGTGGTCACGAAGCTGGATGGCACGGCCAAGGGCGGCGTCATGTTCGCGCTGGCGCGCGAATTCGGCCTGCCCATCCGCTACGTGGGCCTGGGCGAAACCGCGACCGACCTGCGCGTGTTCGACGCCGAAGCCTTCGTCGACGGCCTGCTGCCAGCCTCCCTCGGCGGCTGAGGGCACGGGGCCGCCGGCACGATGAATCGACTGCGCACCTTCCTGCTGGCGGCCGGCGGTTTCCTGGCCGCGCTGATCATCGCCGCGATCATCGCCACCTACGTGGTGCTCCAGCCCGACCGTTTCACCTCGCTGCTCCAGGCCCGCGCGAAGGCGGTAGGCCTCGCGCTGACCCTTTCGAGCCCTGCCACGCCCACGCTCTGGCCCAAGCCGGCGCTGGAACTGGATGGCGTGACGGTGCGCGGCCCGAACGGCGGCACGCCATTGATCGTGGCCTCGCGCGGAAAGCTCGTGCTGCCCTGGCGCACCCTCATGGGCCGCGACACCAGCATCTCGCGGCTGGAAGTGGAAGGCGCGCGGATCGATATCGATGCGGTCGCCGCCTACCTCGATACCCTGCCCGAACGGCCCAGCACGGCGGGCGCCACGCTGCCGACGATCGACGCCGGCTTCCGGATCAGCCGCGGCACGCTGCTCCGCGGCAATCGCCTCCTGCTGTCCGATGTGGAAGCCGATGCGGGCCGGCTTGCCAGCGGCCGCCGCTTCAGCCTCTCGCTCGCCGCGGATACCGCGGACGGACACCCATACCAGCTGGTCCTGGCGACGTTGCCGATCCTGCGTGCGGGGGTGCTTTCGCTGGATGACGTGACCCTCGACATCGCATCGCCGAATAACTTCGAGACGAACCTGAAAGGTTCCGCGACCTGGCGCGGTGGTGCCGACGTGGGCGCGTCGCTGGCCGGAAGGCTCGTGCGCGGACAAGGCGCGCCGTACACCGTCGCGTTGAACGTCACGCCTGCGAACCAGGAAGACCCGCTGTACGTCGCGCTGAAAGTCGATGGCGAGAGCGGGCATGCCGATCTGCGCGTGCCGCCCATCGCACTGGCCGACTGGTGGACTGGCATGCAGGCCGGTGGCCCGCCTGCTCTTCCGCCCATGCTCGGCAGCGCCGATGTACAGGCAGTGGATGCGGCAGGCGTACAGGTGAAAGGCCTCCGAATTCGAGCCACTCCGAACGTACCCGTCTCCGCGTCGACGACCGGCACCAGCGGCACCAGGCCGTGAACCGCTTCGCCGAAGAACTGTTGCGCTGGTTCGATCACCACGGGCGCAAGGACCTGCCATGGCAGCACCCGCGCGATGCGTACCGCGTGTGGCTGTCCGAGATCATGCTGCAGCAGACCCAGGTCGTGACCGTCATCGGTTACTTCCAGCGTTTCGTGGAGCGCTTGCCGACGCTGCGCGATCTTGCCGCGGCCGATGAAGACACCGTGCTCGCCTTGTGGTCCGGCCTGGGCTACTACCGGCGGGCGCGCTTCCTGCACCGTGCCGCGCAGCTCTGCGTTGAACAGCATGGCGGCGAACTGCCGCGCGATCTCGATGCGCTGATGGCACTGCCCGGCATTGGCCGCTCCACCGCAGGCGCGATCCTGGCGCAGGCGCATGGCCTGCGTTTCCCGATCCTCGACGGTAACGTCAAGCGCGTGCTCACCCGATATCACGGCATCGCGGGTTTCCCCGGCGAAAGTGCGATCGAGAAGCGCCTTTGGCAGCACGCCGATGAGCACACGCCTGCCGTGAGGACCGCCGATTACACGCAGGCAATCATGGATCTCGGTGCGACGGTATGCGTGCGAAGCCGGCCGGCGTGCCTGCTCTGCCCGCAAGCCGCGACCTGCGTGGCGCATCGTGATGGACTCACCGCGGTATTGCCTACGGTGAAGCCCGGCAAGAAGATCCCGACACGCTCGGTTGCCATGCTGTTGCTACGTGACGCGAAGGGCCGGGTGTTGCTGGAACGGCGCGGGCCGGTCGGCGTGTGGTCCGGGCTGTGGAGCCTGCCGGAAGCGGCGGATGCGGACAGCGCCCCCGGTGCGGCCGCTGCCCTCGCGCGAGTGCACGCCGCCGATCCCCTGCCCGCCTTCGTCCACGTGTTCAGCCATTACAAGCTGGACGTTTCCCCCATCCTGTTCGACCATGCGACCCCACTCAAGCGGGCGTCCGATGGCGCGGAGCGGCGCTGGTGCGCCCCCGGCGACCTCGCGGCGCTTGGCCTGCCGGCGCCCGTACGAACGCTGCTCGACAACCTTCCGGAGATCACCCCATGACCCACCTGGTCCAATGCGTAAAACTCGGCCGCGAGGCCGAAGGGCTCGACTTCGCGCCCTGGCCCGGCGAGCTGGGCAAGCGGATCTATGATCATGTTTCCAAGGAAGCCTGGGCGCAGTGGCTGTCGCACCAGACCATGCTGATCAATGAGATGCGCCTTTCCCCGCTCGACCCGAAAACCCGCAGTTTCCTATCGGGCGAAATGGAGAAGTATTTCTTCGGTGGCGACGTCGCACAGCCCTCGGGTTATGTCCCGCCGGACGAAAAGGCTTGACGCCAGCCACGGTAGCCGATTTAATACGCGGCTCCACACGCCGCAACGGATATTGCAGGCACTCGTGGCTCGGTAGCTCAGTTGGTAGAGCAGGGGATTGAAAATCCCCGTGTCGGCGGTTCGATTCCGTCCCGAGCCACCATTATTCAAAGCCCGCTCTTCGAGCGGGCTTTTTTCTTTGGCCCTCTCCCTGTAAGCCACGCTGACATGCCAGCGCGGGCGGCGACTACATGGGCGTGCCGTGTCGCTGACAAGGCGAGCGACGGGCGCCTACATACCCGCGCATATCGCCGTGGCATCGTGTTCCTCCGTTGAACCGATGGATCGAGGTGACGCATGAATGCCGAACTTGCCTGCGCGAGCGAACCCGACGCCTTCAGCTTGTCCGCCATTCTCATCCATGCGTCGCAGGCCCTTACCTATGATTGCACCGACACCACCCCGGAGGCTGACACTCCCATGCTGGAAGTAATCCTGCGCAGCATCGATGACCGCCTGCGCGGCATCGACCATCGTTTCGACAAGATGGACATGCGCTTTGACAAGCTGGAAGATCGCGTCGGCGGCCTTGCCGTCGAAGTATCGGCGCTGACCACGTCCGTCGGCGCACTGGACGCCCGCATGTGCCGGGTCGAGTCCGGTCTGGACGCCGTACGGTCGGAGGTCGGCGCACTCGGCGAGCGAGTTGGCGCACTTGGTGAGCGAGTCACCCGCGTCGAAGAAGGCGTCAAAGGCTTCAACGACTGGCGCCCGGAGCTGAAGCTCGCCAACGATCGCACTGCAGAACTGGTCACGCAGGTGAGCGTCCTGGCCTACCGTATCCAGGTCATGCCAAGTTGGACACGGCTCGGCACGTTGGCGGCGGGTACCGCCGCCATCACCGGCGGAGTGGTCACATTCCTTTCGCAGGGCGGAGCTAGGCTGATCTCGCGCTGGTTCGAGTAGGAGATCGCTCGGTCAGCCTTCGACGTCCCTGCCCGCTTGCGCGCTGCATGTACGCAGGGCGTCATCCACGATGGATAGCTCGTCCGTGACGGTACCGGGCGTGTTTCGCAGCAGGCTGGTGATGCGGGTATCCATGGCGGCGCGCAGGCGATCACGGGCCTCGAGCCCGCACGGCGTGCGCGGCTTCCACGCGGCCACCGTCTCCGCCTGCTTCCTGAGTGAGTCGAGCATCGCCTCACGCGCCTGCGGCTGTGCCGCCCCAGTGCGGACCACCAGCGTGCGCCACTCACTCACGACGCCATGCAGGTCGGCACCATCCGCCGTGATCGCCGCCGCATCACGCTGCCGGGCGCCGTGGGACGCCGTGAGGGCAAGGAGCAGGGTCGTGACGGAGGCGAGGAAGGCGATGCCCACCACGACGATCACGGCCCGGCGGCCATTCGATTTCTGCTCCGCCATGGCGGGCTCCTGCGAGGTTTCAGACGGCCATTGTGCCTTACGACCGCACCGGCCCGCCCGGCGCAACGACGGTCGCGACGATATGTCCCAGCCGCGGACCGTGACCTGGGTAACGCGCGGGCCGGGAACGACGCCGCTATAGTCGGGAGCTTCTCACCAGGAAGCCGACCGCATGCTCCGTTTGCGCAACCTCGCCCTGCTTGCCGCCGTGGCCGCCGCCTTCGCCGGCCCTCTCGCCGCCGAAGACCTGAAGGTGATGTCCTTCAACGTCCGCACCATCACCGGTCCGGATGGCCCCAACCGCTGGGAGATGCGCAAGGATCTTTTCGCCGACACCATCCGCCAGATGGACCCGGATGTCATCGGCACGCAAGAGCTGGGACAGCAGCAGGGCGACGATACGGTGGCCCGGCTTCCGCAGTTCACGTGGTTCGGCCGCGATCGCTTTGGCGCGCACAAGGATGAGCACATGGGCATCTTCTATCGGAAGGACCGGTTGAAGCTCATCAAGTCAGGCGATTTCTGGCTCTCCGATACACCCGATAAAGTCGCCAGCATCACCTGGGGCAATATCTTCCCGCGCATGGTGAACTGGGCCCTGTTCGAGCGGCTTTCGGATCATAAGCACTTCTACCTGCTGGATACGCATTTCCCCTATCGCGACAGCGACGAAGAAGCCCGCTCGAAATCCGCGCACGAGATGGCCGAATGGGTGAAGTCCTTGCCGAAGGGCACACCGGTGATCATCACGGGTGACTTCAATACCGGGCCGGACAGCGAATCGCACCGGATGCTGACGGCGACGTTCAAGGACGCCTGGATGACCGCGTCGGACAAGAAGGGACCGGCGGAAACGTTCCATAACTTCACCGGCAAGGCGGACAAGCGAATCGACTGGATCCTTTACCGTGGCGTCGAAGTAAAGACCTTCGAGACCATCACGATCTCGAAAGACGGTCGCTATCCGTCGGATCATTTCCCCATCCAGGCCGATTTCGCCCTCTGACGCAATCTCACCCCTGGGTGGGTTGCGGGCCGTCTCGGCGAGAGGCGATAGTCGCGCCATCGTCCCGGGAGAGAGAGCCCATGCGCCGTTTCATCGCGTTAGTGTTGTTGGCTTTTACGGTGGTTGCGGCGCATGCCGCGCCACCGCCTTCGTACTTCGATAACACCGGCCGGGACGACGTCCTCGCCGGTGGCGTGAAGATGATCACGATCGACACACCGAAGGGCAAGTTCAAGGTCTGGACCAAGCGGGTGGGCAACAACCCGACGATCAAGGTCCTGCTGCTGCATGGTGGCCCCGGCGCCACGCATGAGTATTTCGAAGCATTCGACAGCTACTTCCCGGGCCAGGGCATCGAGTATTACTACTACGACCAGCTCGGCTCCGCGTTCAGCGATAAGCCCACCGATGAATCGCTGTGGGATACACCGCGTTTCGTGGAGGAAGTGGAACAGGTACGCCAGGCCCTGCACCTGGACAAGGACAATTTCTACCTGCTCGGCCATTCCTGGGGTGGCGTGCTGGCCATCGAGTACGCGCTCAAGTACCAGCAGCACCTCAAGGGCCTGATCATCTCCAACATGGTCGACAGCATCCCGGCGTACAACACGTACGCGAAGACGGTGCTAATGCCGGCCATGGACCAGAAGAAGCTGGCCGAAGTGCAGCGCATGGAGCGCGAACACAAGACCGACGACCCGGCCTACATGGCGATCCTTGTCCCCATGCACTACGAACAGCACGTGCTGCGCATGCCGGCCGACCAGTGGCCCGAGCCGGTCAACCGCTCGTTCAGCCACCTCAACGAGCAGATCTACGTGTCCATGCAGGGCCCGAGCGAACTGGGCGCCAGCGGCAAGCTCCTGCACTGGGACCGCAGCAAGGACCTGGCGAAGATCAAGGTGCCCACCCTGGTCATCGGCGCGACGTACGACACCATGGACCCGAAGTACATGGAGGCCATGTCGAAAAAGCTGCCGAACGGCCACTTCCTGTTGTGCCCCAAGGGGGCGCACATGGCCATGTACGACGACCAGCAGACGTACTTCACCGGGCTGGTGAAGTTCCTCAAGGATACGGATGGCGGGAAGGACTGAGGCAGGCCCATCGCGCGCAAGCGCGCTCCCACAGGGCTGGGTCCGCCCTTGTGGGAGCGCGCTTGCGCGCGATGGCTCCCGGCCTGCCGCCACCAGTCTTCGCTCCTGAGACCTGTTTCTGGCACCATCCTCCGGTTAACGACGCGCCGCGGCGCGCTGCCGGATCGCTAAAACCATGAATTTGCAAGCCAATTACGAACAGATCCCGCTCAAGGATTACGCCGAGCGCGCGTATCTCGACTACTCCATGTATGTGGTGCTGGACCGCGCCCTGCCGTTCGTTGGCGACGGGCTGAAGCCGGTCCAGCGCCGCATCATCTACGCGATGAGCGAACTCAGCCTGGGCGCCCAGGCCAAGCCGAAGAAGTCCGCGCGCACCATCGGCGACGTGATCGGCAAGTTCCACCCCCACGGCGATTCGGCCTGCTACGAGGCCATGGTGCTGATGGCCCAGCCGTTCTCGTACCGCTACCCGCTGGTGGACGGCCACGGCAACTTCGGCTCGTCGGACGACCCGAAGAGCTTCGCGGCCATGCGCTACACCGAGTCGCGCCTGACGCCGATCGCCGAGGTGCTCCTCTCGGAGCTCGGCCACGGCACCACCGACTGGTCGCCGAACTTCGACGGCACGCTGGAAGAGCCCACATGGCTCCCCGCCCGCGTGCCGCACGTGCTGCTGAATGGCTCCATGGGCATCGCCGTGGGCATGGCCACGGACATCCCGCCGCACAACCTGCGCGAGGTGGCCAGCGCCTGCATCCGCCTGCTGGACGACCCGGATGCCACCATCGCCGACCTCTGCGAACACGTGCAGGGTCCGGATTACCCGACGAAGGCCGAGATCATCACGCCGCGGCGCGAGCTGGCCGCGATGTACCAGACCGGTACCGGATCGGTGCGCGCCCGCGCCATCTACGAGCGTGACGACGGCAATATCGTCATCACGGCCCTGCCCCACCAGGTCTCGCCCTCCAAGATCCTCGAGCAGATCGCCGCGCAGATGCGCGCGAAGAAGCTGCCGATGATCGAGGACCTGCGCGACGAATCCGACCACGAGAACCCGATCCGCCTGGTCATCGTCCCGCGCTCCAACCGCGTCGACGTCGACGAGATGATGCAGCACCTCTTCGCCACCACCGACCTGGAGAAGAGCTTCCGCATCAACATGAACATGATCGGCCTGGATGGGCGGCCGCAGGTGAAGGATCTGAAGATGATCCTCACCGAATGGCTGCGCTTCCGCACCGATACGGTCACGCGCCGCCTGAACCATCGCCTGGGCCGCGTCGAGCGGCGCCTGCACATGCTCGAAGCGCTGCGCATCGCCTACCTCAACCTCGATGAAGTCATCCGCATCGTGCGCACCGAGGATGAGCCGAAGCCGGTGCTGATGAGCCGCTTCCGCCTCGACGATGAGCAGGCCGATTACATCCTCGAAACCAAGCTGCGCCAGCTGGCCCGCCTGGAAGAGATGAAGATCACCGAGGAGCGCGACAAGCTGGAAGAAGAGCGCGCGCGCATCAACGTGCTGCTGAAGTCGCCGGCCAAGCTGAAGGGCCTGATCAAGGAAGAACTGCGCGCCGATGCCGAGAAGTTCGGTGACGAGCGCCGCTCGCCGCTGATCGAACGAAGCGTCGCCCAGGCGCTGGACGAGAGCGCGCTGGTGGCCTCCGAGCCGGTGACGGTCGTGCTGTCGCAGAAGGGCTGGGTGCGCGCCGGCAAGGGCCACGATGTCGACGGCGAGGCACTCTCGTACCGTGAAGGCGACAGCCTGGCGGCGATCGCGCGTGCCCGCACGACCCAGCAGGTGGCCTTCATCGATTCGACCGGCCGCGCCTACGCCACCCCGGCGCATACGCTGCCGTCGGCGCGTGGTAATGGCGAACCGCTCACCGGGCGGTTCAGCCCGCCGTCGGGCGCACGCTTCGACGCGGTGGTGGCGGCCGACAACGACACCCGCATCATCCTTGCCACCGACTTCGGCTATGGCTTCGTCACCCGCTTCGAAGCGCTCACCGGACGCCAGAAGGCCGGCAAGCAGATCATTTCGCTGAGCGATGGTGCCCGCGTGCTGAATCCGGCCATCACGCCGGATCCGTCCCGCGACCGCATCGTGGTGGTCACCAGCGAAGGCCACCTGCTGATGTTCTCGGTGGCCGAACTGCCGGAGCTCAACAAGGGCAAGGGCAACAAGCTCATCGAGATCCCCAAGGCCAAGCTCACCTCCGGCGAAGAACGCGTCGTTGGCGTCGCGGTCGTCACCGAAGGCAAGGGTGAAGTCACGATGTACGCCGGCGCCCGCAAGCTAACGCTCAAGTGGGCGGACCTCGTCGAGTACGGCGGCAACCGCGCCACCCGCGGCGGCGTGCTGCCGCGCGGCCTGCGCCGCGTGGAGCGTATCGAAACCACCGGCTAAGTCATGTGGGAGCGCGCTTGCGCGCGATGGGTGCTCGCGGCAAGGCCCATCGCGCCCAAGGGCGCTCCCACGACAGCGGGGTCAGAGGCGCGTGTAGTTCCAGGACACCATCCGGCCGTCCTTGTAGGGCATCACGCCGTGGAACGGTCGCGGGTCACCATCGAAGACCAGTGGCAGGAAGTTCCTGTCGCCCTCCCACATCGGCAGCGTTTCCAGTTCATCCGCGCGCACCCATTCCAGCGTGCCTTCCGGGTTTTCCGAAAGCGGCTCACCCTCGAACCGGGTGATCACGAAGATGAAACCGAGCCAATCCTCGCCGTTCTTGCCGAACCCCGGCCAGTTCAGCGTGCCGCGCAGGCTCATCTCGGTGCACTCGATGCCGGCTTCTTCACGGATTTCGCGACGCATGCACGCGGCAATGTCCTCACCCGGCTCCATTTTTCCACCCAGCCCGTTGTACTTGCCCAGGTGCTGGTCGTCCTTGCGGGCGTTGCGGTGGATCATCAGCACGCGCTGGCCGTCGGGTGACAACACATAGCCGAGGGTAGCGACGATGGGTGTGTAGGGCATGGCGTTTGCGGCGTGGCGTAAACCCCGGAGTTTACGCTCTTGGCGGCCGCGGGGCCCGTTGGCGCGCCAGCACCTTGCGCCAGCCCTTGCACCCGCCCCGCCCGCCCGGCGAACATCCACGGATGCCCCACCGCCGTATCCCCCGCATGGCCAGCCGCCTCTTCCTTCGTAGCCTCGCCCTCGCTGGCCTCGCCGGCCTGTTCATCGGCTGCGCCGCGCCCGCCGACGCGGTCGATGGCCGCGATGTCGTGTTCGATAGCCAGTCGTATTTCGTGACTACGGTCGATACACGGCGCGACGATATCGAGCTGTACTGGCGCAATCCCGACAACGACCAGCCGTTCGCGAGCATCGAGGCCCTGAAAACGTGGACCGCGGGCAAGGGCCGCCCATTAGCGTTCGCCACCAATGCCGGCATCTACGATCGCGATTTCCGCCCGCTCGGCCTGTATGTCGAGAACGGCAAGGCGCTGGTTCCGCTAAACCGGGCCCACGGTAACCCGCGCTCCGGCAACTTCTCGCTGCTGCCCAACGGTGTCTTCGCGATTTACGACGACGGCACGGCGGCAGTCAGCACCACGGAAGCGTTCGCTAAGGCTGCGCGCAAACCGCGCTGGGCCACGCAATCCGGGCCGATGCTGGTCATCGACGGTGAGGTGAACACCCAGTTCGACAATGGCTCGGACAGCATGAAGTGGCGAAGCGGCGTCTGCGCGAAGAGCCCCAGCGAAGTCGTGTTCGTCGTGAGCCGCGCGCCGGTGAACTTCCACTCGTTCGCGCGCTTGTTCCGCGATGAGCTCGGTTGCCGCAACGCGCTATTCCTCGATGGCACGATCTCCCAGGCATGGACCCCGGCGAGTGGTTATGCCGGCGCGCCTGCCTTCATGACCAAGCCGTATGCCGGCATGGTCGCCGTCTTTCCCAAACGACGCGGATAGCCCATGCGCATCGCCCGCCGCCTGCTGATCGGTTTAATTGTTCTGGTCGTGCTGGCGTTGGCGGCGGCGTATTTCGCCCTCTCCGGCAGTCTTGCGCGGCTGGATGGAAAACTTGCCCTGCAAGGACCGTCAGCCCCGGTCACCCTGGAGCGCGATGCGCGCGGCACGCTTACCGTGCAGGCGGCCAACCGGCGTGATGCCGCCTGGGCATTGGGCTTCGCCCACGGCCAGGATCGCTTCTTCCAGATGGACCTGCTCCGCCGCGTGGCGGCGGGTGAACTGGCCGCGCTGGCCGGCGAACGGGCCCTGGGTCTCGACCTGAACCACCGCGTGCACCGCATGCGTGCGGTGGTCGAGGCCGCCTATGAGTTCCTCCCGAACGACCAGCGCGAGGTCATCGATGCGTACCGGGACGGCGTCAACGCCGGGCTCGGGCAACTACGCGTGCGGCCATGGGAATACCTCCTGCTGCGCCAGGCACCGAAGCCCTGGAAAAGCGAAGACACCTTGCTCGCGCTGGGCGCGATGTACTTCGACCTGAATGAGAACGGCACCAACGGGCGCGAACTCGGCATCGCGCGACTGCGCGCCGTGCTGCCTGCGTCACTGGTGGATGCGCTCGTCGCGCCCGACCCGACATGGGAAGCACCGCTGGACGGTTCGCGCTCGCCCGACATCGTGCTCCCGGGCCCCGATGTATTTGACCTGCGGGGGCAGGAAAAGCTCGCGGGGCACGCCACCATCGCGGCCAGCGAAGCCATGCCAGGAAGCAACAGCTTTGCCGTCGGCGGCACGCTGACGGAGAACGGCGCCGCCATCGTGGCGAACGATATGCACCTTGGCCTGCGGGTTCCCAACATCTGGTTCCGCGCACGCATCCGCTTTCCCGATGCCTCGGCGCCCGGTGGCATGCGTGACCTCAACGGCGTGACGCTCCCCGGCACCCCGGCGCTCGTGGCGGGTTCCAACGGCCAGGTGGCGTGGGGCTTCACGAACAGCTACGGCGACTGGATGGACTTTGTACGCGTCACCCGCGACAAGGCCGACCCCTCGCGATACACCACGCCGACGGGAAGCGCGGCGTTTGCGGTGCACGACGAAGTGATCGAGGTGGCTGGCGGGGAATCGCGCCACCTGAAGGTTGAGGACACGCCATGGGGACCGCTGGCCGCAACCGACACCGATGGCACGCCGCTGGCCCTGGCCTGGATTGCGCACCGGCCCGACGCGTTCAACCTGGGCATCATGGCGCTCGAACGCGCGACGGACACCCACGCCGCGCTGGCCGTGGCCTCGCGCGCCGGCATGCCCCCGCAAAACCTGCTGGTCGGCGATCGTGCCGGCCACATCGCGTGGACGATCATCGGCGACGCCATCCCGTTGCGCGAGCCCGGTGTGCCTGGCTGGCCCGGCTTCGCCGACGCGGCCAGCTACCCGCGCGTGATCGACCCCGCGGATGGCCGTTTGTGGACTGCCAACAACCGAACGGTGGGCGGCGCCGCGCTGGCGCTCCTTGGCAACGGCGGCCACGACCTGGGCGCTCGTGCGCAGCAGATCCGCGACGACCTGCAGGCGCGCGAGCACTTCGTACCGGGTGACATGCTCTCGATCCAGCTGGATGACCGCGCATTGTTCCTCTCGCGCTGGAACGACCTGCTGCAGGCAACCCTTTCCCGCACGCATGATGCCGCGCTCGACCCCCTGCGACAGGCCACGGCACGCTGGACGGGGCACGCTGCCGTCGATAGCGTCGACTACCGCGTCGTGCGCACGTTCCGCGAGCATGTGCACACCCTGGTCCTCGCGCCTTTCGCCGCCCGGGCTACAAAGCGCTTCCCGGACTTCACATGGCCGCGCGCCACGACAGCGGAAGGCGCAGTCTGGCAAATGCTGGTCCAGCGTCCACCCAACCTCCTCGACACCACGTGGGCAAGCTGGGATGCACTCCTCGAGGCCGCCGCGCGCCAGACCGCCCGTGAACTGGCCAGCGGCCCCGGTGGCATCGCCGCGCGGACGTGGGGCGAACAGAACACCTCGCACATCGAGCATGCGCTCTCCGGCGCCCTGCCCCATGCGCTGTCGCGCTTCGTGGACATGCCCGTCGAGCCGATGGCGGGCGACACCGATATGCCGCGGGTGCAAGCGCCGGCCTTCGGCGCCTCAGAGCGATTCGCGATTTCACCGGGGCACGAAGACGAGAGCTACCTGGAGATGCCGGGCGGCCAGAGCGGCCACCCGTTGTCACCGTTCCATGGCGCAGGCCACGAGGATTGGGTGCAGGGCCACCTTACGCCGCTGTTGCCCGGCCCCAGCCAGCACAGCCTGGTCATCAGCCCACGTTAGGCGCGCACGCCCTACCGCCACGGGAGGTGGATGGTGACGCCGTCCACCCAGGCGCCGCGCTCCTTCGGTGGAACCGCCGGGTCCTTGCCGCGCCTGTATTCCGAGCAATAGCCATCGGCACGGCACGCGTTCCAGCCTGCTTCGTACACGATGTGGTATTCGAAGTCCCGCCCTTCGTTGCCGGCGAGCGGCAGTTCCCAGACCATTTCGTGGTGCGGATTGAGGCTGGTCGCCAGCGGTGAGGCTTTCGCGAGGCTACCCGCGTGTTTGCGCGCATCGATCCAGCGGAAGATGGCGGGCACATCGGGCAGCCACCAGGTGCTTCGGTAGAACACCGTGTCGGCGTTGCTGCGCGTGTGCACGAGCGACAGTTCGACCTGCGATGTCTTTGATGTTGCGCGCATCAGGTTCACACCAAAAGTGAACGAGGTCGACACCTTGTCCTCGCTGACGGATCTCGACATCTTGGCGTCACCGCCGACGCTGACGGTCTCGCCACTGGCGACCGTCACCAGGCCATCCGCGCTGTCTTCAGGGAGCAGCCGCTTGAGTACCGGCGCGACGGGGCAGTCCGGTGGGCGCCAGGCTTCGAGATCATCGCAACGGAACACGAGTACGTTGCCCACCTGCGGGAAGCTCGAATTCAACGGCCATGCCGTCACGACCTCGCGCCCCTCGATGCGGCCCCATCCGGCATGGATCGCGACATCCATCAGGTTGTGCACCACCCCCGTGGCCGGGTCGTACCACGCATCGGTACCGTGGATCCGCGAGAAGCCGCCCGCGGCACCCTCGTTCAGGGTCTTCGTCCAGAAGAGGTAACGCGCGCTGCTCGCGGATGCGACGTCCTCGCTGCGGATCAAGGCCCACTCGGTCGCCACCGTGAGCCTCACGTCGTACGGCTTGCCGAACGGCTCGATGGTGAACTGGGGCCGCGCGGCGAGGTGCAGCGACAGGGTGCCGTACTGGCACCAGCGGCGCACCTCGCGGCGGAAAGCCCGGCGCTCGATCGGCGTCGGCTCGTCCGCGCCAAACAGGGTGGCGGCGACCTGCTGGGCGAACGCGCGGCACACCTGTCCCGGCGACGCCGCGGGCACGCTGAACTCGACGTGCCTCTGGCGCGCACGCACGGGCGCCTCGCGACGGTCACGTGCCGGCGATGCAGGAAGTACGTCCATGGCCCAGGGCCACGCGGCGAGCAGCAGGCGCCTCGATGCATCGTCGTCGGCATCGAATCCCGAAATGCCAAGGCCGGCACCGGGATCGAGCACGATGGTGTTCGTGGCTGGCCAGGCCTGCGCGCCCTCCAGGCGCACCCGCGCGAGCTGGACAGGACGCCCGGCCAGCGCCACTGGCTTGCCTTCATCGAGCCAGCCGAGCACATCGCGGCGTATGACATCGGGATCGTCGTCGTCACCTACGGTGATCACGACGGGCACGGGCGCAACGGCCTCCGCCGCATCGGCGAATGGCGACATGACGACGCAGGCGGACAGCAGCCAGGGGAATGATCGGCGCATGGGAGATCCTTGCGAGAACGAGTCCGTCAGGGTCTCGTTCTCGCAGCCCAACCACCATGTAGGTCATCCACCGGGCCGCGTCAGCACGCGGCGTGGCGTCAGGTCAGCATGCGCCTACAGATGTCCTCGTACAGCGCAGGAAGCTTTTCGAGGTCCGCGATCGACACGCACTCATCCACCTTGTGGATCGTCGCGTTCACCGGCCCCAGCTCGATGACCTCAGCCCCCATCGGCGCAATGAAACGCCCGTCGCTGGTGCCGCCACCCGTGCTCTGTTCCGGATCGATGCCGCACAACGCGCGGCAGACATCGGCGACGACACCGCGCAGGCGGCCACCTGGCGTCGCCAGGAACGGGTGCCCCGAGAGGTGCCATTGCGCAGCGTAATCGACGCCGTGCGCCTGCAGGATCGCCTCGGCGCGAGCACGCAGCCCATCTGCCGTGCTCGCCGTGGAAAACCGCCAGTTCACCAGGGCGACGAGCTCGCCCGGGATCACGTTGTTCGCACCGGTGCCAGCGTTGATGTTCGACACCTGGAAGGACGTCGGCGGGAAGTCGGCGTTGCCTTCGTCCCAGCGCTCGGCGGCAAGCGCGGCCAGTGCCGGGGCGAATGCGTGGATGGGATTCTTCGCCTTCTCCGGGTAGGCCACGTGGCCCTGGATGCCGTTCACGGTCAGCGTGAGCGAAAGCGAGCCACGGCGGCCGACGCGGATCAGGTCACCGAGTTGCGCCTTCGCCGACGGCTCGCCCACCACGCAGTAGTCGATGCGCTGGCCGGTCTTGTTGAAGTGATCGACAACCTCGCGCACACCGTGCAGCGCCACGCCTTCTTCATCGCTGGTGAGCAACAGGCCCACGGTGCCCGTGTGATCCGGATGCGTGGCAACGAAGCGCTCGAGGGCGACGACCATCGCCGCCACCGAGCCCTTCATGTCGGCGGCGCCGCGGCCGTACAGCATGCCGCCACGCTCGGTTGGCTCGAACGGTGGCGCGGCCCAGTGCTCCTCGGGACCGCTCGGAACGACATCGGTATGCCCAAGGAACGCCAGCACCGGCCCACCCGTGCCATGGGTTGCCCAGAGGTTGTCCACGTCGCCGAAGCGCAGGTGCTCGATGCGGAAGCCGACCTGCGCGAGCCGGTCGGCGATCAGCGGAAGGCAACCGGCATCCTCCGGCGTGACGGAACGGCGGGCGATCAGGTCACGCGTGAGTTCGAGGACCGGGGACATCAGGTGGCAAAGCGCTTCTTGAAGGCGTTATCGGTAAACCCGACGCTGACCTCATCGCCCGTGACCACGACCGGGCGCTTGACCAGCGCCGGGTACTCCTTGAGCAACAGCGTCCACTCGGGATCGGAGCGCGGATCCTTGCGCTGCGGCAGCAGGGTGCGCCAGGTGGTCGACGCCTTGTTGACCAGCTTTTCCCAGCCACCCAGCTGCTCCGACCACGCTTTCAGCGTGGCCGCGGGCACCGGGTTCGCACGGTAATCGACGAACGTGTACGCGACACCGAAGCGATCGAGCCAGTTACGAGCCTTCTTGCAGGTATCGCAGTTCGGCAGGCCATACACCGTGGTGGTCATCGCTTCACTCACCGCTGCGCAGCAGTTCGTTGATCCCGGTCTTCGAGCGGGTCTTCTCATCCACCTGCTTCACGATGATCGCGGCATACAGGCTGTGCGAACCATCTTTCGCCGGGAGGCTGCCGGCCACCACCACGCTGCCGGCCGGCACGCGGCCGTAGCTGATCTCGCCGGTGGCGCGGTTGTAGATGCGGGTGGACTGGCCAAGGAACACACCCATGCCGATCACGGAGCCCTTCTCCACGATCACGCCCTCGACCACTTCCGAACGTGCGCCGATGAAGCAGTTGTCCTCGATGATGGTCGGGTTGGCCTGCAGCGGCTCGAGCACGCCGCCGATGCCCACGCCGCCGGAGAGGTGCACGCCCGCGCCGATCTGCGCGCACGAGCCCACGGTGGCCCACGTATCGACCATGGTGCCGGCGCCGACGTAGGCACCGATGTTCGTGTAGCTCGGCATCAGCACGGCGTCCTTCGCGATGTGCGCGCCGCGGCGCACGAGCGCGCCGGGAACGACGCGCGCGCCAAGGTTGGCGTATTCCGTGGTATCGCCTTCGGTGAAGCGCAGCGGCACCTTGTCGAACGCGCTGGACGGACCACCATCCATCACGCGGTTGCCGTTCATGCGGAAGTACAGCAGTACCGCCTTCTTCAGCCATGCGTGCACCACCCAGCCGCCCTTGCCATCGGGCTCGGCCACGCGGCGCTCGCCGGATTCCAGCAGGTCGAGCACCTGGTCGACAGCGACGCGCAGGCCGCTATCGCCTTCGATTTCGTTCTGGGTCAGGTCGGCGCGCCGTTCGAAGGCGCTCTCGATCACGGATTCAAGCGTTTGCATTTGCATCAACAGGGGTCCTGGGGGTTTCGAGACCGATATGCCGGGTCAGGCACTCGCGCAGGATCTCCTGGCGCGCGGGCGAGAGGGCGGCGTTGTTTCGGTCGGTGAGCTGGAAGAAATCTTCGACGCGTTCGCCGAACGTGGCGATACGCGCATCATGCACGCGCACCTCCGCTTCGGCCAGCGCCTGCGACACGGCGGCCAGCAGGCCGGGGCGATCCGTGCACACCAGGGCGAGCTGCGTACGCTCGCCCACGGGGTTGAACGTAACCCGTGGCGCCATCTGGAAATGCCGAAGGTGTCGCGAAATGCCGCGCTTGGGCGCGCTATGGCCTTCCGGATGGTCGAGCGCGCGCATCAGGCGCAGGCGCAGCTCTTCTGCGCGCTGAAGCGACGCCGGTGCCTGGGTCTCGGACTCGAGGAGGAGGAACGTGTCCAGCGCCATGCCTGTGTTCGACACAAGGATGCGCGCTTCAACGACGGAGAAGCGCAGGCGATCCAGAACCGCCGTGACAGTGGCGAACAGGCCGTCGCGGTCCGGCGTATAGACGAACAGCTCCGTGCTGCCACGCACCGAGAACGGATGCACCTCGACCAGCGGGGTGACGCCGCCCGCGCGGAGGATGGCCGCGGTCTGCCACGCGATCTGCTCGGCGCGATGGCGCAGGAAGCTCAGGTCGGGGAAGTCCGCCCACACCTTCGCGATGTCATCCGGGGCAAAGCGCTCCGCGACCAGCATGCCCAACGCGCGCTCCCGGCACTCGCGCACGCGCGAGCCGGCCAGCGTGGCGTGGCTGATATCGCTGCGCAGGGCGAAGCGGGTGGCGGTGTACAGGTCGGCCAGCAGGCGGTCCTTCCATGCGTTCCACAGCTTCGGGCTGGTGCCGATGATGTCGGCGATGGTCAGCAGGTAGAGGTGGTCGAGGTGTTCCCAGTCGCCCACTACGGAAGCGAAGCGATGCACCACGTCCGGATCGGTGATGTCCTGGCGTTGGGCGGTGGTGCTCATGAGCAGATGCTGGCGGACCAGCCATGCCACGAGTTCGACCTGCTCCTCGGGGAGCCGCAGGCGCCGGCAGAACGCGCGTGCGTCCTCTTCGCCCAACACCGAATGATCACCGCCGCGTCCCTTGGCGATGTCATGGAACAGCGCGGCCAGCAGCATCAGTTCGGGCCGCTCGATATGCGGCCAGATTTCGCAGCCGAGCGGAAACTCGCGGCGCGCGCCCGGATCGGCGAACCGCGCCACGTTGCGGAGGACGCGCAGGGTGTGCTCGTCAACCGTATAGACGTGGAACAGGTCGTACTGCATGCGGCCCACGACCTTGCCAAACGCAGGCAGGATCGCGGCGAGCAGGCCATGGCGGTTCATCCGCCACAGGGCATCCACGGCGGGCGCGCCGCGGCGCAGGAGCGCCAGGAACGCGTCGAGCACGGCCTGGTCGTCGGCCAGGCCTTCGCCATGCTGGGACACCGCGTGCTGGATACGACGCATCGTTTCGGCGGTGAAGCCGGTGATGCCCGGCGCATCGAGGCGCGCGATGAAGATCTCGACCAGTGCCGCCGGCCGGCGCACGAACAGGTGCGGATTGCGCAGCGCGATGCGCGAGCCGTAGCGCAGGTAATCGGTGCCGACCGGCTCGGGCTCCGCCGAAGGGTCGAGCATCTCCTCGAACCGCTCGACCAGCTGCGTTCCGGATCGCTCGATCTGGGTCGCGGCGCGGTAATAGCCCTGCATGAACTGCTCGACGCCCAGGTTCTTCGCGTGTTCGTCTTCGAAGCCGAGCCGCGAGGCCAGCGCGCGCTGGTAATCGAACAACAGGCGTTCTTCGGCCCGGCCCGCTTCGAGATGCAGTGCGTAGCGATAGCGCCGCAGGGTCTCTTCCGCGCGCGTCAGTTTCGCCGCTTCCACCGGCTCAAGCAGGCCCTCGGCGACCATGGCATCGAAATCCGGCGCATGCGCCAGGCGGCGCCCGAGCCAGCGCAACGCATCGAGCGTGCGCAGCCCGCCGGGGCCGTCCTTCAGGTTGGGCTCGAGGTTTTGCGCCGTATCGTCGTAGCGGGCATGCCGGGCATCGCGCTCGGCAAGGCGCGCGGCGAGGTATTCGCGTGGCGGCCAGAGCGCCGGATCATCGAGGATGCCGCGCAGGTCGTTGGAAAGGATCGGCCAGCCGGCCAGGCGGCGCGCGTCCAGCAGGCTGGTGAACACGCTCGCATCGCGCGCGGCGAGCTCGCGGCATTGCTCCACCGTTCGCACCGCGTGGCCCGGCTTCAGGCCGATATCCCACAGGCAGGCGAAGAAGTTCTCGAGCGCGCGGTAGAGGGCCGGCGAGCTCTCGCCGACCATGGCCAGCAGGTCGACGTCCGAACAGGGAAACAGCATGCCGCGGCCGAAGCCGCCCACCGCGAACAGCGAGGCGGCAGCCATGTCGCCCAGGCACGCACCCCAGGTATGCACGACGACCTTCTCGACGACCTCGGCGCGACGCCGGGCCAGGGCCGAAGCGTCCTCCCCCTCGCCGAACGCGGTATTCAGGGCGCGGTCGGCGTCGCCCAGCAACTGGCGCAGCGAGCGCCGCGCCTCGGGCGATACGCCGGAGCGGGGAACGACGGCGGGCAGGCGTGGAAGCGGGGGAAGCGTCACGTCGGGGCCCCTTTGCGTTGGAAGGCGATCCCGCGCCACGCAGGCCGGGATCGCGAGGTGTATCAGGCGGCGTCCGGCCAGGGCGTGAGGATCTCGAAGCCGTCTTCCGTCACGGCCACGGTGTGCTCCCACTGGGCCGAGAGCGAGTGGTCCTTGGTGACCACCGTCCAGCCATCGGGCAGCGACTTGGTGTGCGGCTTGCCGGCGTTGATCATGGGCTCGACCGTGAAGGTCATGCCGGGCTTGAGCTCCAGGCCGGTGCCCTGGCGCCCGTAGTGCAGCACCTGGGGTTCATCGTGGTAGACCTTGCCGATGCCGTGCCCGCAGTACTCGCGCACCACCGAGAAACCCGCCGCCTCGGCGTGCTTCTGGATCGCGGCGCCCACGTCGCCCAGGGTGGCGCCCGGCTTCACGGCCTGGATGCCCTTCATCATGGCTTCGTAGGTGGTCTCGACCAGGCGCTTCGCCAGCACGCTGGGCGTGCCCACGAAATACATGCGACTGGTATCGCCGTGCCAGCCATCCTTGATGACCGTGACATCGATATTGATGATGTCGCCGTCCTTCAGGACCTTGGTGTCGGTGGGAATACCGTGGCAGATCACATGGTTGACCGAGGTACACACGGTCTTCGGGAAGCCCCGGTAGCCGACATTGGCCGGGATGGCCTTCTGGACATTCACGATGTGGTCGTGGGCCAGGCGGTCCAGTTCCTCGGTGGTGACGCCCGGCTTGACGTGGGGCACCAGCATGGCCAGCACTTCGGCGGCCAGGCGGCCGGCCTCGCGCATGGCCTGGATCTCTTCGGGGGTCTTCGGTACGACTGCCATGGGTCTCTCTCTTTTTCCTTTGCCCTCAGGGGGATGGGCCTGCCGTGTACGTGGCGGTGCCCCCGGCGGATTTCCAGCCCCATGCTTGCGGCGGGTGGGGCTGGAGGCTACAATTAGCGAGTTTTGCTGCCCGGCGAAGCCACTTTTACGTGGCCACGGGAGCGAAACGACACCGCGATTGTAACCGCACGGCGCAACCATTGGCCCGGCGTAAGGCAGTCGCTTTTAACGCCACACACGCATCGGCACCGTCTTCGGGGTGCCTTGCCCAATGGGCAGGGTCGAAGCCGGGGATGCGTGGAGGTCCCAACCCCCATAGAACCGCCCCGTGCGGTTCACCAGGAGTAATTCCATGGCACAAGTCACCATGCGCGAGATGCTGGAAGCCGGCGTCCATTTCGGCCACCAGACCCGTTACTGGAACCCCAAGATGGCTCCGTACATCTTCGGCGCCCGCGGCAAGATCCACATCATCAACCTCGAGAAGACCCTTCCGCTCTTCAACGACGCGATGAACTTCCTCTCGGGCCTGGCCCAGAAGGGCGGCACCATCCTGTTCGTCGGCACCAAGCGCTCGGCCCGCGAAGCCCTGGCTGAAGAAGCCGGCCGCGCCAACCAGCCGTTCGTCACCGCCCGCTGGCTCGGCGGCATGCTGACCAACTTCCGCACCGTGAAGCAGTCGGTTGCCCGCCTGAAGGAACTCGAAGCCGCCGAAACCGACGGTTCGTTCGATCGCCTGGTCAAGCACGAAGTGCTGGCCCGTCGCCGCGAGCGCGAGAAGCTGCAGAACTCGCTGGGTGGCATCAAGGACATGAACCGCCTGCCGGACGCGCTGTTCATCGTGGACATCGGCCACGAAGACATCGCCGTGCAGGAAGCCCGCAAGCTGGGCATCCCGGTCGTCGCCGTCGTCGATACCAACTACGACCCGGCCCTCGTCGACTACGCCATCCCGGGTAACGACGACGCCATCCGCGCCATCCAGCTCTACGCCCGCGCCGCCGCCGACTCGATCCTCGAAGGCAAGGCCGCCGCTCCGCAGCACGCCGCCCGTGGCGATGCCAACGAGTTCGTGGAAATGGACGAAGCCGGCAACCCGGTCGCCAAGGACGAAGCCCCGCGTGGCGAGCGTCGCAACGATCGCGCCCCGGCCAAGAAGGGTGCACCGCGTCGCGAAGGCGGCCGTGACGGTGGTCGTGGCCGCGCGTAAGCGCCCCACCCCGTAGCTCTTCCGTTTTACCCGCGCCGCGGCACCCTTGCCGCGGCGCAATCCAAAACTTTGAGGAATTACCATGGCTGAGATCACCGCAAGCCTCGTCAAGGATCTGCGTGAGCGTTCCGGCGTCGGCATGATGGAGTGCAAGAAGGCACTCGTCGAAAACAACGGCGATATCGAAGCGGCAATGGAAGCGCTGCGCAAGAGCGGCGCGGCCAAGGCTGACAAGAAGGCCGATCGCGTGGCCGCCGAAGGCCTCGTCGCCGTCGCCACCCAGGGTGGCAAGGGCGTCATGGTCGAAGTGAACAGCGAAACCGACTTCTCGCAGCGCAACCCGGACTTCATCCAGTTCACCAAGGATGTCGCCAACGTCGCCCTGTCGTCGGGCGCCAAGGACATCGACACGCTGAAGGCCGCCAAGCTCGGCGACTCCACCGTGGAAGATGCCGCCAAGGCCCTGACCCTCACCATCGGTGAGAAGTTCGACGTCCGCCGCATCGCCACGGTCGATACCGACGGCGTGCTGGGCGCCTACTCGCACGGCGGCCGCATCGGCGTGCTGGTGGCCCTGAAGGGCGGCTCGGAAGAGCTGGCCAAGAACATCGCCATGCACGTTGCCGCGATGAACCCGAAGTTCATCAAGGCGGAAGACGTCCCGGCCGATTTCCTCGAGAAGGAAAAGGAAATCGAGCTGTCGAAGATGACGGACAAGGAAAAGCAGAAGCCGGCCGAGATCCTCGAGAAGATCGTGTCGGGCAAGGTCAACAAGATCCTTGCCGACGTGACCCTCGTGGGCCAGGCTTATGTCATCGACACCGACATGACCGTCGCGGAAGCCCTGAAGAAGGGTGGCGCGGAAATCATCTCGGTCGAGCGCCTCGCCGTCGGCGAAGGCATCGAGAAGGTCGTTGACGACTTCGCTGCCGAAGTGATGAAGCAGGCGGGCCTGGCGTAAGCCACCCCACCCGCTGACGAAAAAGCCCGGCTCCGGCCGGGCTTTTTTATGCCTGCGATTCGAGACGGCTCGCCGATGAACTTGCCGCCGAGGTGAACAGCGACACTTTTTCACGTACCTGTAACAAAGGCGGCGCGCTACACTACCCGCGTTTTGCCCCACACAAACTGGAGAACCCCATGAGCACCCCGCTGAACCACCGCCGCATCCTGCTCAAGCTCTCCGGTGAAGCCCTGATGGGCAGCGAAGATTACGGCATCGACCCCAAGGTCATCGGCCGCCTCGCCAAAGAGATCCTCGAAGTCATCGACGCCGGCGTCCAGGTAGGCGTCGTCATCGGCGGCGGCAACATCTTCCGCGGCGCCGGCCTCGCCGCCTCCGGCATGGACCGCGTCACCGGCGACCACATGGGCATGCTCGCCACCGTCATGAACGCCCTCGCCATGCAGGACGCCATCGAAAAGCTCGGCGGTGAAGCCCGCACCATGAGCGCCATCAAGATCAACGAAGTCTGCGAAGACTTCATCCGCCGCCGCGCCATCCGCCACCTCGAAAAGGGCCGCGTCGCCCTCTTCGCCGCCGGCATCGGCAACCCCTTCTTCACCACCGACTCCGCCGCCGCCCTGCGCGCCGTCGAAATCGGCGCCGACCTGCTCCTCAAGGCCACCAAGGTCGACGGCGTCTACAGCGCCGACCCGAAGCGCGTGCCCGACGCCACGCGTTACGAACACCTCAGCTACAACCAGGTCATCGAGCGCCGCCTCGAGGTCATGGACACGGCCGCCATCGCCCTGTGCCGCGAGAACAAGCTCCCGCTGCGCATCTACGACATGACCCAGCCGGGCAACCTCATGAAGATCATGCGCGGCGAGCCCGTCGGCACCCTCGTGGACGCCGGCTAAGCCGGCTTCTGGCCGCCCTGCTATACTCGCCTGCTGACCAGATCCACCGGAAAACCGCCCATGATCAACGACATCAAGAAAGATGCTGAGACCCGCATGGGCAAGAGCATCGATTCGCTCAAGCACGACCTGAAGTCCATCCGGACCGGTCGCGCCAACCCGTCGATCCTCGAGAACATCAAGGTGCCCTATTACGGCACGGACACCCCGCTGTCCCAGGTCGCCAACGTGACCACGCCGGATGCGCGCTCGCTCTCCGTCAAGCCGTTCGACAAGAGCATGATCGGCCCGATCGAGAAGGCCATCATGGCTTCCGACCTCGGCATCACGCCGACGACCATGGGCATGGATATCCGCCTGAACTTCCCGCCGCCGACCGAGGAGCGCCGCAAGGAGCTCGCCAAGACGGTGGCCAAGGAAGGTGAGCAGGCCAAGATCGCCATCCGCAACGTCCGCCGCGACGCCATCCAGCACGTCGACAAGCTGCTGAAGGACAAGGCGATCACGGAAGACGACAAGAAGCGCGCGGATGACGACATCCAGAAGCTGACCGACAAGTTCGTCAAGAACGTCGACGAAGTCGTCTCCGAGAAGGAAAAGGAACTGATGGCGCTCTGACGCGCCATCGTTCCCCGCCCATGCCCGCGAAACCCGACGCCCGGGTTCCACGCCACATCGCCATCGTCATGGATGGCAACGGCCGTTGGGCAAAGCAACGGCTGCGCCCGCGCACGTTCGGCCACCACGCCGGCCAGAAGGCCGTGCGCTCGGCGGTCGAGTTCTGCCTGAAGCGCGGCGTCGGCTCGCTTACCCTGTTCGCCTTCTCCAGCGAGAACTGGTCCCGCCCCGAGGGCGAGGTATCCGCGCTTATGGAACTGTTCCTCAAGGCGATCGACCGCGAAGTGGACGAGCTGCATGGCAACGGCGTCCGCGTGCGCTTCGTGGGTGACCTGGACGCGTTCGCGCCCGAACTGCGCAAGCGCATGCTGGGCGCCATGGAACGCACCGCGGCGAACACGGCGCTGAACATGAACGTCGCCGTGAACTACGGCGGCCGCTGGGACATCGCCAACGCGGCACGCCTCGCGGCGGAAGCGGCGGCGCGCGGTGAATTCCCGTTGGCCGAACTCGACGAGCAGCGCCTCAACGGCTACACCTGCCTCGCCGACCAGCCGCCACTCGATCTCTTCATCCGCACGGGTGGCGAGCGCCGGGTAAGCAACTTCCTGCTCTGGCAGCTCGCCTATGCCGAGCTCTATTTCACCGACACCCTGTGGCCCGATGTCGACGATGCCTGCCTTTCCGGGGCGCTGGATGACTTCGCCCGCCGTGAGCGCCGTTACGGCCGCACCGGCGAACAGGTCGCCACGGGCTAACGCCGGACCTCCATGCTGAAGCAACGCATCATTACCGCGGCGATCCTCCTTCCGGTCGTACTCGCCCTCATCCTGCTGCCGCCCACCGGCTTCTTTGCCGCGATGGTCGCCATCGTCTTCGTCGGCGCGGCCTGGGAATGGGCGCAGCTGGCCGGGTTCAGTACGCGGGCGAGCCGCGCCGCCGTTGCCGTCGCCGCGGCGGCCGTGTTCGTGGTGCTGCTGCTCGTGCGCACGCCAGGCCTGCTTGCCGCGCTGACCTTCGCGGGCGTGGCCTGGTGGATCGCCTGCTGCTTCTGGCTCCGTCACTTCACGTTCGCCGCGGCGCCCAACAGCGAAAACCGCATGCTGAAGCTCGGTGCCGGCCTGCTGGTCATCGTGCCGGCGCTGGCCTCCGCGACCGATATCCATGCCAGCGAACGCGGGCACTGGTGGACGTTGCTCGCCCTGGTCATCGTGTGGGCCGCCGATACCGGCGCCTACTTCAGCGGCCGCTACTTTGGCCGGCGCAAGCTCGCTCCCCGTATATCCCCAGGCAAGACCTGGGCGGGCGTGTACGGCGCCGTCGTCGCCGGCGGCCTCGTCGCGCTGCTTGGTGGCCTGATGCTTGGCGTCCAGTCGGGCGGCCAGCTCGTCGGGCTGGTGATCCTGGGCTTCCTGACCGTCGCCGTCGCCGTCGTGGGGGACCTGTTCGAAAGCCTCATGAAGCGCCATGCGTCAGTCAAGGATTCGGGCAGCCTGTTCCCGGGCCACGGCGGTCTCCTCGACCGCCTCGACAGCGTCTTCGCCGCCCTGCCGATCTTCGCGGCCGGCAAGCTCCTGCTGGGCCTGTAAGCCATGGGCATCCGCCAGGTTGGGGTCCTGGGCGCCACCGGATCGATCGGCACCAGCACGCTCGATGTCATCGCGCGGCATCCGGACCGTTTTCGCGCCAGCATCCTCGTCGCGAACCGCGGCACGGAGGCGCTGGCGAAGCTTTGCGAGCGGTTCCGTCCCGACCTGGCGATCGTCGCCGATCCCTCCATGGAAGCCGACCTGGCCCGCCGGCTCGCGGCTGCCGGCGTGCGCTGCGAGATTGCCTCCGGTGCCGATGCGGTGACCGCCGCGGCGGCCGGACCACTCTGCGACACCGTCGTCGCTGCCATCGTAGGCGCGGCGGGACTCGACTCGACCCTGGCCGCAGCCCGCGCGGGCAAGCGCCTGCTGCTCGCGAACAAGGAATCCATCGTCATGGGCGGGGAACTGCTGCTGCAGGCCCTGCGCGAGGGCGGCGGCGACCTCATCCCGGTCGATTCCGAGCACAACGCCATTTTCCAGTGCCTGCCCGGCGGCCGCCCTGGCCTTGCAGGCGCCGGCGTCCGTCGCCTGATCCTGACCGCGTCGGGTGGTCCGTTCCGCGGCCGCACGCGCGCCGAACTCGGCGCGATCACGCCGGATGAGGCGTGCGCACACCCGAAGTGGTCGATGGGCCGGAAGATCTCGGTCGATTCGGCGACGTTGATGAACAAGGGCCTCGAGGTCATCGAGGCGCACCACCTGTTCGGCGCGCCAGCGGATGCGATCGACGTGGTCGTCCACCCGCAGAGCCTCGTCCACTCCATGGTCGATTACGTGGACGGCTCCGTGCTGGCCCAGCTCGGCAACCCGGACATGCGCACCGCGATCGCCTGCGCGCTCGCCTACCCCGAGCGGATCGAGGCCGGGGTCGCTCCGCTCGACCTGGCCGCCCATGCGCGCCTCGACTTCGAACAGCCGGACCTGGACACCTTCCGCTGCCTCGCCCTGGCATTCGCGGCTCTCCGCGCCGGCGGAGACGCCACGGCCATCCTGAACGCGGCGAACGAAGTGGCCGTGGACGCCTTCCTGGCCGGGACCCTGCCCTTCCTGGGCATCGCAGAGGTCGTTGAGCGGGTTCTTGAGGAACTGCCGGCCAATCCAGTGGTCGATGTCCAGACCCTTGTCGGGCGTGACGCTGAAGCCCGGCGGGCCGCCCGGGGCGTGCTTCACCGCGCTTACTGCTAAACTCGTTCCACCCAAACGTTTTTTCTCGAGACCCGCCCCCTCCGATGAGCCCATTCCTTGGTTCCGTGTTCTGGCTGCTGGTGACGCTTGGCGTCCTGGTGACCTTCCACGAATTCGGCCACTACTGGGTCGCCCGCCGCTGTGGCGTGCGCGTCCTGCGTTTCTCGGTGGGCTTCGGCCGGCCGCTGTGGCGCCGTGTCGCGAAGGACGGTACCGAATACCAGATCGCCGCCATCCCGCTCGGCGGTTACGTGAAGATGCTGGATGCCCGCGAGGGCGACGTGCCCGAGAGCGAGCGCGGCCAGGAATTCACCGGCAAATCGGTCTGGAAGCGCATCGCCATCGTGGCCGCCGGCCCGGTCTTCAATCTCGTCTTCACCATCGTCGCGTTCTGGGCCATGTACATGGTGGGCCGCCCTGACCTCGCGCCGATCATCTCGGCCGCGCCGGGCACCCCCGCCGCCGTCGCCGGCATCCACGCGGGCGATCGCCTGCTTGCGGTCGATGGCACGCGCGTCTCCACCTGGAGCGACGCCACCGACATCCTCTTCAACGGCCTGCTCGGCAACGAGCCCGTGCCGGTGCATGTCCGCGGCACCGATGGCAGCGAGCGCAACGTGGTCCTGCCCGTGCAGAACCTGGCCTTCGGCGATGCCGGCAAGCGCTTCCGCGAGCTGGGCCTCGACCTCGAGTCGCCGCCGGCGGTCATCAGCGAAGTGGTGCCTGGCGATCCGGCGGCCGTCGCCGGCCTGCGCCCGGGCGACCGCATCACCCAGGTCAACGGCCAGCCGGTGGACGATTTCGCCGCGTTTACGAAACTCGTGCAGGACCAGGCCGCAAAATCGCCGAAGCTCGCGCTCGGCATCGAGCGCGATGGCCACGCCTCCAGCGTCGACGTAACGGCGCGCATGAAGTCCGAGCAGGGGCAGCCCACGCGCTGGCTGGTCGGCATCGCCGGCAAGCCGCTCGAGTCCGCCATGCTGCGCTACGGGCCGGGCCGCGCCCTGACCGAGTCCCTGCGCGCCACATGGGCCGGCACGACCTCCACGTTGGGGATGATCGGCAAGATGCTCTCCGGCCAGGCTTCAGCGAAGAACATCTCGGGCGTCATCGGCATCGCCCAGGTCGCCAACAGCGCGGCCAACCAGGGGCTCGGCTGGTTCCTCAACTTCCTGGGGCTGGTGTCGCTGAGTCTTGCGATCTTGAACCTGCTGCCGATCCCCGTCTTGGACGGGGGACACCTGCTGTATTACCTTATTGAGTTGGTCAAAGGCAGCCCGGTCAGCGAACGCACCATGATCGCCGGCCAGTACGTCGGGCTCGCCCTGCTGTTCACACTGATGGGGTTGGCGTTTTTCAACGACATCCAGCGCATGCTCGTTTCGTGACGGGCGCGCACCTTCTTTACCCAGGCTGCGGGGGCGTCAGCTCCCATGGCCAGACGATGCCGGGCATGAGTCCGGCACGTGCTCCTCTTCGGTCACCGGCCTCGTCCGCCGTTGACTGGAATTAACCCATTGGAATCGACGATGAAGCGTATCGCCGCCCTGATCCTGCTTGCCTCCCTGTCCGCCAATGCGCTTGCGTTCGAGCCGTTTGTCGTTTCGGATATCCGTATCGACGGCCTGACCCGCATTGCGCAGGGCACGGTGCTGAGCTACATGCCGATCGAGAAGGGCGACACCGTCAGCGATGACAAGGTGCAGGCCGCCATCCGCGCCCTGTACCAGACCAAGTTCTTCAGCGACGTGGAAGTCAACCGCGAAGGTGACATCCTGGTCGTCAAGGTCATCGAGCGCCCGGCCATCGCCAAGCTCACCCTGCGTGGCAACAAGGACATCAAGGAAGAAGACCTGCGCAAGGGCCTGAAGGAGATCGGCCTCGCCGAGGGTGAAACCTTCGACCGGCTCTCGCTCGACCGCGTGCAGCAGGAACTCATCCGCCAGTACTACAACCGCGGCAAGTACAACGTGTCGGTCGATCCGCACGTCACCCAGCTGGATCGCAACCGCGTCGCCATCGATATCGAGATCCGCGAAGGCAAGGCCGCCAAGATCAAGGAGATCAACGTCGTCGGCAACAAGGCGTTCACGGACAAGCAGATCCGCGACGGCTTCGAATCGAACACGTCCAACTGGTTGTCCTGGTACTCCAAGGACGACCAGTACTCGCGCGAGAAGCTTTCGGGCGACCTGGAAAAGCTCAGCAACTACTACATGAACCGCGGCTACGCCGATTTCGGCATCGATTCCACGCAGGTGGCGATCAGCCCGGACAAGCGCGCCATGTACGTCGACGCCAGCGTCAAGGAAGGCGAGGTCTACACCGTCTCCGACGTGAAGCTGCTCGGTGAACTGATCCTGCCGGAAGACACGCTGCGCAAGCTGGTCTACATCCACAAGGGCGATACGTTCAACCGCGCCGCCATCGAAGCATCGAGCGACGCCATCAAGGCGATCCTCGCCAACATCGGTTACGCCTTCGCCAAGGTCACGCCGGTGCCGAAGCTCGACAAGGACAAGCGCACCGCCGACCTCACCCTGTTCATCGAACCGGGGAAGCGCGTGTACGTGCGCCGCGTGGTCTTCCAGGGCAATACCCGCACGGAAGACGAGGTGCTCCGCCGCGAAATGCGCCAGCTCGAAGGCGCGTGGTATTCGCAGGGCGCCATCGATCGTTCGAAGACCCGCCTGCAGCGCCTCGGCTTCTTCAAGACGGTCGACATCGACAAGCAGCTCGTCCCCGGTACCGTCGACCAGGTCGACCTCACCGCGAAGGTCGAGGAGCAGTCCGCCGGTTCGCTGATGTTCGGCGTGGGCTACTCGCAGTACTCCGGCATCATCCTGTCGGCGTCGGTCTCGCAGAACAACTTCATGGGTACCGGCGATCGCTTCTCGATCGGCGCGGAAACCAGCACGTACTACAAGCGCGTGAACGCCAGCTACGTGAACCCGTACCTCACGGATTCGGGCATCGCGCTGGGCTATAACCTCGGTTACAGCAAGCTCGATTACGGCGATACCGATCTCGCGAACTACACGTACAGCACCAAGTCGTTCGAAAGCACGCTGTCGATCCCCATCACCGACTTCGATTCGCTTTCGACCAGCCTCGGCATCAGCTCGAACCTGATCAACAGCTCGTTCTACACGCCGCGCCAGCTCGTGGCCTACCAGGACGCGCTGGGCAACAAGACGATCCACTCGTGGACCTCGAGCCTTGGCTACACCCACGACACCCGCAACAGCTACTGGGCGCCGACGCGCGGTGGCCAGCTGTCGCTGTCGATCTCGGGTGCCCTGCCCGGCTCCACCGTGCAGTACTACAAGATCTTCGCCGAAGCGAACCACTACTGGCCGATCGGCAAGGGTTTCGTGCTCTACCTCGATGGCCAGGTCGGTTACGGCAACACCTACGGCCAGAAGTACGACCACGACGGCTACGACATCGATCCGGCGACCGGCCAGATCCGTCTCGACGCTAACGGCAACCCGGTCAAGCTCTACACCAAGGGCCAGAAGGTGGAGTTCCCGTTCTGGGAGAACTACTACGCCGGTGGTGTGCGTGACGTCCGCGGCTTCCAGGACAACACCCTGGGTCCCCGCCTCTGCGACGGTGGCAGCGCCAGCTCCGCGCCGGACAAGCGCAACCAGTGTACGGGTGGCTACTACAGCTACGGCCAGCCGGTCGGTGGCGCGTTCAAGACGCTCGGTACGGCGCAGGTCTTCCTGCCGCTGCCGTTCCTGAAGGATGTGAACACCGCCCGCGTGTCCTGGTTCGTCGACGTCGGTAACGTCTACCAGAGCTACTCGACGTTCAAGGCCAGCGAGCTGCGCGCCTCGACCGGCCTGTCGCTGCAGTGGCAGGCGCCGATCGGCCCGCTGATCATCAACTTCGCGGTGCCGTTCCGTAAGCAGGATGGCGACAACCGCTTCGTCGAGCGCATCCAGTTCACGTTCGGCAGCCAGCTCTAAAAATCCCGGCGTCGCCGTTTGTACAATCCCGGGGTGGCAGGCTTATCCCCTGCCACCCCTTCTCTTTTGGGAGTCCCCCGTGAGCGGCAATCCCCACTACACCCTCGCCGAACTCGCCGAACGCTTCGGCCTCGAGGCGCACGGCGATCCGTCCACGACCGTGGATGGTGTCGGCACGCTCGCCGCCGCCACGTCCTCGCAGTTCACGTTCCTGTCGAACCCCAAATACACGTCGCAGCTGGCGGAAACCCAGGCCGGCATCGTTGTCCTGAACGCCGATGCCCTGCCCCTGCGCGCCGGCGCCGCGCTGGTCGCGAAAGACCCTTACGTGGCTTACGCGAAGATCGCCGCGCTGTTCGAACACACCGGCGACGCGCCCCGCGGCATCCATGCCAGCGCGGTCGTGGCGCCCTCGGCCCGCGTCCACCCGACGGCCAGCATCGGCCCCTGCTGCGTCGTGGAAGACGGCGCCGTCATCGAAGAGGGCGCGATCCTGGGCCCGCATTGCACGATCGGCCCCGGTTGCGTCGTGGGCGCGGGCTCCCGGCTCGTGGCGCGCGTCACGCTGGTGATCCGGGTCACCCTGGGCAAGCGCGTCCTTGTCCACCCCGGCGCGGTCATCGGCTCGGATGGCTTCGGTCTCGCGTTCGACCGCGATCACTGGGTGAAGCTGCCCCAGCTTGGCGGTGTGCGCATCGGCGATGACTGTGAAATCGGCGCGAATACGACCATCGACCGCGGCGCCCTGGAAGACACGGTGCTCGAGGAAGACGTGCGCCTGGATAACCAGATCCAGATCGCCCATAACGTGCATATCGGCGCCCATACGGCCATGGCAGGGTGCTCGGCGGTGGCAGGTAGTGCGAAAATCGGCCGTTACTGCCTCATCGGCGGCAACGCGGGCATCCTCGGGCACCTCGAGGTGGCCGACCGCGTTACCATCACGGCCAAGAGCCTGGTGACGGCATCCATTCGGGAACCGGGCGAATACTCGTCGGGTTCCCCGCTGCAGGAAAACCGCCAGTGGCGGCGCAATGCGGCGCGAATGAAACACCTAGATGAGTTTGCGCGCCGCCTGTCGGCGCTGGAAAAGGACAAAGGGCAATGACCGAAATGAAAGCTGCCGTGACGCTCCCGGTGGATGTCGAACAGATCCAGCGGCTCCTGCCGCACCGCTACCCGTTCCTGCTGGTGGACCGGGTGACGGAGATCGACCCGGGCAAGACCATCACGGCGATCAAGAACGTCACGATCAACGAGCCGTTCTTCCAGGGTCATTTCCCGGGCCACCCGGTCATGCCGGGCGTGCTCATCGTCGAGGCCATGGCGCAGACCGCCGGCCTGCTCACCCAGATCACCAGCCAGCTCGATGGTGCGAGCGGCAGCCCGCTGTTCTACCTGGTGAAGGTCGACAACGCCCGCTTCTCGGCCGTGGTATCGCCGGGCGACCAGCTGGTGATGAAGGTCTCGCTCAAGCGCCTCATCCGCGGCATGGGCCTGTTCGAAGCCAAGGCCTACGTCGATGGTGACATCGTCGCCTGCTGCGAGCTCATGTGCGCGGCGAGGAACGACAAATGATCCACCCGACCGCGCAGATCGATCCGTCCGCGCGGGTCGCGGATAACGTCAGCATCGGTGCGTACAGCATCATCGGTGCCGACGTCGTCATCGGCGAGGGCACCAGCGTAGGTCCGCACGTGGTGATCGAAGGCCCGACGGTGATCGGCCGCGATAATCGCATCATGCAGTTCGCGTCCATCGGCGGTCCGCCACAGGACAAGAAGTGGCAGGGCGAGCGCACCGAGGTCATCATCGGCGACCGCAACCTCGTCCGCGAATTCGTCACGATCAATCGTGGCACCGGGGACGGCGGCGGCATCACCCGCATCGGCAACGACAACTGGCTGCTCGCCTACGTGCACATCGCGCACGACTGCCAGGTGGGCAACCACGTCGTGTTCTCGAATTACTCGGCACTGGCCGGCCACGCCGAGATCGGCGACTGGACGATCATGTCCGGCTATTCCGGCGTGCACCAGTTCTGCAAGGTGGGCGCGCACGCGTTCATCGGCATGGGCTGCCTGGTGGGCTCCGACGTACCGCCGTTCGTCATGATGGCCAACGAGACGCGCGGCCGCCCGCGCGGCATCAACAGCGAGGGCCTCAAGCGCCGTGGCTTCGATACGGCGCGCATCGCGTCGATCAAGCGCGCCTACCGCACCCTGTACATGGCGGGCCTGCCGCTGGCCGAAGCGCGCGAGCAACTGGTCACCCTGGCTGAAACCAGCGAGGACGTGCGCCAGATGCTCGAGTTCCTCGACCGTAGCGAGCGCTCGCTCGCGCGGTGAGCGAAGTGAACGACGCTCCTGTCATCGCCCTGGTCGCCGGTGAGGATTCCGGCGACCAGCTCGGCGCCGACCTGCTCGACGCGCTGCGCGCCCGCTACCCCGGCGCGCGCTTCGTGGGCATCGGTGGCCGGCGCATGATGGCCCGTGGCTTTGAATCCTGGTTCGATATCCGCGAACTTTCGGTCATGGGCTTCGCCGAGGTCGTGAAGCACCTCCCGCGCCTGCTGAAACTGCGCAAGGCGCTGGTGCAACGCCTGCTGGATCTACGCCCCGACGTCACGATCGGCATCGACGCACCCGACTTCAACCTCGGCGTGGAGCGCAAGCTCAAGGCTGCAGGGCTGCGCACGGTGCACTACGTAAGCCCATCGGTGTGGGCCTGGCGGGAAAAGCGGGCGGAAAAAATCGGCCAGTCGGCCGACCGCGTGCTGTGCCTGTTCCCGATGGAGCCGCCGATCTACGCGAACCACGGCGTCGACGCCCGCTTTGTCGGCCACCCGCTGGCCGATACCTTCCCCATGGTCTCCGACCGCGCCGGCGCCCGCGATGCGCTGGGCCTGCCGCATGATGCACCGGTCCTGGCCGTGCTGCCCGGCAGCCGCCCCAGCGAAATCGAGCGCATCGGGGCTATTTTCATCGATGCCGCCCGACGCGTGGCCGAAGCCATGCCGAACCTGCGCATCGTGGTGCCCGCTGCCAATGAGCGCGTGCATGCGCGCCTGGCCGGGCTCCTGGCGGGCTTCCCGGGCACGCCGCCGCTGCTCACCGACGGGCACTCCCACGAAGCCATGCTGGCCGCCGACACGGTGCTGCTCGCCTCCGGCACGGCCACGCTCGAGGCCATGCTGGCCAAGCGGCCCATGGTCGTGGGCTACCGGGTATCGCCCACCAGCTACCGCATCGCGAAAGCGCTGCGCATGCTGAAGACCGACGTCTACGCCCTGCCCAACATCCTCGGGCGCGCCTGCGGCCTTGGCCGCAAGCTGCTGGTGCCGGAATACATGCAGGACGACTGCACGGCGGAGAACCTCGCCGCCGCGACGCTGGACATGCTTGGCGATAGCGAACGGCGTGGCGCGATCGTCGCGGCCTTCGAATTCCTCCACCAGGCGCTGCGCGGCGGCCTCGAGGGCCGTGCCGCCGACCATGCGGCGGATGCCGTGGCCGATTTCGTGAAGACGCCCGCCTTGCCTGCCACGGGCGGCGCGCACTAGGCTTCCACCCCCATGCCGCGCAAGACGAACATCACCCGCCAGCTCAGCCCCGACCTCGTCGTCGCGGGCGTGGACGAGGCCGGCCGCGGGCCGCTGGCAGGCCCGGTCGTCGTCGCCGCCGTCATCCTCGACCCGGCGCGGGTCATCCGTGGCCTCAACGACTCGAAGCAGCTCGATGAGGCCACCCGCGAAAAGCTCTACGCCCGCATCATCGAGCGCGCCCTCGCCTACAGCGTCATCTTCGTCGAGCGCGAGGAGATCGACGCGATCAATATCTTCCAGGCCACCATGGTGGGCATGACGCGCGCCCTCATGGGACTGTCCCTCGCCCCGACCATGGCCCTGGTCGACGGCAACCGGCTGCCGCGCACCCTGCCCTGCACGGCGCAGGCGGTCATCGGCGGCGATGCCACCGAGCCGGCGATCAGCGCGGCCTCCATCCTGGCCAAGGTCAGTCGCGACCGGCACATGAAGGCGCTGGACAGCGTGCACCCGGGCTATGGCTTCGCGAAGCACAAGGGCTATGCCGTGCCCGAGCACATGGAAGCACTGGACCGGCTGGGCCCCTGCGACGCCCACCGGCGCAGCTTTGCCCCCGTGAAACGCTGGTTCGAACCGGAAGGCCTGGGCGAGCCCATCGCCGACCTGTTTGCCGTAGCTACCTGAACGGATCGGGCCGCGAACGCGGCAAAGCCTAAAGTCCCCGTCGGCATGGCCGATAGCCCAGCTAACGCCCCCCACACACACGGGCGTCCGCTTTAGCCATCGAAACAGGGACTACCATGAAGAAGATCGCCATCGCCGCCGTGCTGATGCTCGCCGCCCCGCTGTCCGCGCAGGCCGCGTGCGCCGCCAAGGATTTCGCCATCGACGGCTTCGCCGTAAAGCTGCAGCAGGGCTCGGGCCAGCCGCGCTTCAGCATGAAGGGCAACCTCGTCAACAAGTGCACCGAAGCCGCCGCCGCGCAGGTTCGCATCGACGCGAAGGACGCCTCGGGCAAGGTCATCGCCAGCAAGCAGGGCTGGCCGGCAGGCACCTCGAACATCGAACCGGGCAAGAGCGTCGATTTCGACCTCGGCCGCCTGTTCCGTTACTCGCCGGACATGTCGGACTACACCGTCGTCGTGTCGGACGTGAAGGCCTGGTAATACCGGCTTTTGCTATGTAGGAGCCCACCCTGTGGGCGACGGCTTGTGGGAGTGAGCTTGCGAACGATGCTCTTTCGCGGCGCCATCGCTCGCAAGCTCGCTCCCACAACCCTTAGGGTGAGCTCCTACAATGCGATCCAGGCGACCTTGTCGCCGGGTTGGAACGCGCTAGCGCGTGATGGCAGCCACACCAGCGCGTGTGCCGACGCCAGGTTGCTGAGCATGTGTGAATCCTGTCGGGGCAACAGCGCCAGCCGCGCCGTGCCATCGCCCATATCCAGGGCCATCCGCACCAGCCGGTCACGCTCGCCGTCGGCGTCGACGGCACCCTCGAGCACACCCTGGCGCCACGCTGGTTGCACCGCGGTCTCTCCCTCCAGCCGGGCAAGCACGGCACGTGCATGCACCGCCAGGCAGACCAGCACCGCCGCCGGATTTCCCGGCATGCCGAGCAGCACCTTGCCATCGCGCACGCCGAACCACAGCGGCTTGCCGGGCTTCTGTGCCACTTTCCAGAACACTTTGCGTACGCCGAGCCGGTCGGCCACGAGCGGAACGTAGTCGCGGTCGCCGACGGATACGCCGCCGCTGGTCACCACGATATCGGCGCTGTCCAGCGCGGCGCTCATCGATTCCTCCAGCGCGGCCTCGTCGTCAGGCACGTAAGCGACGACCGGCTCGCCGTAGCCGTTCTCCACGAACCACGCCCGCAGCAGCGGACCGTTCGCGTCATACACCTTCGCCGGCGGGAGTTCCTCACCCACGCGCACCACTTCGTCACCGGTCACCAGCACCGCCACGCGGGGGCGCCTGCGCACGTCCACGCTGTCGATCCCGGCCATGGCAAGCGCCGCGAGGAGGCCCGCCGTGACACGCTGGCCGGCCTGGGCGATCGGTGCGCCTTCGACCAGTTCCTCGCCTTCGTAGCGCACGCCCTCGCCTGCGGGAACCACTTCGCGCAGGGAGATTTCATCGCCATCACGGTCGACGATCTCCTGGCGCGCCACGGCATCCGCCCCCTGCGGCAGCAAGCCACCGGTGAAGATACGCACGGCCTGGCCAGGACCGACGGTGACGCCGGCGGGCTCACCGGCAGCCGCGGTGCCGACCAGCGTACGCAGCCGGTCGCCGTCTTCACTGCGGATGGCATAACCATCCAGCGAACTCTGGGTAAACCGCGGCAGCGCGATGCGCGCGCACGGCGATTCGGCAAGGACCGCGCCCAGCGCGAGTTCCACGGGCACGCGCTGCGTACCTAGCGGCATGACGTGTTCGCGGTACCGCGCGAACGCTTCCTGCAACGGCAGCAGCGCCATCTCAGCCCGCCTCCCCGTAACCGCCCGGGTGACGGCCACCGGAGCGGCCCGTTTCGATCAGGTGGATGAGACCCGGCAACGTGGCAGCGAGCGACTCGCTGGCACCGCCGCGGCTGCCCGGGAAGGTGAGGACCAGGGTTTCGCCGGCGTAGCCCGCCACGCCGCGCGAGAGCATGGCGAACGGCATGCGCTGCTGGCCGAAGGCGCGCGCCGTCTCCATGATCCCCGGGATTTCCACGTCGAGCATGGGCTTCACCGTGTCCACGGTGATGTCGCGCGGCCCCAGGCCGGTGCCACCCACGGTGATCACGAGGGCTACCTGGCGCTCGCGAAGCGTACGCAGGTGGCTTGCCAGCACGTGCGCGTCATCGGGGAGCACGCTGTATTCGATCGGGTTGAATCCCGCCGCTTCGAGCGCATCGCGTACGAAGGTTCCCGCGGTATCCGGCTTCGCACCGCTGGCGACGGTATCGGAGAGCACGATGACCGCCGCGCTTCGTGGCTGCGCCAGCGTGCGCCGGTAATGCGATTTCCCGCCCAGCTTGCGCTCGAGCCGGCAATCCTCGATGTGCAGCTCCTCGGGCTCGGCGTACGGCTTGAGCATGTCGTAAAGCGTGAGCGCGGCCAGGCTGGCCGCCGTGAGCGCCTCCATCTCCACGCCGGTCGGCCCGATCGTCTCCACCTCGGCGATCACGCGCACCGAGGTTTCCGCCAGTTCGTACGTGACATCGGCGCGGTGGATCGGCAGCGGGTGGCATAGCGGGATCAGCTCATCCGTGCGTTTCGCCGCGAGGATGCCGGCAACGCGCGCCGTCTTGAGTGCGTCGCCCTTCTCCGTCTCGCCGCTGCGCAGCAGCGCGATGCAATGGGCGGGGGCATGCAGGGTGGCGGTGGCGCGGGCAACGCGCTTCGAATCCGGCTTCTGGCTGACGTCTTTCATCCGTGGCTCGTATGCGAGTGGTGGCGGTGCGCGTGGGGCGCCGGTTCATCGAGGTCATCGCGGATGCAGCAGCCTTCGACGAACGCGCTGCTGCCGTCCGCGTAGAACTCTTCCTTCCAGATAGGCGCGCCATGTTTCACGGCGTCCACGACATAGCGGCAGGCCTCGAACGCTTCCGCACGGTGCGGCGCCCGCACCACGCAGGCGATGGCGATGTCGCCGATCCCAAGGTCTCCCAGGCGGTGGACGATGCGCACATACGGCACGCTGAAGCGGCGGCGGGCCTCGGCCTCGACGTCGCGGATGACCTTTTCCGCCAGCGGCTCGTGCGCCGTATAGACCAGGCGCAGGACGGAACGGCCGTCATGGTGGTCGCGGACGGTGCCAACGAACATGGCGAGGCCGCCGCACTCCGGGTGCGTATCCAGCTCGAGCAGCGGCTCGATGGCGACGGGCTCGTGGGAGAGAACGGGATGCGCCATCGTCAGCCCCCGGCAACCGGCGGCAGCAGCGCGATGCGCCGGTCCGCAGGCAAGGCATCCGCGCGGCGCACGATCGTGTCGCCGGAAACGCAGGCGCAACGGTCGAGCGACGCGGCCAACTCCGGGTGCGCGCCGGCGAGCAGCGTCACCGCATCGCCGATAGTGCGCGCATCCGCCGGTGCATCCACCGTGACTTCGCGCGTACCGGCCAGCCTTTCGAGGTTGGCGTAGAGTTCAAAGGTTATGGGGTTCATGGGTCTCTCGGGTGGGGTCAGCCGCCCATGGCGTGCATGGTGATCGGACGATCGACCGGGCCGGGGCGCGCCGCGTAGCCGGCCTCCTTCAGCCATACCGCGCGGCGGACCGTCGCGGCCAGCGTTTCGTCGTCGAGGCCTTCACGCATCCGCGCGCCGAGCGGCGTCCCGACCGGCGAGAACAGGCAGGTGAACAGCTCGCCGGTGGCGGTGAGCCGCAGGCGATCGCAGCTCGCGCAGAACGGATGCGATACGGTCGAAATGATGCCCAGCGGGTAATGGCCATCCACCCGATACGGCGACGCCGGATCGTTGGCGCGCGGCAAAGTCTCGACGCTGTGCGTCGCCGAAATCGCCGCCAGCATGTCGGCCTCGCTGACCACGGCATCGCGTCGCCAGTGGCCGGGAGCATCCAGCGGCATGTACTCGATGAAACGGAGCGGCAGCTGGCGGGCCATGGCCCATTCCAGCAAGGGCACGACCTGGTGTTCGTTGTCGCCGCGCACCACGACCGCGTTGATCTTTACCGCGGCGCCCGCGTCAGCCAGGGCCTGGATGCCATCGAGGACGGGCGCGATCTCCCGCTTCGTCATCTGGCGGAAAATCGCTGGATCCACGGCATCCAGGCTCACATTGAAGTCGTCGACACCCGCAGCGACCAGGGTGGCCGCGACCGGCGCGATACGCGATGCGTTGGTGGTCATGGAAATGCGGCGCAACCCGCGCCCGCGCAGCCCGTCGATTGCCTTCACGCATTCCACGAGGTCCCGCCGGAGCAGCGGCTCACCGCCAGTCAGCCGGATCTGTTCGATGCCCTGGTCGACGAACAGGCCCGCCAGGCGCAGGATTTCACCGCGATCAAGGAGGCTCGCGCGCGGTAGCCAGTCCGGGTGCTCTGGCATGCAGTACGTGCAGCGAAAGTTGCAGCGATCCGTCAGTGAGATCCGCAACTTGCGCTTGGTACGGCCGTGGCTGTCGATCAGTGGGGACATGGACGTAAGGTAACCGCAGGCCTGTTAATACGGGCGTGTCATAAACCACCCTTTCCTTCACGCCACATCGTGCCAGAGAACGGCCGGCCGCGCCTTGCACGGGTTGGCTGGGACACGCACGGACCCTTGCCAGAAGTCATGCCGCGGCGTTCATCGGGACCGCCGTGGCGGCGGATTTTCCGCAGCGCGTCACGCGGACCCTGAAAAAAAGGTGCATCGGATACGAAAAATCTTCTCCGACCCTATTTTCAGCGGACGAAAGCAACGCTAGAGTGAGTCGCCCGCTGGGCACCGGCCTTCAAGGGCCGCCTCATTCGATCTTAGTGACAAGGAATATCATGGCCACTTCCAAAAAAACGGCGGCAAAGAAGGCCGCCGCCAAGGCTCCCGCCAAGGCTGCCAAGGCACCTGCCGCGCTGAAGCCGATCAAGGATCCGCTGTCGAAGTCGTCGCTCGTCTCGCACATCGTCGAGCAGAGCGGCGTGGACTCGAAGAGCGTCAAGGCCGTCCTGGCCTCGCTCGAAGGCGCGATCAGCGCTTCGGTCCACAAGAAGGGCGCTGGCACCTTCACGCTGCCGGGCCTGCTGAAGATCACCTCCGTTGCCGTGGCTGCCAAGCCGAAGCGCAAGGGCAAGGATCCGTTCACGGGTGAAGAGCGCTGGTTCGCTGCCAAGCCCGCCTCGGTGAAGGTCAAGGTCCGTCCGCTGAAGAAGCTCAAGGACGCGGCCGCCTGATCTTTCGCGGTGGCTTGAAGCCGCCGCGGATCGACGAGGTACCCGAAAGCCCCCGCCCCTGGCGGGGGCTTTTTTTGTTCTTCGCGGAAGCACGAGGCCGAGTACTACACCGCGCTTTCGAATCGGTTCATTCGCTGGCGCGAATGCGTGTGACCAGCGGCTGACGCCGCCTCGCCCTGTAGGCTGAGGATGCTGCGGGTGGGCAGGCCCTTGGGGCCGCCAGGCGCGGACCTTCGGACCGGGCCGTAGATCCCTCGACGCGCAAATCGCTGCGATTGGCGGCCCTCCGCTCATGTCGGCCCCAAGGGCCTGCCCACCCGCGCCCCGAGCGCTGAGGTTCTCGGCGGGAGAGCCCGTAACGTGTAGCAACTCGCCTGTGGGAGCGCGCTTGCGCGCGATGGGCCAACGGAGCGACGAGGCGGCGGGCCTTCTCGCGTGCGTGGCTGTCGTTTGATCTGCGGCGGCGTGATGGCGACGGCATAAGCCGTTATCGCATCGCCGGGAGGGCTTCCGTGCGTACCGTATGCTGAGCGCGCGTAGTGTTTGCCGGCATGCGACATCACCGCTTCGTTGGCCTATCGCGCGCAAGCGCGCTCCCACAAGGGGCGCGGCTTCGGTGTACCGGCTTGTGCCGCACGAAACGAAGCGTGTCGACTCGGGAGCGGGCAGGCCCTGGCGGCCGACATGAGCGGAGGGCCGCGTGAGGCAACGCGTTTCGCGACAAGGGAGCTACGGCCCGGTCCGACGGTCCGCGCCTGGCGGCCGCCAGGGCCTGACCGATCCCGACCCCGGCGACGCACCCAGCCTAAGGCGGCGCAAGCCGCTCAGTACACGCATTCGCCCCAGCGAATGAACCGATTGCCGCCGGAGCGAGACGATCATCAAGCGACAAAGCACTTGACGACAAATGTAGTCAGGCGCATTCTGCCTACATCTGTAGTCAGGAGCGTCACCGTGGCGAAGAAGTCGATCGGCGATCAGGAACTCGCCCTTTTGCAGTACATCGAGGAAGCGCCGAAGAGCTCGGTCGCCGAGGTGTGCGCCGGGTACGGCGAGCCGCGCGGGCTCGCGCGCTCCACCGTGCTCACCATGATGGAACGGCTCCGCGCGAAGGGTTACCTCGCGCGGCGCAAGGCCGAAGGGTCGTTCCGGTACAGCGTCACCGGCGAATCCGGTGAAGTCATGACCGGCGCCGTCGCCCGTTTCGTGGAGCGCACCCTGCAGGGCTCCGTCTCCCCCTTCGTCGCATGGATGGCCGAACGCGGCCAGGTCAGCGACAGCGAACTCGCCGAACTCGAGGCCCTCGTCGGGCAACTGCAATCGAAGCGCAAGGGACGCTGACCATGGATATCCTCCTGGATACATTGTTCGCACGACTCGCCGCGGCCTCCGTACAGACCCTGCTGTTCACTGCGTTCATCTGGACGCTGTGCCGCTTCCTGCCCACGCTCAGCGCAGCGACGCGGTCCTGGATGTGGTGGCTCGTCGGTGCACAGATGGTCGTGGGCCTATGTGTTCCCGGCACGATCGAACTGCCGCTGTTACCGGTCGCCGCACCCACCGTCATCGTCTCGAACGACCCGGCCGTACCCCTGGTGATGAGCATCACCGACATGCCTTCACCCGAGCCGCTCACTGCGGGGCAATGGTCGTGGGCCACTGTGCTGCTGGCTGCGTGGGCGTTGCTCGTGCTCGTCCAGGCGGCGGTCGGCTTCGTGCGGTGGCGGCGCATCGCTGGCGTGGTCGCCCGCTCCCTGCCCCACGACGATGTGCGCCTGGAGACGCTTTGCGCCCAGCGTGCACGTGCGCTCGGGCTGCGCCGTTCGCCACGCCTCGCCGTCTCGGCCGAGGTGGATTCACCGCAGGTCGTGGGCCTGTTGCGCCCGACGATCCTGTTGCCGCTGGACGATACGTTTGGCGATGACGAACGTGCCGCATCCTGAAAAGGAGACTCGATATGCTCGGTCAGTCGCAGGACGCTCGCCCACGCGTCATCACAACGCTCATCGTTGCATCGCTCGCCCTTGCCGCCGCCCTGCCCTGGCGTGTCGTCGCCGCGGCGTCGCAGGTGAATACGCCGACCGCAGCGGCAGAACCGGTGGCGGCACCCAGGCCCGTCGCGCCCGCCGTCGCCGTTGTCGTCGACAAGCAAGCCGTGCCGGCCAATGCCATGCGCATCAGCATGGACAAGCACGGCTCGCCCGGCACGCCGGCGCTGATCACGTACCCACCTGCGCCGCCCGCGCCGCCCGCGCCGGAGGCACCCGCCGCACCGAAAGCGCCTGCCGCACCGCCTGCTCCACCCGCACCGCCAGCGCCGCCCGTCGCCGATGCGGACCACCTGCATTCGTCGTACAGCTCGACCGGCGATCACGGCGAGCGCCATTACCAGACGATCGACGAGCGGAATGGTTACGTCGAGATCAGCAACGAAGACGGCCGTTGGGAGTTGCGCGACCCGAGCTACCTGGCCCGGATCCGCGCGATCTACGAGAACACCTGGAAGGGCGGCCCCGCGCCGCTGCAGCAGCCGATCGACCCGAAGCGCGCGGCGGAGCTGGACCAGCGCCAGGCGCTGCTCAGCGAGCAGATGGCCAAACTCTCCGAGCGGCAGTCCCAGCTTGCGATCGCCGAATCGCAATCGGGCCACGCCGGTAACCCTGAATACGCCCGTGCACATAGCGAGATCGGCCGCGAGCAGGGCGAAATCGGCCGGCAGATGGGCGAAGTAGCCCGCGAGCGAGCCATGCACGGCCGCAGCGAAGCCGAGTGGAACCGTGCGATCGCCGAGCAGGCCCGCAAGGCCAACGACCAGGTCCAGGCCGTCCTCGCCGAGGCGCGCCGCAACCACGCCCTGACCAGGGTCAACTGACGCACGCGCCGCACTCCGGTATCGTGAGGGGCTTACCGCACATCCTGCGGTGCCCCTTTCGCTCCCCGGAGGCAACATGCGGCTCCTACCTGGCCAGGTGCTCGAGGCCCAGGCCTTGCTCTTCGACATGGACGGCACGCTGATCGATTCGCGCGTCGTCGTCGAGAAAATCTGGAAGCGCTGGTGCGACGAAGTCGGGCTGGACTGGCACTACGTCCTGCCGCGCCTGCACGGCGTGCGCATGTACGACTCCATCAGCGAGTTCGCGCCGATGGCTGGCCAGGATGTCGACGCCGTCTACGAGCGCCTCTACCGCGAGGAAGTGGAAGACGTGGACGGCATCGTGCCGATCCCCGGCGCCCTCGAGCTCCTCGCCGCCCTGCCCCCGGATCGCTGGACCATCGTGACCTCCGCCGACCTCGTGCTGGCGAAGGCGCGCCTCGGCGCGGCGGGCATCGTGCCGCCGCCGCGCATGGTCACGGGCGAAGAAGTCGAGCGCGGCAAGCCGGCGCCAGACGCCTACCTGCTCGGCGCGGAACGCATGGGCGCGGCCGCCCCGGCGTGTCTCGTGTTCGAAGACGCGAAGGCAGGCATCGAAGCGGGCATCTCGGCAGGCGCGCGGGTCGTAGCGATCGCCGGCGACCATCCAGAAGAACTCACGCCCGGGGTGGAATGGGTCACCGACCTGACCGCGCTGCGCTTCGACGGCATCCACGACGGCAAGGTACGCCTGCTATGCAGCTGAAACTCCGCGCACCTTACGAGAACCTGGTCACGGCGGCGAACTTCATCACGCTCTCGTCGCTGACCTGCGCCATCCTCATCATCAGCCGCGCCTTGTCCGGCGAACTGGCCTACCTCGGCACGCTGTTCATCGCCTGCCTGGTCTGCGACGGCGCGGATGGTTTCGTCGCGCGCAAGACCGGGAAATCGAGCGACCTGGGCACGCAGCTGGATAGCCTCTCCGACGCCATCGCGTTTGGCGTGGCGCCCGTCGTCGTGGCGGATGTGTACCTGCGCTCCATCGGCGCGGAGGTGTTCCTGCCCGCGCAGATCGCCTTCTGCGCCTGTGCGGTCGTCCGCCTGGCCATGTTCAACGTCCAGAAGGACAAGTCGATCTTCCTTGGCCTGAACACGCCGTCGGCCGCGTCGCTGGTCGTGCTGCTGATCGTCATCGGACGCTACAGCGGCGCTACGTGGCCACCGGAGACCATGCAGCACGTGATCAACGCGATGCTGTTCGTGCTTGCCGCCTCGATGATCAGCCCGTTCCGCTACCTGAGCAGCAAGTCGCTCAAGCTGCGCCTGAACGCCACCACCGTCGTCATCGGTGCGATCTTCGTCATCGGCTCGATCTGGGCCTCGCCGTGGTCGGTCTACGCCTATCTGGTGGTCTACGCGCTGTCAGGGCCGCTTACGGCCATATGGCTCCTGCTGCGTCGCCTGCGCCGTCCCCGCGGCCCGCGGCGGCCGCGCTGATGTAAATCAGTAGACGTCACGACGGTAGCGACCCGTCGTGGCGAGCGTATCGACCATGGGCTCGCCGAGGATCTCGCGCAGCGCGGCATCCACGCCGGGTGCCATGCCTGCGAGGCTGCCACACACGTAGATCGAGGCCCCTTCCGCCACGTAGCGCCGCACGGTATCCGCCGCGGCACGCAGGCGTTCCTGCACATAGCGCGGCCCGCGTGCGTCGCGCGACCAGACCAGGTCCAGGCGTTCCAGTTCGCCACTGTCGCGCCATTGCTCCAGCTGATCGACATGCAGGCGATCCACCTGTTCGTGGCGTTCGCCGAACAGCAGCCAGTTCCGCCGGTGTCCGCCGGCGATCCGAGCTTTCAGCAGCGCGCGCAGGCCCGCGATACCCGTGCCGTTGCCGACGAAGATCACCGGCCGGTCGTCACCCGGGGCGTGGAACCCGGGGTTGCGACGCACGCGCAGGTCGATGGCGTCGCCCTCTTCCGCCAGGGCCGTGAGCCAGCCCGATCCGCTACCCAGCATGCCGTCCGCGCCGCGTTGCTGGCGTACCACGAGGTGCAGCGAGCCATCGGCGGGGATGGAGGCGATGGAGTATTCGCGATGCGGCAGGACCACCGCATCGCCGCGCGCCTTGCGCGGGCCGATCTCCACGACGTCGCCGGCGTCCCAGCGCATGTTTGCCGGATCGTCGGGCAAGAGCGCCACGTGGAAACACGGGGCGCCGACGCTGCCCGGATTCAACAGCTGCCGCGCCTGCAGGCGCCAGGGCTGGTAGGCGGGCCGGGACCACTCGGGCTGCTCGCCTGCGCCGGTCAGCTGGGCGACCTGCCGTTGCCAGTGGCGCAGGGCGCCTTCGTCCCCGTTATCCACATCCACGCGGTCAAACGCGGGCGTGGCGCCGTGCGTGCGCAGCCAGTGATCCAGCTCGCGCCCGAAGCCGCAGAAATCATCGTAATCACGATCGCCGAGCGCCAGCACGGCATACACCAGGTGATGCAGGTCGGGCGAGGTGCGCATGACGTCGCGCTGGAACAACGTTGCGATATCCGGGGCATCACCCTCGCCGGTCGTGCTGGCGATAAACAGGGCGCGCTGCGCCGAGGCAAGGTCGCCCAGGGATAGCGATGCGATATCGCGCAAATCGACGCTTACGCCACCCTCGCGGAGCGCCGTCGCCGTGCGCTCGGCAAGCTCGGTGGCGAACCCCGTCTGCGATGCGTGGACCACGAGCAGGCCACCGCCCTCATGCGCTGCCTGCGACGCGTTGCGCCGGCGTGGCCAGGCGGCGGCGAGCGCCCATGCCGACCAGGTCGCGAACGCGGCGCCGGCCATGGCGACGTGCGCAGGCGAACCAAGGTGCTGGCCGGAAAAGTCATGCCAGCACGCCGCCAGCAGCGCGGCGAACACAAGACCCGCGCCGATCGCCAGCTGGCCGGCGGTGCTTTTCATTTCACCGCCGCGGCGAATGCGGGGGACGTGCGCTCTTCGAACCTGCCATCCGCCGTGTACAGGACGAACAACACGGCAAGCCCGTGTTCCTTCGCGTACGCCATGCCTTCCTCCGGCCCGAGCACGGTCATCGTCGTACCGAGGGAATCGGCGTGCATGCAATCGCCGGCGAGGATGCTTACCGATGCGATCCGGTGTGCCACCGGGTTGCCGGTGCGCGGATCGATGTGGTGCGAATAGAACTTGCCACCGGATTCGAAGAAGTGCCGGTAATCACCCGAGGTGGCGATGGCCTTGTCGTCGAGCGATACGATGCGGCCGACCTCATCGACGCTATCCACGGCCGCGCTTGCCGCACCGGGGCGTTCGATCCCCACGTGCCATGCACTGCCATCCGGCTTGCGCCCGTGGGCGCGCAACTCGCCACCCACCTCGACGAGGTACGCCTTCACACCCTGCGTATCGAGGAACCGTGCGACCTGGTCGACGCCAAAGCCCTTGGCGACGGACGACAGGTCGACGTACACGCCACCGGGCTGGAAGGCGCGGTGGGTAGCGTCGTCGAGCTTGATGCGTTGCCAGCCGACCCGCGCTTGCGCCGCGGCCAGTTCCGCGGCGCCGGGAGGATCGCGCGGGCGCTTGTCAGGACCGAAGCCCCACAGGTTCACCAGCGGGCCGACGGTCGGATCGTAGGCACCACCGGAATCCTTCGCGAGCGACAACGCGTAACGCAACACGCCGTAGAACTCGGGCGGCAACACCTGCCATGTACCCGCCGGTGCACGGTTGAACCGGCTCAGGTCGGAGTCCGGTTCATACGTGCTCATCTGCGCGACGACGCGGTCGACCTCGGCCTGGATGCCGTGCTCGATCTGCCGTTCGTCGGCGTGCGCGGGCAGCACCGCATTCACCGACCACGTCGTGCCCATCGTCTCGCCTTCGAAGCGGCGGACGTCGGTGGCGGTGGCCGAGAGGCAGACGAACCAGAGCAACAGGGCGAGACCGATGTAGGAGCGCGCTTGCGCGCGACGGGGCTGCGGCGAGCACCCATCGCGCGCGAGCGCGCGCCCACACCGATAAGCTGTCACTGCGGCAGCACTTCGAGCGTCGCGGTGTAGGCCACGCGGCGCTGCGTCGCTTCCTTCACCGTGGTCTTCTTGTCTTCCGTGTTCGCATTGACCCAGTACATGCCGGGGTTGGCGAAGGCGAAGGTGAAGCGGCCATCCTTGTCGGTCTGCGTGTCCTGCTCTTCCTGCGCGTTGCGGTAGCGCGTGGCGCCGTTGATCGCGGTGACCTTGAGGCCCGCGGCCGGCTTGCCATCGAGCAACAGCTGGAACGTCGCCTTTTCACCCGTGACGAGATCGCCAGGCTGGGTGACCGGCACGAGCTCGAGACCCTTGCCGGTCGGCTTCAGTGCATCGCCGCCCGGCTTGCCCTGGGTCACGAAGGTCTCGACGCGCGACGCCATTTCGCTGACCTGCACGTTCTTCGCAGTCGCGGGGATGCCCGCCTTCAGCTCGTCGGCCTTGCCGCGCCAGCGCTTCTTCTGCCCATCCACTTCGTAGTTCGCGAACAGCCCCTGGTTCACCAGCGCGATCCGGTACGTGCCCGCTTCCTTCACCGGCAGGTCGAACGCGCTGCGTACCTTGCCGGTCCACGGGTTCTCCGGCTTCACTTGGCTGCCGTCCGGCGCGGTGATCACCAGGTTATCGAGCTGGGCGGGGAAATGGTCTGGGTAGTACAGGTCGTTGGATACCGCGGCATCCACGGTCACCCACGCATCGTCGCCGGAGACCACGGTGGCCGACGGGACGAGCCACATCTTGTGCGCCTGCACGGCGAACGGCATGACCAGCGCGGCACAAAGGGCGGCGCGAACGAACAGGTGCTTCATGGCATGGCTCCAGTCAGGGATTGATATCGAGGGTGATCTGGCCGAGTTCGTCCGTGCCCTTCGCGGAGAGGTGCATGGGCGACTTCGCCGGCCAGTCGAAGGCGATGCGCTGCGTCTCGTGGCCGCCGACTTCGCGCGCCGCCTCGACGATCAGCTCGTAATGCCCGGGTGCCAGCGTGCCGAGCGGCGCCTTGCCGTCGGTGAAGCGCAACTGGTGCTGGCCCGCGGGGCGCGTGGCGCCGGATACGCCATCGATCGGCATGGTCTGGTCGCGCCCGCTGCGGCGCCACCACTGGCGCATGTCCTTCAGCCACTTGGTGCCTTCGCCACTGGCCTTCTTCACGTCGTACCAGACGGCCAGGTTGGCGGCCACGCTGTGATCCTCGCGCTCGATCCACACCGCGACGTAGGGCCGGTGGTATTCCGCGACCTTCAGGGTGGGGATCTCGACGGTGAGGTTCATGTCGGCCGCGGCGACCGGGGCGGCGAGGAAGCAGAGCGCGAGTGGAAGCAGCCTTCGCATGGCAATCCTTTGGGTCAGTGGATGAAGAGCAGGACGACAACCAGCGGCAGCACGAAGCCGAGCGCGACGAGCGGCCAGGTCATGCCGCGCTGGGCGGCGTGCATCTTGAGCAGGAGCAGGCCGGTGACGGCAAACACCACGCAGGCCAGGGCGAACACATCGATGAACCAGCGCCATGCGGCGCCCGTGTTGCGGCCCTTGTGCAGGTCGTTGAACCAGGCAAGCCAGCCGCGATCGGTCGATTCGTACTGCACCTCGCCGGTTTCCCGGTCGATGCTCACCCACGCATCGCCACCGGGACGCGGCAGGGAGATGTACACCTCGTCATCGCTCCAGTCGCCATCGCGGCCGGCGATGTCCGCGCCTGTCTGCGCGTGCACGGCATCGGCGACGGCCGTGGCGACCGGGGCCGACTTGCGCCCGGGATCGCTGAGGCGTTGCAGCGTCGCCGGCGCCAGCGTGCCCGCATGCCGCACGACCCGAGGGGTCGCCTCGATCTGCGCGGCGTGGTTCAGGGTGAAGCCGGTGACGGAGAACATGAAAAGCACCACCAGCGAAATGGCGGAGCTGATCCAGTGCCAGCGGTGCAGGTGCTTCAGCCAGAACGCACGGCGTGTCCGGTCGACGGTATCGCTCATGCGGTGTCAGGCCCCTGTGCCAGCGTGGAAACCGGTCAATCGTAACCGCAATGCGAATCGTTCGCAATTGACGGAAAGGGGCGGGAAAGCCTGCCGCGACAGCATGCGGCCACCCCATCACGGAGCGTATGCTTGTCCACCATGCGCATACTCCTAGCCGAAGACGACGCCTCCATCGCCGCCGCCGTGCGCGCGGCCCTGCAGCAAGGCGGTCACGCCGTGGACCACGTGGCGGATGGCGCCAGTGCCGACCATGCGCTGCGCGACCATGATTACGACCTCCTCGTCCTCGACCTGGGCCTGCCCCAGCTCGATGGTAGCGATGTGCTCAGCCGCGCGCGCAAGCGTGGCGCCAGCCTTCCCGTGCTGGTGGTCACCGCCCGCGAAGGCCTGAAGGAGCGCGTCCGGGTGCTCGACCTGGGCGCCGACGACTACCTGGTGAAGCCCTTTGCACTGGCGGAATTCGAAGCCCGCGTGCGCGCCCTGCTCCGCCGCCGCACCAGCCACGGTGCGCCGGAGTTCCGCATTGGCCGCCTGCGCCTGGATATCCCGGGCCACCGCGCCTGGATCGGCGACACGCCGCTCGACCTCACCGCGCGCGAGTTCGGCCTGATCGAGGCACTGGCCACCCGTGCCGACAAGGTCACCAGCCGTGCTCAGCTGGTCGAGGCGTTGTGCAACTGGGACGAGGACCTGACCGACAACGGCCTGGATATCGCCCTGCACCGCCTGCGCAAGAAGCTGCATGGCTCGGGGACCAACGTCCGCACCATCCGCGGCCTGGGTTACCTCCTCGAAGAATCGGTCGATGCCTGAACGCCGCCACGCGGCGCGCCGCCCGGCGCGCCCCAGCCTGCGCCGGCGCCTGCTCACCTTCCTGCTCGTTCCCGTGCTCGGCGTGCTGGTCGTCGATGCCGTGGTCGGGTACTTCATCGCCCTCGCCTACTCGAACCGCGTACACGATTCGGACCTCTCCGATTCGGCGCTCACCCTGGCGGAAATGATCGGCAGCGACGCCCTGCGTGGTGAGCTGACCGCGCAGGCGCGCTTCCTCCTCGAATACGACCCGGATGGGCGCAACTACTACGAAGTGATCAGTGACCGGCACGGCCGCATCATCGGCAACGCCGAACTGGCCGTGCCCACGCGCCGTGCGGTCGATGTCGACGCACCGCCCCTGCTGTACGACACCGACCTGGGCCACAAGGCCCTGCGTGGCGCGGTCATGCGCATCGCCAACCGGCATGACCCCGGTGACACCATCACGATCAAGGTGGCTGAGAACCTGCGTGACCGCCACCAGCGCGCACGCGAAATCCTGCTGCTGACCTTACCGGTGGAGGCGCTGCTCATCATCGCCGTGCTCTGCCTCGTGTGGTTCGGGGTGAGCCATGGCCTGCGCGTGCTGGAGCCGCTGACGACGCGCCTGAGCCGGCGCGGCCACGACCTGGGCCCGATCGGCGAGGAAGACGTGCCGGTGGAGATCCTGCCGCTGACCCGCACCATCGACGACCTGTTCGCCCGCATGCGCAACATGCTCGGGCTGCAGGAGCGGTTCATCGCGGACGCCGCCCACCAGTTGCGGACGCCGCTGGCCGGCCTGCAACTGCATGTCGAGCGTGTCGCCGCGGCGGGCGATGCCGCCCAGCAGCAGGACGCGCTGGCCCACATCCAGCGCCTGGCCGCCCGCGCTGCACGCACCTCGGCCCAGCTGCTCGCACTTACCCGCACCCAGTCCCCGGACCTGCCCGACCACGATGGCATGGCCGTGATCGATCTCGCCCAGGTCGTCCCGGAGGCCGTGGGCATGCGCGTCCACCAGGCGCTCGCGCTTGGCGTGGACCTGGGCTACGAAGGCACCGATGGCGCATGCCCGGTGCGCGGCGATGCACTGCAGATCCAGGAGGTCATCGATAACCTCGTCGACAACGCCTTCCACTATGCCGGGCGCGGACGCACGGTCACCGTCTCGCTGGCACGTGATGGCAACGACACCGTGCTGGCCGTGGACGACGACGGCCCGGGCGTCGAGGATGCGTTCCTCGACCAGTTGGGAGAACGCTTCTTCCGGGTCCCCGGGGTCGACGAGGACGGCACGGGGCTTGGCCTGGCCATCGTGGAAAGCATCGCCGAACGCCACGCGGCGCGCGTCGGCTTCGCCCGCTCGGCCCTGGGCGGCCTGCGCGTCGAGCTGCGTTTCCCGGGCCTGCCAAGCCCGGGCTAAGCCTGCGGAAAGCTCGCTGAAACCACGGCTTGCGAGCATGCCTGTCATGAAACGGCACAGGCGCGAGGCCCGGGCGTGAGCGAATCCACGGAATTCCATTTTGAAGGCGGCCGCGAGGGCGTCCTGCTCATCCACGGCCTGACCGGCACACCCACGGAAATGCGCATGCTGGGCAAAGGCCTGAACCGTGCGGGATTCACCGTGGTCGGCGTGCGCCTGGCCGGCCATTGCGGCAGCGAGGACGACCTCCTCGCGACGACGTGGCAGGACTGGTACGCCAGCGTCGAGGCCGCGGCCGAGCAGCTGCGCGGCCGGGTCGACCGGCTGTTCGTCGCCGGCCTCTCCATGGGTGCGGTCCTGGCGCTGCGCCTCGCCGCGGTGCGCCCGGACTGGGTGGATGGGGTCGGCGTGTATGGCGCGACGTTCCGCCATGACGGCTGGTCCATCCCGTGGACCGGCCGTCATCTCTCTTTCATCCTGCCGGTGTTCAAGCGCCTCGGTATCGGCCGCCACCGCAGCTTCATGGAGCAGCCGCCGTACGGCATACGCGACGAACGGCTGCGTGCGCAGATCAGCGCGGCCATGTTGTCGGGCGACAGCGAAGCGGCTGGCCTGCCGGGGAACCCATGGCACGCCCTGGCGGAAATGTGGTGGCTCGCGCGCGATGTCCGCCGGCGCCTCCCCGATGTCGTGGCGCCGTGCTTCATCGCGCATGCCACGGACGACGACGTGGCCAGCACGGCCAATGCCGACATGGTGGCGCGCGGCGTCCGCGGCCCGGTCGAGATGCTGCTGCTTGCCGACAGCTACCACATGATCACGATCGATCGCGAACGCCGCACGCTGATCGAACGCAGCGCCGATTTCTTCACCCGGGTCGCCCGCGACGCGCGGCCCGCGCGCATGGCGGCCTGAGCATGCACGGCCTGGTCTTCAGCCTGTGGCTGGCCAACGTCTTGCTCGATACGGGCGGGCAGCTCGCGTTCAAGGCGGCGGCCGGAGACCCGCGCGCGGGCGATGGCCTCGCCCGCTGGAAGTACATGCTGGCGCGCCCGTGGATCTGGGCCGGCATCGGCTGCTACGTGCTCGAGTTCGTCGTGTGGATCGCCTTCCTTTCGCTCGTGCCGCTGTCCGAGGGCGTGCTGCTGGGCTCGATCAACATCGTCGCCATCATGATCGCGGGCCGCTTCCTGTTCCGCGAGCGGCTTAGCCCGCTGCGCGTCACCGGCATCCTGCTCGTGGCGGCGGGCGTGGCCATCGTGGGAGCCGGCGCATGAAGCGCTTCTACATCGTCGGCTTCGCGCTGCTGCTCGCGTTCGATTCGCTGAACCTCGTCTGCTTCAAGCTGGCGGGGAACCATGCGCTGCCTGTCGAGATGAGCACGGCATGGCTGGCGCGGGTGTTTTCGCATCCGTGGATCTACGGGGCGATCGCCGGCTACATCGGTGCGTTCGTGACCTGGATGAGCCTGCTGAAGCACGCGCCCATCGGGCCGGCGTTCGCGGCGTCGCACCTCGAAGTGGTCAGCGTGATGGTGCTCTCGTACTGGGTGTTCAGCGAACCGGTCACGCCGGCGCAGATCGTGGGTGCACTGGCGATCGTGGCGGGCATCCTCTGTCTCGCGTTCGCCGAGGGCGACGAAGGTGCCAGCGATGTGGTTCCGGCCTCAACGTGAAGCCCCGCCCACGGCGGGCCTGCCCCTGGGCTTCGCGGACATGGGCGGCGACATCCCTGCACCGCTGACGGCACTCGCCGCGCAATGGCTGGGCGTGGAGGAGGCACAGCTGGAGTGCTCGGGCACGGCGGCGCTTACCGTCGCCCTCACTGGCCTGGCCGAGCACGCGCGCACGCGGCGCGAGGTCGCCATCCCCGCGTTCACCTGCCCCCTGGTCCCGCTTGCGATCCGCCGCGCCGGGCTGGAGCCGGTGCTGGTCGATCTTCGCCCCGGCCATTTCGACATGGATCCGGAACGGCTGGCCGCCGCCTGCGGCGAGCGGACGCTCGCCATCGTGCCGACGCATCTCGGCGGCCGCACGGCGGACGTCGCATCGGCGCGTGCGGTCGCCGACGCGGTGGGTGCCTGGGTGGTCGAGGATGCGGCGCAGGCTTTGGGCGCGCGCATCGATGGCCGCGCCGCCGGTACGCATGGCGATGTGGGTTTCTACAGCCTCGCCGCGGGCAAGGGGCTTTCGATCTTCGAGGGTGGCCTGCTGGTGGCGCGCGACGAAGCACTGCGCGACAGCTTCCGCCGCGCGGCGCGGCGGATCGCACGCTGGCATCCGGGGTGGGAAGCGCGCCGCGCGCTGGAGCTGGCGGGCTACGCCGCGTTCTACCGCCCGCGCGGCCTCGGCATGGCGTATGGCCAGCCGCTGCGCCGGGCCCTGCGCCGTGGCGACCTGCTCGGTGCGGCGGGCGAGCACTTCGATGTGGATTTTCCATTGCACCGCGTAGGTCGCTGGCGGCGGGCCGTCGGCGCGCGCGCGTTCCACCGCCTGCCGCATTTCATCGAGACCACCACGACGCAGGCCCGTGCCCGCGTGCCGGCGCTGGCCTCGATCCCCGGTGTACACGTATTCACCGATGAGGGCGGCACCTGGCCGTACCTGATGCTGCGGTTGCCCGACGAAGCCACCCGCGATGCGGTGTTGCAGCGGCTATGGGCCTCGCGCCACGGCGTAGCGCGGATGTTCGTGCATGCGCTGCCGGATTACCCGTACCTCGGCACGATGGCGGGCGGCGACGATATTCCCAACGCGCGCGACTTCGCCGCGCGCACGCTCACCGTGACGAACAGCCCGTGGCTGGACGACGCATGCTTCGAACACGTCTGCGCGGTGATTGAGGCAACCGTCGTCTCGCGACAGCCCCTGTAGGAGCGCGGCAGCTTGTGGGAGTGAGCTTGCGAACGATGCTCTTCCGCGACCCGTCGCTCGCAAGCTCCCACAGGCAATCAGGCCTTGCCCTGCTCCACCAGCGTAAGCGCGACCTTGTCGCGCAGGTATACCGGCAGCGCGAGTTCGGGGGCGACGGCTTCGCCCTGCCGGAAGCGCTTCGCGGCCACTTCCGCGATGTGCCTGGCCTGCGGGAACCGCGCGCCATCCGCCGAGCGAACCGGCGCCGGGATGCGTTCACGCAGCACCGCTTCGTACGTGGCCCAGCCCGTGCCGACGACATGCCACGCGGCGGCTTCCGGGACGATCAGCGCCGCTGCCGTATCCACGCGTTCGCGGTCGATCAGGCTCACGCCACCGTCATCGTCGCGGCGCCAGGCCGCGACGTAGATTTCGCCCATGCGTGCGTCGATGACGGAAAGGATCGCCGCGTCGTCCTCGGGTGCTTCCAGCGCCAGCGCTTCGAGCGAGGACACCGTAACGACGGGCACATCGAGCGCCATGGCCATGCCCTGGGCCAGTGAGACGCCCAGGCGGACGCCGGTGAACGCACCGGGCCCACGGCCTACGGCGATGCCCTGCAGGGCGTTGCGCGAGAGGCCTGCTTCGGCGAGCAGCGCGTCGGCCATCGGCAGCACCAGTTCGGCGTGCCGGCGCGGCGCGATCTCGCTGCGCTCGATCACTTCGTCGCCGTGGACCAGTGCGACGGAGCAGGCTTCGGTAGAGGTTTCGATGGCGAGGAAGTTCATGGCGTTTCCGTCTGGCTGTTGAACGGCACCCCGTAGGCGTACCAGTCGATCCGGCGCGTGAGATACATGAGTAGCGCGATAACGGCAACCAGTACCACAGAGCCGATCAGCAGCGCGTACTGTTCGGCGCCGATCAGGCCATACAGTATGGCGTAAACCAGGGCCAGCACGCCTCCCAGCACCAGCCCGGCACCCCGGGCCCGGAGCACTGCCGCCGCGTAGCCACCGACGATGAGCACGACCGTCGTGGCCGCCACCACGTAGGCGACCCCGAAACCGATCTGCTCAGACAAGGCCAGCAGCAGCACGTAGAAGCTCGCCATGGCAGCGCCCACGAGCAGGTATTGCACGGGATGGAGACGCAGGCCCTTCAGCACCTCGAACAGGAAGAACGCGACGAATGTCAGCGCGATGAACAGCAGGCCGTATTTGCCCGCGCGATCATTCTGCTGGTAGACGCTACCGGGCTTGACCAGCTTCACGCCGAACGACGATGCGGCGAGGCGGGCGTTCACGTCGGCACTGGCGGCGTCCCAATGCTGGCCATACGAGCGGTTGAGGTCCATGACCTGCCAGGTGGCATCGAAGCCTTTGGCGCTGACCGAGCGGCGGCCGGGCAACATGGCACCCGCGAAGCTCGGGTCGGGCCACGCGGAGCGCAGTTGCAGGGTGCTCGCGCGGGCCAGCGGCAGCGCGGAGAACGATTCGGTGCCGGCGATACGAAGTGTCAGCGCGAAGTCGATGGGCGTGGCACGCGCCGGATCCACCGGGAAGGCGGCCGTCAGCACGCTGTAGCCGCCCATCGTGGCGGCCGAGGACGCCAGGCGTATCGGATGCCCGTCGACCGTGGCCGATGTGATCCCCTGCAAACCGCGCGTATCGGCGATGAGCAGGCGCAATTCCGCCTTGCCCGTATCCAGCGCCGTGCCGCTCTCTGCACCGGCGCTGGCCACGTCTTCCACGAGGAACCGGCCACGAATCGTCACGTCGCTCGTGTAGACCGGCACCTCGTACATGCCACTGCTGCGCCGCTCGACGGCCAGGTCGGCCGTGGTGGTCATCTCGTCGGCAAGCACGATGTGCGTCGTGTCCTGCACGCTGACCACGCGGCCGGTGCTGTCGCGCACCTCGCTGCGAGCCGGCATGGCAAGCATGAACCCGCCGACGGTCTGCGGGCCGCCCCACCCGGAGGCGACACGCGCCACGGCGGATGTGCGCATGGCCTCGCGCTCACGGACGATGCCGTCGGCCTGCTTGAGTGGGATCAGCATCAACAGCGCGAGTACGCCGATGCCAAGCACCTTGGCGGTAATGGATTGCGTCCAGCGAAACATGGTGGGTCCTCCCCCAGGCGTAGGTGGGGAGGATGCTCGCGCCCGGGGCGGCGCGTGTCGGGCGCAGTGTGAGGCAATTCGCGGCCGCGAGCGGTCAAAACGGTGTCGCATCGCCGTTGTGGGAGCGGGGGTGGGCGCCCGGGGGGGGCGCCCCCCCCCCCCACCCGCCCCACACCCCCCCCCCCCCGGCGGCGGGCCGGCGGGCGGCC